>NZ_JBEXLM010000012.1:0-208111 GCF_040609975.1 Micromonospora sp. NPDC004551 | reverse complement strand
ACATTCCGAACCCGGAAGCTAAGCCCTCCAGCGCCGATGGTACTGCACTCGGGAGGGTGTGGGAGAGTAGGACACCGCCGGACAATCTTCCAGTCAGGGCCACCCTTCGGGGTGGCCCTGACTGCGTTTGTGGCCTGCTTCGGTGAATCGCCCCGGGCACGCGGTCGCGTCTCGTACGGTCGGTGCGTGAACCGCCGGTGCCTGCCCCGTCAGGCCGGCGGAAAACGTGACGTGCTGTACGCGTCGTCCACGGTCGGGCCGGCCCGGCCGGGGTACCTGCTGATGGTTCGGCCGGAACTGACCGCCAGGCGCTGGCGGAGGCAGGAGTGGTCATGAAGATCGGAATCATCGGGTCGGGGCACATCGGCGGCACCCTCACCCGTCGTCTGCGGACGCTGGGCCACGACGTCACCGTGGCGAACTCGCGCGGGCCGCAGAGCCTGACCGACCTGGCCGGGGAGACCGGTGCCACGGCCGGCACGCTGGAGGAGGCCGTCCAGGACGCGGAACTGGTCGTCGTGGCCATCCCCCTCAAGGCGGTGCCGGACCTGCCGGCGGGGCCCTTCGACGGCAAGCTGGTCGTCGACGCGGACAACTACTACCCGGAGCGGGACGGCGACATCCCCGAGCTGCTCGACCGAAGCCTCAGCTCCAGCCGCTGGACGGCGGACCACCTCAAGGGCGCCCGGGTGGTGAAGGCGTTCAACAACATCCAGGCCGCGTACCTGATGGACAGCGGGAAGCCGGCGGGCACGCCGGACCGGATCGCGCTGCCGGTGGCCGGGGACGACGCCGAGGCCAAGCGCGTGGTCATGGAACTCGTGGACGCGCTGGGCTTCGACCCGGTGGACGCCGGCACGCTCGACGAGAGCTGGCGGCAGCAGCCGGGAACCCCGGTCTACGGCACCGATCGCGGCGCGGACGGCGTACGGCAGGGGCTGGCCGAGGCGCGGCCCTAGGAGGCGTACGACAGGCGAATGCCCCGCCGGCGACCTGGCCGGCGGGGCTTTTCCGTGCGTGGGTGCGACGGGCGTCAGGCGGGCGGCTTGGCGCAGATGAAGCGCGGCTCGGGGTCGTAGCGCCAGCTGAACTTCTCCCGCTTCACCACCTTGCCGTCCTTCTTGATGACCCGGAAGGCGTCCTGCGCGAAGCCGACGCTGCCCGCGGCGGAGATGCAGTCCGGGCCGGGGTCGAGGTAGACGGTCTTCGGCTGGGTGATGTTCCGGCGCGGCCCGTACTCCGTCTTGACGCTGTCGTAGATCTTGGTGCTCCACATCGACACGGTGATCGTGCTCGACGTGTAGGACGTGTCGATCAGGACGCCGTACTGGGTGTTGTTGCGGAACTTGAAGTCCAGCTGGGGCCAGTAGATGGTCGACTCGATGACCGCGGGGTAGCGGCTGAAGTAGAACGAGTGGGGCTTGTGCTCGACGTCCTCCAGGCCGGCGTAGTAGCTGGCGTTGAAGAGCGTCGTGGTGAACTGCGAGACACCGCCGCCGACGCCCGGCACCAGCTTGCCGCCGACGATGGTGGGCGCGTCCTTGTAGCCCTGGTCGTAACCTCGCTCGCCGGTGTGGCCGTTGAGCGAGAACGTCTCGCCCGGCTGCACGATGGTGCCGTCGACGTCCTTGGCGGCCTGGACGATGTTCTGGCTGCGCGGCGAGGAGAGGCCGCCGGGGAACCGGGTGGTGAAGGTGGAGACCCGCTCCTTGATGCCCAGCGCGGCGAGCTTGGCCTCGGTCAGCTCGGGCTCGGCCGGCTTCAGTGCGGCGGTCACCGTGCGGCCGTCGGCCTTCGGCAGCACGGCGAGGAGGTCCCGGCCGAGCGCCGCGGCGTCGACCTGCCGGCCGGCCCGGCCCGGCACCACCTTCGGCTTGCCGCCGCTGATGGTCAACCCGGCGTCCTTCGGCGCGACCTCCAGCTTGGCCAGCCCGTCGCCGAGCGCGGCGCGCAGCCGCTTGACGTCGACCCGAGGGGTCAGCTTGCCCGCGTCGTCAGCTGAGAAGCGCAGGCCGCGCGCGATGGCGGCGGGCGGGATCGTTACCTTGCCGCCGTCTGTGGTGAGCGTGACGGGCGCCGCGACGGCCGGCCGGGCCAGCTCGGCGAGGAGCCGGTCGACGTCCTCGCGGCTGCTCGCCGGCCACTTCTCGACCAGCGGCACGGTCACCGGCCCGCCGGCGAGCCAGCCGGCCTTCACGGCGTGGGTCGCGCCGTCCGTGTCGACCGTCAGCGCCGGCTTCGGGTAGACCGGCTTGGGGGTGGTGCCGGTGAAGATGATGGCCGGCATGGTCATCTCGCGGCCCTGGTCGCCCATCGCCTTGCGCAACGCGGCCTCCAGGCGGGCGGTGTCGACGGTCACGACCGGCTCGACCGTGCGGGAGCCGACGAGACGGCTCACCGGGTGCGCCTCGGCGGCGGCCGCCGCGGCCACGGTGGCGTCCACGTCGACCGCGAGCCCGATCTCGGCCGGCTTCAGCTCGGCGTTCTTCTCGCCCACGGCGACGGTGATCGGGGCGTTCAGCGCCGCCGACCGGCGGGCCAGCTCGGCGTGGAGGGCCTGCGCGGCCTCGGCCCGGCTCCGCCCGCCCAGCTCGGCGCCGAGGACCGTGGTGCCCCGGGGGACGTCTCCGGCGTAGGCGTAGGCGCCGAGACCGGTGCCGGCGGCGAGCACGGCGGCCACGATCCCACCGGCGAGCAGCATCCGCCCGCGCCGGGACCGCCTCGGTGTCCCGGGCCCGCCCGCGGCGGGTGCGGCGACCGGTTCCGGCTCGACGTCCGGCCAGCTCACCGCCGTCACCTTCACGGTGGGCCGGTCGTCGGCGGAAGGCACTTTTTCGCCGTACAGCGTCACAGCAACCTCGATCGGAAGTACCACGTGGGGACCGCTTCCCCCACGGGAGACACCTACGGTAACCAACGCTTGAGCCGGCCGGGAGTCTCCGTCCCGGCGCACGCCCGGGCCGCGCGTCCGCCGCCGCCGGGTGTCGTCGGCATCACCCCTGGCGAGCCCCCACACCGGTCCGGATCGTGGGACGGTGGCCGGGTGCGGACGGATGAGCGGACCCTGGCGTACGGCGGTGGCTGGCTGGACCGGGCGGCGGTGCAGCGTGCCGACCCGGGGTGGGTCGCCGACCGGTTGAGCGACCCGGAGAGCGAACTGCTGGCGCTGTGGCGGGACCGCTGCCTGGTCTCGGCCGACCGGGCGCCGGTGCGCCGCTCCGGGGCCGGGACGGCCGGGCTGCGCGCCGCCGCCGACGAGACGGTGTTCCTCGGGGTGGACGCCGGCCGGGCGGTGTTCGCCGTGGACCTCTCCGGCCGGAGCGAGGCGGAGGCGTGCGAGCTGGCCGGTGCGGCCGAGGCGGTCGACGTCCGGGCGCTCGTGGGCGGGCTGGGGCCGGCCGAGGCGGCCATCCAGGCGTACGCCAGGGGGTTGCTGCACTGGCACCGGGGCCAGCGGTTCTGCGGCGGCTGCGGGGCGGTGACGGTGGCCCGCGACGGCGGCCACACCCGGTCCTGCACCGGCCCCGGCTGTGGGCGGCTGCTCTTCCCCCGGATCGAGCCGGCGGTCATCGTGCTGGTCGAGGCGCCCGGTGAGCCGGAGCGTTGTCTGCTGGCCCGCCACCAGGGTGCGGGCGAGGACTCCTGGTCGACCCTGGCCGGCTTCGTGGAGGTCGGCGAGAGCCTTGAGGACGCCGTCCGCCGGGAGCTGGCCGAGGAGGCGGGGGTGTCCGTGGTCGACGTCGCCTACCAGGGCTCGCAGGCCTGGCCGTTCCCGGCCGGACTGATGGTCGGCTTCCGTGCGACGGCGGTCTCGACGGAGGTGCGGGTGGACGGCGTGGAGGTGGTGGACGCGCGCTGGTTCACGCGGGCGGAGCTGCGGGAGCGGGTCGCGGCCGGCCGCCCGCTCGGTCGCATCGACTCGATCGACCATCACCTGCTCCGGTCCTGGGTGGACGGCTGGAGCTGACCGCCCGCCGGACGGTCAGCCGGGTCGGCCGGACGGGTGAACGGGGCATCACCCTCAGCGGTCTGTCAGCTCCCCGTTACCGAACTGTGACGTATATGCGTGACGGCTACCACAGGTGAAACCTCGCTGCCTTCCTGTCGTAATAGAGCTGTTTTGCCCAGAGCTCCTTGCTGTCGGGATGTTAACCGTTGGTAACCATGGGCGATCTTGATACCACGACTGTGTTACCCGTCAGTAGCAAGGGACTTGTGAGGTCTGTCGCTTCGCGAGAGCATCCATCCGCGTACCGCGCAGTCCGTCGGCACACGGGCCCGCGGCGCCCCGCAGCTTTCCCCGTCCCGCGTCGCGTCTCGCGCCGGTGACGAACCCCCGTCGAGGAGGACCTTGTGAGTGAATCGGAGAACCGCCAGATGAGTGGCGGCACCCGCTGGCGTCGGTTCGCCGCCATGATGGTGCCCGCCACCGTCGTCGCCGGCGGCATCGTGCTGGGCATGGCCAACGGCGCCATCGCGGCCTCGTTCGCCGTGTCGGGCCAGACCTTCAAGGTCGGCGCCTCGAAGCTGGTGGGCAACGGCTTCAAGCAGTACGGCGGCATGGTCCAGGAGAAGAGCAGCGGCAACCAGCACCCGGTGGCCGTCTCCGAGATCGCCGACGCCAAGCTCTACGACCTCTGCCAGTCGGTCGACGCCAGCCTGCCGGGCATCCCGATCGTGCTGACCATCAACGCCGGTGGCGGCGGCAACCCGGCGACCGCCACCAACCTGCTGATCGACATGGACTCGCTCGAGGGCAACGCCACCTTCGAGAACATCCAGATCGGTCGCGACGCCAACGAGCTCAACCCGAAGAAGGGCCAGCCCGGCGGCTTCGGGCAGAGCGCGGACGTCGTGACCATCACCGACCTGGAGCAGGTGGCCCGGTCCACCAGCGCCGGCGTCTTCACCCTCAACGGCCTGAAGCTGAAGGTCAACGTGGGCAAGGACGCCAAGGAATGCTTCTGATCTGATGTCGAGGCCCGCGGAGGGCGCCCTCCGCGGGCCTCGTCCTTGTCTCACGCCGTCAGCACCGCCAGGAGGAGTACGTGACAACCGCCGATACGCAGCAGGCTCGGCCCGGTCGGGTCGGCCAGGCGTGGCGCGACTTCCGCCGGTGGCGGCGGACGCGGCCGTTCTGGGGCGGGCTCTTCACCGCGCTGGCCGGCCTGGAGATCTTCGGCACCACGCAGATGAGCCTCAACGGCCTCACCTTCCAGATGGGGCCCACCGGCTTCCTGTCCTGGCTGATCCCGGCCATCCTCTTCGCCTGCGGCATGCTGCTCTGGTTCAGCCCGCAGCAGCGGATGTTCTACTCGGTGGTCGCCGCGGTCACCGCGCTCTACTCGATGATCGGGGTGAACCTCGGCGGCTTCTTCATCGGCCTGCTGCTCGGCATGGTCGGCAGCGCCCTCGGCTTCGCCTGGGTGCCGCGGAAGCAGCCGGCTCCGGCGGAGGAGCCGGCGGAGCCGGTGGCCGGGGCCGAGGACGACGACGCGGCCGGGGAGCCGGAGCCGGCCCTGGTCGACGACCTGATGCCCCGGCAGCGCGAGGACGAGACGACCGGTGTCCTCACCGACACCCTGCCCGAACCGCGTAACCCGCTGCGCGAGGCCGCACCGGCGGAGCCGTCCGGCGGCACCGACAGCACCCAGGTGCTGCCGCCGGTCGGACCGGACACGCCCCGAAGCGGCAGCCACCGGGACCCCAGGGCGTACGCGATCCTGTTCGTCGTCGCCACCGTCTCGGCGGCCGGCCTGTTCGCGCTCCGCGGTCCGGAGCCGGCGCTCGCCGCGCCGGCCGCGTGCCTGACCGCCACCGCCCCGGCCCCGAGCGCGTCCGCCTCGGCCTCAGCCTCGCCCTCGGCGTCGGCGTCGCCGTCGGCCAGCCCGACCACCGCGCCGGCCGAGGAGCCGAAGGACGGCAACCTGCTGACCGACATCGTCGACGGCATCACCGGCCTGTTCACCGGGGGCGACGACACCGAGCCCTCGTCCAGCCCGAGCACCTCGTCCGCACCGGTTGCGGCCGCCGAGCCGGCGGCGACCGCGACCACCACCCCGACCGGCAGCGCCACCGCCACGCCGAAGCCGAGCGGCAGCGCCACGACGAAGCCGTCCGACCCGGCGAAGCCGGACGCCGACTGCGACAGCCCGGCGCCGACCAAGCCGAAGCCGGTCGAGGCGGGCGAGCCGCTGCCGAAGCTGGCCGCCGACCCGGACCAGCCGATCGTCGCGGACCCGCCCGCCAAGCTCATCGGTTCCAAGGTCACCATGACCGGGCTGCGGTTCGAGGGGATCGTCGAGCTGCCCACCCACGACGGCAAGCTCAAGTGCCTGAAGTTCACCATGGACAAGGCCGTGACGGAGGACTTCACCCTCCTGGCCAGCGGCCCGGCCGGCAAGAAGCAGCGGTACGTCACCGACCGGCTCACGGTCGAGGGCGACGTCGCCTTCTACGCCACCCGGTTCGTGGGGCACCTGCTCGGCATCAAGATCACGCTCACCCCGGACCTGCCGTTCCCCGACGGCCTTCCGATCACCTCGCCGATCCCGATCAGCTTCACCGACCCGGTGATCGACCTGGCCTACGAGAACTCCAAGTCGCTCACCGCGCGGCCGCTGCTCAAGCTCGACCTCGCCTGACCCGACGGACATGCGGAACGGCCGGGAGCCGGAGGATCCCCTCCGACTCCCGGCCGTCGTCGTCGCTCAGAGCCGGGCCAGCGCCCGGCGCAGCGGGTCGAGCCCCAGCGAGCCCAGGTCGAGCGCCTGGCGGTGGAACTCCTTGAGGTCGAAGTCGGCGCCCTTGCGGGCCTTCGCCTCCTCCCGGGCCTGGAGCCAGATCCGCTCGCCCACCTTGTACGAGGGGGCCTGCCCCGGCCAGCCCAGGTAGCGGTTCAGCTCGAAGCGCAGGTTCTCGTCCGGCACACGGCAGTGCGCGCGCATGAACTCCCAGCCCAGCTCCGGCGTCCAGCGCTCGCCCGGGTGGAAGCCGAACGGGTTGTCGGCCGGGATCTCCAGCTCCAGGTGCATGCCGATGTCGACGATGACCCGGGCGGCCCGGAACGCCTGCCCGTCGAGCATGCCGAGCTTGTCGCCCGGGTCCTCCAGGTAGCCCAGCTCGTCCATCAGCCGCTCGGAGTAGAGCGCCCAGCCCTCACCGTGCCCGGAGACCCAGCAGAGCAGCCGCTGCCAGCGGTTGAGCAGATCGGCGCGGACGGCGGTCTGGGCGATCTGGAGGTGGTGGCCCGGCACGCCCTCGTGGTAGACCGTGGTCACCTCACGCCACGTGGAGAAGTCGGTGATGCCCTGCGGCACCGCCCACCACATCCGGCCCGGCCGGGAGAAGTCCTCGCTCGGGCCGGTGTAGTAGATGGCGCCGTCGCTGGTCGGGGCGAGGCAGCACTCGATCCGGCGGACCTGCTCCGGGATGTCGAAGTGGGTGCCGTGCAGCTCGCTGATCGCCTTGTCGGCGAGCGCCTGCATCCAGTCCCGGAACGCCTCCTTGCCCTGGATGGTCCGGGCCGGGTCCGCGTCCAGCGCGGTCACCGCGTCGTCGATGCTGGCGCCGGGGCCGACGATCCGCGCGGCGACCGCCCGCATCTCGGACTCCAGGCGGGCCAGCTCGGCGAAACCCCAGGCGTACGTCTCGTCGAGGTCGACCCGGGCGCCGAGGAAGTACTGGGAGGCCAGTTCGTAGCGCTCCCGGCCGGCGGCCTGCTTCTGCCGCCCCTGCGGGGCCAGTTCGGTGCGGAGGAACTGCCCGAACTCGGCGGTGGCAGCCGTCGCGGCCGCCGCGCCCTTGCGCAGCTCCGCGCCGAGCGCGCCCTCCGCGCCCAGCCGCTCGGCCAGGCCGTGGAAGAAGTTGTCGCCGTTCGGGTCGACCCAGATGTCGCACTGCTTGGCGACCTCGACCAGCTGCACCTGCGAGCTGACCCGGCCGGCCGTGGCTGCCTCGCGCAACGTGCGCTTGTAACCCTCCAGCGCGCCCGCGAAGCGGTTGAGCCGGGCGGCCACGTTCGCCTTCGCGTCGTCGCCCTCGGTCGGCATGAGGTCGAAGACCATCCGCAGGTCGTGCAGCCCGCTGGCGATCACGTTGACCTCGCTGCTGGTCTCGCCGGCCTCGTAGCGGGCGAGCTCAAGGCCGAGGCGCTCCTGCATCGCCTCCTTGGCGGTCCGCTCGGCCTCCGTGTCCGGCTCGGTCACGTCGAGGTCGGCCAGGGCCCGCCGGGTGAGGTCGGCGCGGGCCGCGTAGCCGTCCGGGGAGAGGTCGTCGAGCTGGTCGTCGTAGCCGGCGATGCCGACGTAGGTGGCCCCGGTCGGGCTCAGCGGAGCCCAGTCGGCCACGTAGCGGTTGGCGAGGTCATCGATTCGTCCCACGATGCGACCCTACGTGACCGGGCCACCCCGCTGTCGACGGTGTTTGCCGTGTTGAAGGGCGCGGGCGGGTGCGGTGCCGCCGAGCGGCTGTGGCGGTCGACACGGCGTCCGAATATCGCGGGACTTCGTCGTACCCCTGCGGCAGAGTGTCAGGGGTGACAGCGGATATCACTCCTGACCGGGCGCCGTTGCGCAGCTGGCTGCCCGGGTTCCTCGCGCTCGGCGTGATCTGGGGTTCCAGCTTCCTCTTCATCAAGGTGGGGGTGGCCGAGCTGCATCCGCTGCACCTCACCCTCTACCGCGTCGCCACCGGTGCGGTCACGCTGCTGGTCGTGCTGGCCGTGTTGCGCGACCGGCTGCCCCGGGAGCCCCGGGTCTGGGCCCACCTGGTGGTGGTCGCCGCGTTCGGCGTCGCGCTGCCGTTCACCCTGTTCGGCTTCGGTGAGCAGCGGGTCGAGTCGATGCTCGCCGGCATCTGGAACGCCACCACGCCGCTGATCGTGCTGCCGCTGGCGGTGCTGGTGTTCCGCACCGAGCGGCTGACCGTGCGGCGAGCCATCGGGCTGGGCCTGGGCTTCGCCGGGGTGCTGGTGGTGCTCGGCGTCTGGGAGGGCGTGGGCGGGTCGCACTTCATCGGCCAGCTCATGTGTCTCGGGGCGGCGGCCTGCTACGGGGTGGCCATCCCCTACCAGAAGAAGTTCATCGCGGGCAGCGCGTACTCCGGGCTGTCGCTCTCGGCGGCGCAGCTGCTGGTGGCGACCGCGCAGCTCGCGGTGGTCGCGCCGCTGGTGGCGGGCGCGCCGCCGGTGCCCACCGGGCTCTCCGCGAAGGTGGTGGCGTCCGTGCTGGCGCTCGGCGCGCTCGGCACCGGCCTGGCCTTCGTGATCAACCTGCGCAACATCCGGGTCGCGGGGGCGAGCACGGCGTCCACCGTCACGTACCTGATCCCGGTGTTCGCGGTGCTGGTCGGCGCCGTGGTGCTCGGCGAGCGGATGAACTGGCACCAGCCGGTGGGCGCGCTGGTCGTGCTGCTGGGTGTGGCCGTCGCGCAGGGGATGCTCGGCCGGCGCCGGTCCGCGCCGGCGTCCACCCCGGCCACTCCCGCGACGGTTCCGGCCGGTCGCTGACCGCCGGCCCGGCGAGGTGGCGGGGGTCAGTCTCCCGCCGCCGCGCGGGCGTGTTTCAGCCCCGACCCGCCGTCCATTTCACGAGGCGGTCGGCCTTCCAGGTGTTGACCACCCGGTTCGCCGGCACGCCGCAGAGCGCCGCCCGTTCGCAGCCGAAGCGCTGCCAGTCGAGCTGGCCGGGCGCGTGCGCGTCGGTGTTGACGGCGAAGCGGCAGCCCGCCTCCAGCGCGCGGCGGATCAGCCGCTTCGGCGGGTCCTGCCGCTCCGGCCGGGAATTGATCTCGACGGCCACGTCGTGCTCGGCGCAGGCCGCGAGGACCGCCTCCGCGTCGAAGTCGCTCTCCTTGCGGGTACGCGCCCGGTGCCCCCGGTCGCCCGGGCCGGTCACCCCCGCCGGCCGGGAGGACACCATCCGTCCGGTGCAGTGACCGAGGATGTCCAGGTGGGGGTTGGCGATCGCGGCCAGCATCCGGCGGGTCATCTTCGCCCGGTCGTCGTTGAGGCCGCTGTGCACCGAGCCGACCACCACGTCGAGCCGGGCCAGCAGCTTCTCGTCCTGGTCCAGTGAGCCGTCGGCCAGGATGTCCACCTCGATGCCGGTGAGGATGCGGAAGCCCTTCGGCAGCGCCTCGTTCACCGCGGCCACGTGGTCGAGCTGCTTGCGCAGCCGGTCGGCGGTGAGCCCCCGGGCCACCGTCAGACGGGGCGAGTGGTCGGTGAGCACCAGGTACTCGTGGCCCAGCTCGACGGCCGCCAGGGCCATCTCCTCGATGGGCGAGCCGCCGTCGGACCAGTCCGAGTGGGTGTGGCAGTCGCCGCGCAGCGCGTCCCGCAGCTTCGCCGCGGCCTCGTCCAGGTCGGTGCCCTCGGTGGCGACCAGCCGGCGCAGGTAGACCGGTTCCTCGCCGGCCAGCGACTCGACGACGCAGCGGGCGGTGACGTCGCCGACCCCGGACAGCTCGGTGAGCTTGCCGGTGCGGGCCCGCTCGGCCACCTCGCCGGCCGGCAGGGCGCCGAGGGTCTTGGCCGCCGATCGGAACGCCCGGACCCGGTAGGTGGCCTCGTTCGCCCGTTCCAGCAGGAACGCGATCCGCCGCAGGTCGGCGATGGGATCCCGGGCAGTCATGCCCTGCAACCTACGCGCCCGCGCCGCCCGCCGCGCGGTGTCGCACCGGGTGTCGGGAGTGGACGGCGGTCAGCCGGCCGCGGCGGAGTCGCTCGGCGCCTTGGGGCAGCCGTGCCGGCGCTGCCACGCGGCCACCTCGGCGGCCGGCCCGCGGTTGCCCTGCTTGCGCCACGAGTCGAGGTACTTCGCCGGCCAGATCACACCCCGCCGGATCCACCAGTCGTCGTGCCCGGTGCACTTGGGGGAGAGCCCGAAGTGCAGGTGGCAGACGTTGTTGGCGTTCCCGGTGTGGCCCACCTTCCCGAGCTGCTGACCGGCCCGGACCCGGACGCCGGCGTCGACGCCGGTGGCGATCGCGCTCAGGTGCGACCCGTAGTAGCGGACCCCGTCGTCGCCGAGCAGCGACACCGACAGCCCGCCGTTGTTCGGCCCGAGCGGCCCCCGCTTGCTGAACCGGTCCACCCGGCTCACCTCCAGGATCACACCGTCGGTGACCGCAACCACCGGCTCGCCGCAGTCGGCGAAGATGTCCGTCCCCGGGTACGCGGAGTGGGTGGGGTGGTAGGCGACGTTGCCCGCGCGGACCGGGAAGACGTGCCGTGACGCGGTGCGGCTCGGCGACGGGGCCGGCGTGGACGGGACGGCCGACGCGGCGGGGCCGGTCGGCTGGCCGGTCGGCGCCCCGGTGGCCGACGTGCCCGGGCTCTGCCACGAGCTGTCCGGCGCCGCCGTCGGGCCGGCGTCCGGGGCGCACCCGCCGGCCAGCGTCGCCACGAGGAGCAGGACCGGGTACACCGGACGCGCGCGGCGTCCGATCGATGGCGAGCGCATCCGGTCATCCTGGCAGACCACTACCGTAGGGACGAACGCTGCGACCGGTCCGTCCCGGGCCGTCGCTCTGCGTGACCTGGGTACATCTACGGTCCGTGAAGGGGGCAGCGGTGACGAACGGGTGGCACGGCGTGGCCGGGGAGCCCGGCGCGGGGCCGGGGCGCCCGCTGCCGCGTACGCCCTCGGGGCTCTTCCCGTCCGGGGCGCCGATGCGGCCGAGCTACCGCGAGCCGTACCCGGTCACCGGCCCCGGCGTCGCGATCGGCGCGGTGACCGCGTTCGCCTGGCTGCTGCTGTTCGGCCTGCTCGGGCGAAACGTGTCCAGCTACGCCTGGTGGACGCTGCTCGCCGGTGGGCTGGCCTGGCTGGCCGCCGCGGTGCTGGTCCGGCACGGCGACCGGGGGGTGGCCACCGGGGTCGCGATCGTCACGGCGGGCGGCTGGAGCATCGCCGCGGCGATCGTGGCGGTGCGCTGGGCGCAGAGCGGCGACTGGCCGCTCTGGTGACGGTGCGTGCCGGTTTCGCTGCTCAGCGAAGACCGTCTTGACGTACGCGCGGTGACGGTCCACGCTCGCGGTATGGCCTGGATCACCCCGCCGCGGCTCGACCCCGAGCGGAGCCGCCGACGCCTGCAACTCCTCGCCGAGTTGGCCGGTGCCCGCACCGTGCGGCAGCGGGAACGGCCGCAGCAGCGGGCCCGCTCCGAACGCCTGCGCGAACTCATCGCGACCCGCCGGCGCGTCGCCGGCTGACCGACTTTCTCCGGGATCGGCGGGCCCTTCGGGGCGTTGACCGGTCGCCTGCCGACCCGACCGGTTAACGTGCATCGCGTGACGAGTCGGCGTGCTGCCGAGGCCGAATTGGGGGGACCGTGTCGTACTTCGCTGCTGCCGTGGCGCGCGTCGAGGGCGCCTGGACCGCCGAAGAGGTGAACCTGCGGGGGGTCACCGACATCGAGGAGGTGGCCGACCGGCTCCGCGACGTCGAGCCGGACGCCGACCTCTCGCTGCTGTTCGTCGAGGCCGACGACACGTACCTGGTGATCCTGCGGCTGGACGAGGGCGAGGACCTCCGGGTCTTCGGCTCCGACTCGGCCTACGCCGAGGAGTCCCGGCTGGGCGCGCTGCTGGTCGGAGATCTGAAGACCTCGGTGACCGGGCTGGAGGACGCCGACGAGCCGCGGCCGGCCGCCGGTGGCGACGAGGAGACCGAGCAGCCGGCCGTGGACCCGGAGGCCGACCCGGTGGGCGACGCGGACATCCTCGCCGACCTGGGCATCTCGGCGCCGAAGCTGCTCGCGCTCTGCGGCCACGAGGGGATGATGCCGGCCGACGTCACGGCCGAGGTCTGCCAGGTGCTCGGCTGCGCCGACGAGGTCGAGGAGCTGCGTGAGGTCTGAGCCGCCCGGCGCGGCGTGGACCGGTGGGGCGGAGCCGGCCGACGCCACCGATCCGGCCCTGGAGACCGTACGCCCGGGGCAGCCCACCCCCGGCCGGCCGGCGCGGGTCGGTCCGGGCGCGGACGAGGGCCTGGCCGACCTGAGCGCCGTGGGTCGCCGGCAGCGGCACGAGCTGTGGATGCGCCGGGCCCTGGAGGTCGCGGTGACCGGCCCGGACGGGGTTCCCGGCGCCGGCGAGGACGCGATCGAGGACGTCCCGGTCGGCGCCGTGATCTACGGCCCGGACGGCACCGAGCTGGCGGTCGGCCGCAACGAGCGCGAGCTGACCGGCGACCCGACCGCGCACGCCGAGGTGCTGGCCCTGCGCCGGGCCGCCGAGCGGCTGGGCCGGTGGCGGCTGGAGGGCTGCACCCTGGTGGTGTCGCTGGAGCCGTGCACGATGTGCGCGGGGGCGATCGCGCTGGCCCGGATCTCGACGGTGGTCTTCGGGGCGTGGGAGCCGAAGACGGGCGCCGTCGGCTCGCTGTGGGACGTGCTGCGCGACCGCCGCCTCACCCACCGCCCCGAGGTGTACGGCGGGGTGCGGGAGGCCGAGAGCGCCGCCCTGCTGCGCGCCTTCTTCCGCTGACCGTCCCCGCTCAGACCGCGGCCGGCGCGGGACGGAGCAGCGTCTCCGCGACGGCGCGGGCCGCGTCGGTCCATGCGGTGGGGCGCAGGGTGGCAGGGTCCAGCCGGACGATCGACCGGGTGCCGTCGGCGTGCAGGACGCTGCCGTCCACCGAGCGGAACTCGAAGGCGTAGCGGGCGCTGCTGGTGCCGAAGTGCTCCAGCCAGAAGTGCACCGCCACGGGGCCGACCCCGCTGACCGGGGCGCGGTAGGTGATGGTGAACTCCCGGACGGCGTGGAACACGTCGGGAGCGGCGTGCACGTCGCCGCGGAACACGACGCCGCGCTCGGCCCAGTATGGCGTCAGGGCGCGTTCCAGCAGCACCGCGTAGCGCGCGTTGTGCAGGATGCCCATGGCGTCGAGGTCGTCGAAGTGCACCGGGACGTGCTCGACGTGCCCGAACTCCTGGCTCATGGCTGGCCTTCCGCTAGCAGGGCCGGATCCGGGCAGAGCGCCCGCAGCCGGTTCAGCAGGCCCTGGCGGGCGTGCCGGTAGGTGGCGTCCGGGTCGAGCATCCGGGACCGCATGACGGCGCTGATCCCCAGCGCGTCGATCTCGTACGCCAGCAGCGGCACGTCGAGGCCGGCGGGGAGTTCGCCGAGGTCGACGGCCTCCCGGACGAGGCGTTCGAGGAACGTGGTCCACCGGCCGAACGCCTCGGCGAGCCGGTCGCGGACCGGGCCGGGGCGGGCGTTGTACTCGAACTCGGTGTTGGCGAAGAAGCAGCCGCCGGGGAGGACCCGGGCGGCGTAGAAGTCGATCCGGGCCTCGTGCAGCGCGTGCAGCCGGCGGACACCCCGAGGAACGCGCAGGGCGGGGGCGACGATCCGCTCCTCCCACTGCGCCACGGCGCGGTCGACGGTGGCGAGTTGCAGCGCCTCCTTCGAGCGCCAGTGCGCGAAGAGTCCGGACTTGCTGACCCCGAGCCGGTCGGCGAGCTGGGCGAGGGAGAGCCCGTCCAGGCCGACCTCGGTGGCGAGCGCCACGGCGGCGTCCAGCACCGCGGTGCGGGTGCGGTCGCCGCGCGCGACGCGGCCGTCGGAGATCATGCGAGCAGCGTACCGACAAAAAGCACGACCGGTCGTATTTATTTGTGTGACCCCGGTAACGCGACCGCCCCGCCACCCGGGGCGGGCGGCGGGGCGGTCGAGGGATCGGGTCGGGTCAGGCGATGGCGGTGTCGAGCGCGATCTCGACCATCTGGCCGAAGGTCTGCTCCCGCTCCTGCGACGTGGTCTTCTCGCCGGTCTTGATGTGGTCGCTCACGGTCAGGACGGTCAGCGCACGGGCCTTGAACCGGGCCGCGATCGTGTAGAGCGCCGCCGACTCCATCTCCACCGCGAGCACGCCGTAGTCGGCCAGGGTGTCGTAGAGGTCCGGCCGGTCGGTGTAGAAGGCGTCCGCGGCCAGGATCGGGCCGACCCGCATGGTGATGCCGCGCCGCTCGGCCACCTCGACCGCGGTACGCAGCAGCCCGAAGTCGGCCACCGGCGCGTAGTCGATCAAGCCGTCGAACCGCATCCGGTTCATGTTCGAGTCGGTGGACGAGCCGATCGCCGCCACCACGTCGCGCAGCTGGAGGTCCTCGGTCAGGGCGCCGCAGGAACCGACCCGGATCAGCGTCTTCACGCCGTACTCGTTGATCAGCTCGTGGGCGTAGATGGAGGCGGACGGCATGCCCATGCCGGAACCCTGGACGGAGACCTCGACGCCGTTCCAGCGGCCGGTGAAGCCCAGCATGCCGCGAACCGTCGTGTAGCAGCGGGCGTCCTCGAGGTAGGTCTCCGCGATCCACTTGGCCCGCAGCGGGTCACCCGGCATCAGGACCCGCTCGGCGATCTCTCCCGGCTCAGCGCCGATGTGCGTACTCATGGCAAGGATCCTGCCAGGCCGGGCCCGGGGATACCGGTTCGGCGTCCAGACCCGGGGTCCTGTACCCTACTCGGCGGTGGCGTGTCCGAGTGGCCTAAGGAGCACGCCTCGAAAGCGTGTGAGGGTTTACGCCCTCCGCGGGTTCAAATCCCGCCGCCACCGCCGCTCAACAGGCGAAACGCCTGGCCGGTCCGAACGGACCTGCCAGGCGTTTCGTCTTGTGGTCCCAGTTGGTGTCCGCCCCTAGCTCGCGACCGGCTGGGGCGATGTTTCTGTTGCCGGCACGTCCCCGGCCGGCCGGCGCAGCCGGGACAGCGCGACGACGCGGGCGGTCAGCACGCCGGCGTTCATCACGGCCGCGACGGCCGTCCAGCTGACCAGCGCGATCGAGTAGTAACAGAGCTGGATGAACGTGATGTCCCGCCCGCCACCGACGATCCGACCGAGGAGGTCCGGAAGAGCGACCAGCAGGGCGAGGGGGATGAGCCGGGGCAGCAGCCGGAGGGCGGGCCGCCACGACGGCCGGGTGGCGAAACGGTCCGCCCAGATCCGGGCGCGTCGTAGGTTGCGGATGCCGAGCAGAAGGCTGAGCAGGGTGAGGCCGGCCAGCGTCAGGTCGACGATCAGCCGTACCGGTGCGTCGGATGAGGGCTCGCCCCCGGTCACGAGGGTGGCCAGTTCGTCCGCAAGCGCGGTGATGCCCTCGTTGGCGAGGCCGATTCCGCTGTTGCCGATCACCGCGATGCCGTAGCCGCCCGGGAGCAGGAGTGCGTCGGCGGTGTAGGTGAACCAGATGCCGTTGTGGTTGACCCGGCCCTTCTGGTCGGTGTCCCAGCCCATCCCGTACGTCCAGCGTGGGTCCGACGAGGTGTGCATGGCGGTGATGCTCGGGGCCGAGACCAGGCGGGTCCCATTCGCGGCCAAGCCGGCGTTGCTGTGCACGATCAGCCATTTCGCCAGGTCCGACGCCGTGGTGACAACGCCGTCGGATCCGTTCACGAACCGCTTCGGCTCGGCGGCGGGAATCGACGCGCCGTAGGCGTAGACGTGTCCCTCACGCACGTCGCGCGGCAGATCCCGTGGGGTCTGGTTGATCGTGGTGGTGGCCCCCATGCCGATCGGCTCGAAGACGTGGCGCCGTAGATAGTCCGTGAACGGCTCGCCCGCGACGACCTCCACCAGCCGGGCGGCAAGGTGGTAGTTGGTGTTCGTGTACCTGTGCTCCGTGCCCGGCTCGGTCGACAGATCTGCGGTCCGGGCTCGGGTCACGGCGTCAGCGAGCGAATCGGGCTGAGGCAGACTCTTCTCCGGGAACGTGCCATCGGTGATCCCCGAGGTCTGGTTCAGCAACTGGCGTACCGTGATCCGTGCTCCTCTGGGGTCGGCGATCCGGAAATCAGGCAGGTAGTCGCGCACCGGCGACTCCAATGTCACCTCACCCGCTTCGACCAGCTGCATCACGGCGAGCGCGGTGAACGACTTGCTGACGGAGGCGGCCGGCATCGGTGTCGTCGCGGTCACTGCGGCGCCGGAGGAGTCGTGGCCGTATCCGCCCGCGTACAACACCTGGTTGCCTTTGGTGATCGTCACGGCGATCCCCGGATAGCCCGCCCTGCCCGCGTAGGCGGACACCACCCGCTCGATCGCAGCCCCGTCCGGTTCCTGCTTCGCGCTCGCGGTGCCTGGCACCATCAGAACCACCAAACCGGCGGTGAGCGGTGCCACCGCACCCCACCGCGAGCCTTTGCCCTGCCACACAGCGTGCTCCCAACGCTCGGTTGTACCGGCCACGCTAGGAGTCGCGACAGGCCAGGGGCAGGACCCGAAAGGCACGGGTGAGCCCTGACTTTCGTTGAGTTTCGGACGAGTCGTTCCCTGGCGCGGAGTGGTCCGAGGCCGCGCCTTCCGCTGTTGTGCCCTCAGTGCTCACGTCGGCGGTCGATGAGTGCCTGGATGCCGTCGAGGAGCAGGTCGAGCCCGAACGTGAAGTCGGCGTCGTCGATCCATTCCGCGCCGGCCCCGAACGCGTTCGCGCCAACGGCCTCGGTCAGCGCGGGGTAGGTGGCCGGGTCGAGGACCTCAGCCAGGATGTCGCCGTACTCCGCCAGCCCGGCGATCGGCCCGCCGGCGGCGGCGACGTTCAGAGCGTGCGCCAGCGCCGCCTGCTGGGAGGCGTAGCCGGTGAGGGTGGTCGCGATGTTGACCCGCTCGCCGGGGCCGAGGCCGGTGCCGGCGAGCGCGGCGAGCGCCCGGTCGAGCCAGCGCAGTGCCCGGGGCCCGGCGGGTGGGGTGTGCTGGCCGAGCGCCAGCAGCCAGGGCCGGCCGAGCAGGAAGTCGCGGTTGGCCCGGGTCCAGTCGGTGAGGTAGTCCCGCCAGGCCCGCCCGTCGAGCGCCGGGGGCTCGGGTGCGGCGGCGTCGGCCATGGCGATCAACAGTTCGTCCTTGCTGCCGACGTAGCGGTACAGGGACATCGTCGCCATTCCGACCTCGCTGGCGACGCTGCTCATCTTCACCCCCTCCAGGCCGTCGCGGTCGGCGATCCGGATGGCGGCGTCGACGATCCTGCCCAGGTCGAGGCTCGGCCGGGGGCCGTGCCGGGCGCTGGTCTCCCGGCCCCACATCCGGGCCACCACGGGGGGAAGACGCCGTTCCGCCACGTTCGACTCTCCTCGTTTCCCACCCGCGGGTCTTGTGCTCACTCTAGAACTCGGGGACTCTGTATCTCGTACGCTGTATCTCATACGCAGATTGCGGGGGTTCGGTCGTGAGCACATCCAGTCCACCCGGACGCGTCTTCGACGTCGACGCGGTCCGGGGCTTCGCGCTCTTCGGGATATTCGCCGTCAACGTGACCTTCATGGCCTCCGGCTATCCGGGGAACCTGGTGACCGACCCCGACTTCGGCTCGGGTCTCGACGACGCCGTCCGCGCGCTCTCCTCGGTCTTCGTCGACATGAAGTTCTACGTGCTGTTCTCGTTCCTCTTCGGATACAGCTTCACCCTCCAGATGGCGGCCGCCAGGAGGGCCGGCGCGGCCTTCCCGGCGCGCATGCTCCGCCGGATCGGCGGCCTGTTCCTCCTGGGCGCCCTGCACACCGTCTTCCTCTACGGCGGCGACGTCCTCACCACGTACGCGGTGGCATGCCTCGCGCTGCTCCTGCTGCGGCGGGTGACCGACCGGACGGCGATCCGGATCGCCGTGGCCCTCTACGCGCTCGTGCTGCTCAGCCTGATCGCCGGCGCGCTGTTCGTGGACCGGTCGGCGTTCCTGCCGAGCGAGGCCGAGGCGCTGGCCAACGGCGAGACGGCGACGCAGGCGCTGCTCGGCGGCTGGGGAGCGAACATCGGCGAGCACCTCGCCGGCCTGCCGCTGCTGGTCCTCCAGGCGGTGACCCTCCAGGGCCCGACCGCACTGGGCCTCTTCCTGCTCGGCATGGTGGCCGGCCGCCGGCAGTGGCTGACCGGGGTCACCGGCCGTGAACCCGTGCTGCGGCGGATCCAGTGGGTCGGGTTCCCGGTCGGGCTGCTCGGGTCGATCGTCTACGCGGCCAACGGCGGCAACGGCAACAGCCTGGGCGTCGCCGCGAGCGTCGCGACCGCGCCACTGCTGGCCGCCGCGTACGTGGCGACGCTGCTGCGGATCATGCACCACCCGCGTACGGCGTTCGTCCGGTCCGCGCTCGCGCCGGCCGGCCGGATGTCCCTCACGAACTACCTGGGCCAGTCGGTGGCCGGCCTGATCGCCTTCACCGGCATCGGGTTCGGGCTCGCGGGCACGTTCTCCCCGCTCGCACTCTTCGCCTTCGTGCTGGCCGTGTTCGCGGTCCAGCTCGCGGCGAGCGCGTGGTGGCTGCGCGGGTTCCGCTACGGGCCGGTCGAGTGGGCGTTGCGCTGGCTCACCAACGCCCGCCGCCCGGCCTTCCGGCACCAGCCCGCGGACCGCCCCGGCGAGGCGGTCGCACCGCCGCTGGCCGTGCCCGAGGCGGCCCGGCTCCAGGACACGAGCGGCTGAGAGCCGTGCGGTTCACCGCGGGGCGTCCCGGACCTCCTGGGCGCCCCGTAGCTCGGCCCTCCGGGACCGCCCGGCGGCGCGGAGCTGCGGCAGTGGCATGGCGGCCTCCGCGCGCCCGGCGAAGTGGTCGAGCAGTTCCCGGTGGACGAAGATGTAGCCGTCGCCGACCTGGCGCAGGAAGAGGCACTGCACCGCGTGGTCGAGGAACGGCAGCAGCGGGTGGGGAACCAGGTCCTCCCGGGCGAGTCGCCGCCGGACCAGGGCCTGCTCGATCATCGGGGTGAACGCGACGACGGTGAACAGCACGAGTGCGGTGCCGCCACCGAGGAGCACCGCGAAGCTCAGCGCCTCGGCGGTCCCCCGGGCCAGCGCGGCCGGCACGAAGCCGAGCACCGCGACGCTCAGGCCGAGCGTGGCGAAGTCCGCCGCCATGACGGTCAGCCGTTGCCGCAGCAGCGGGCTCGGCAGCTCGCGGCGGTCGGTGCGGGGCGGCGGCGGACGGAAGTGCAGCAGCACCTGGGCGCTGTCGAGGCCGACCAGGGCGACCACCGTGGCGAGGAAGAAGGCGCCGCCGTAGCCGAGGCCGGCCGTCCAGCTCGGACCGCCGGCGGCGAACCAGCCGGTGAACCCGCCGACGGCCGTGCCGGCGACGAGCGCCGAGACCAGGATGAGCCGTTCCAGCTCGGCCACGCTCGCGGTCCACGCGGCCGCCCAGCTTCCCGGCGGCCGGTCGTCGCGAGCGCGGATCGACGAGGTCAGCTCGAACAGGTCGTCGTAGTTGACGGTGTGCATGAGCACGGCCAGCCCCAGCAGGCCACCGGCGACCACCAGGCCGGTCGCCCGGCCCAGCGCCCAGCCCGCCGCGCCCAACGGCACGGCCAGCGCGGCGCAGCCGAGCAGCCGGGCGAGCACCGTCGAGGTCCACCGCGTCGCCGGACGCCGGGCCGACCAGGACTCGTCGATCAGGTCCAGCACGAAGACCGTCTGGTCGCGTAGGCGCAGCGCCCGGGCGAGGGTGGCGAGGTGACCGGTGGTCTGCTCCGGGCGGTAGCGGGGGTGCGGCCGGCGGCGCAGCATGGTGTCGACGTACCGCGCGAAGAGCCGTTCACGCCCGGAGCGGGCGGAGGACGGAGTGGTGCCGGCGTCGCCCGGGTCCGCGTACGCCAGGGCCATGATGCTGAGCATCAGCGGCGAGTCGGCGAGCTGCCACAGCTCGGGGTCGGCGTCCAGCGCGGCCCGCAGGCCGGCCAGTCCCGGCCGGTCGACGTACCGCCCGATCTGCGACCGGTCGAGCGGCTGGATGGCGACGGTGCCGTAGAGGGGCGGTGCCGAGCGGAGCCGGGCGTACTCCGCCTCGCGGCAGCAGACGGCGAGAGGCGTGAGTGGCTGCCGCTGGTGGAACGCGGCGATCGCCTCCGCGCACTCGTCGCGGTGCTGCTCGCCGACCTCGTCGAGGCCGTCCAGCAGCGGCAGGATCTCCCCGGCCGCCACCCACGTGGCTGCCTGCCCCGCCGGGATGCCGTACCGCTCGGTGAGCTGCTCGACGAGCCACCGGTCCAGGGGCCGGCGCAGGGTCGCCCAGGAGGACAGGTTGAACACGGCCGGGATCGGGGCGTCCGGGTCGTGGTCGGCGCGGTCGAGCAGGTCCCGGGCGAGTTCCAGCAGGGTGGTCGTCTTGCCGGCGCCGGGTGCGCCGACGATGACCACCGCCTGGTCGAGCTGGTCGAACAGCGCCGACATCGAGGTGCGGTCGTCCAGCGAGCCGGTGAAGCCATCCCGGTGGCTGGCCCGCAGGCTCCACGGGTGCCGGCGATCCTCGGCGGTCGCCGCGATGCCCAGCTCGATCCGGGCCTCCTCGTGCAGGGACCGGTCCAGGACGCTGGTCACCCAGTAGCGGCGGACCCGCTCCAGCAGTACCCGGCGGGCCCGCGCCGCACCGGCGGGCCCGGCCCGCCGCGGCTCCCGGCCACGCTGCACCTCGATGAGCACCAGGACCGCCACCAGCAGCAGCACCAGCGGCCAGGCCAGCCAGAGGTACGGGGACCAGCGCGCGGGCAGCGCCCCGGTGGCGACGTTCGTGGCCACGCCGAGCAGGGCCACCACGACCACCGACAGGCCGACCATGACCACTCGACGCATGCGTCGTCTCTACCGTCCGGCCGGGCGGCCGCACAACCCGTGCAGGGTCAGCAGGGGCCGTAGCCCTCGTCGAAGAGGCGGCGGGCCCAGTCGGCGTACCCGGCGATGATCTTCCGGACCGTGGTGCCGTCGTGCAGGAAGAGGTACGCGCGGTCGCCGCTGCGGGCGAGCAGCCCGTCGAACCGTTGCATCTCCTGTGGAGCGTGGAGCCCGACCACCGACGGGTAGGCGTCGTGCACCGCCTCGACCGGCGTGCCGACGGTGATCCCCTCCGGGGTGCTCATCGGGTCGTCGAGCCAGAGCAGGACGAGCCGGTCGTCGACGAAGATCGGGCTGACCGAGCCGTGCCCGGCCAGCGTCGGCCCGCACGCGTCCTCGTCGGTACGCAGCACGCCGCGCCGGGTCAGGTCCTCCTCGGTGGCGCCGAACTCGGCGTTGCCCAGCCCGTCGAGGCTGACCACCTCGGCGGCGCCGACCGGCCGGGCCGGGATGTCCGCCCCCTGTGGACGGACGCCGCTGCCGGCGATCGAGGCAGCCGCCATCAGTGTGGCGATAAATCCGAATTGTCGCAGCTTCATGCAATCCCCCAGTCCCCAACGGGACCGGGGCGATGAGGTTGCTGGTGCTGGTCGGATTGCCGCAGTTCCCACTCGTCGGCCAGTTCGTCCCAGTAGTCGGCGGAGAGCCCGCGCCGGCCGTGCGCCAGCCAGCCGGCCGTCTCGCGCTCCAGGTGCAGACCCAGTTCGGCGAACGGGTCGATCCACGGCCCCGGCTCGACGCCCAGCCGGGCGAGCGCCGCGTTGATCGGCCATTCGGCGCGCGGCCGGTCCAGCCGGTCGTCGAAGCTTGGCCCCCAGCTCGGCCGGCCGCCCAGCCAGACCGCCGCGGCCTGGTGGCCCAGCCCGCCGGCGAACTCCGCCTCCAGGTAGGCCACCGGGCCCGGCTGGGACCAGCGGGCGAACAGCTCGACCAGGGCGGGTGAGAGGACGAGCTGGAAGGGCTGCTCCGCCGACGGTTCGCCGGTGGCGAAGTCCGGCAGCCGGCCGGTCAGCTCCTCGACCAACTGCGGGGTGACCGGCAGGAGTGCGAAGTCCTGGCGCAGCGCGGCGAGCACCGCGTGGTCCAGCTCGACGGTCTGCTCGCGGAGCAGCTCGACGTCCGCGACCACCGCGCTGAGCTGGTAACTCATCCGATCCCCTCGGCGTCCACAGGCTGTGGATGGAACATGTGTACGACGGCTGGTCAGTCCTCGGCGGCCGGCGACGGGTCCGTCATCTCGAAGGCCATGAGGGTGGCGCCCACCCGGACCGTACCGGGCGCGTGCGGCGGTTGGGCGGCGTCGTGCAGCTCGGTCATGATCGCGTGCAACCGGCTGCGGGCCGCCGCCCAGGCGTCGGGGGACACCCACAGCTCGGCGTCGGTGCTGACGCCGGACGTGCCCGGGGCGCGGTGGACCACCCGGTCGAGAAGGTTGCGGGCGAGCGACTCGGCGAGCAGCGGCTGCCCCTCCTGCTGCTCGGTGAGCCAGGCTCCGCGAACCGCCCGGTAGCGGCGTTCCCGGCCGCCGCGCCGGGCGCGCACGTCGGCGAGCTCGACCAGGCCGGCGGCGTCCAGCCGGCGCAGGTGCTGACTGGCCAGGGCGTGCGAGATGGCCAGTTCCCGGGCGAGCGCGGCGGCGGAGAGCGGCGCGCTCCACAGCAGCGAGAGCATGCGCAGTCGTACCGGATGGGCCAGCGCGCGCAGGCGTGGGTCGGCGGTGCTCACGGCCGCCATTGAACCGCACCCACCCGCCGGACTCACCCCCAAGCATTGACTTGGGGGTTGCGCGTGGACAGAATCGGCACCGCACGGGGGAGGTGCCATGAACTGGGGTACGGCCAGAGTGCTGGGCAACCGCGACGCCGGGCGCTACCTCGCCGGCGTGCTCGTCTCCGGCTTCGGCACGGCGGCCATGCTCCTCGTGGCCGGGATCTGGGTGAAGGACCTGACCGGGTCGAGCAGCCTGGCCGGGCTGGTCACCCTCGGCACCTGGGGGCCCACGCTGGTCGCCCCGCTGATCGGGGTGCTGGCCGACCGGTTCCGCCGCCGGCCGCTGCTCATCGCGCTGCACCTGGCCATGGCCGCGCTGCTGCCGGTGCTGCTGCTCGTCGACTCCGCCGCGCGGGTCTGGCTGATCTTCGCGGTGATGATCGCGTACGGGTTCAGCTTCGTGCTGATCGACTCGGCCGAGGCGGCGCTGGTGCCGGCCGTGGTTCCCGGCGAGCTGCTCGGCGACTTCAACGGCCTCCGCACGACGGTCAACGAGGGCATGAAGCTGGTCGCCCCGCTGGCCGGGGCCGGTCTCTTCGCCGCGTATGGCGGGCGCTCCGTGGTGCTGCTCGACGCCGCCACCTTCGTGCTCGCCGCCGTGCTCGTCGCGCTGATCCGGGTACGCGAGGCGCCGCCACCGCCGCCCGAGCCCTGGACCCGCCAGCTCGCCGACGGGCTGGGGCACCTCCGCCGGCACGCCGCCCTGCGGCACCTCGTCGCCTGCGCCGGGGTCGCCATGCTGCTGATCGGGCTCAACGGCGCCCTCGCGTACGCCGTGGTGGACGACGGCCTGCACCGGCCGCCGGAGTTCAACGGGGTGCTCGGCACGATGCAGGGCATCGGGTCACTGGCCGGTGGACTGGCCGCCGGGACGCTCCTTCGGCGGCTCGGCGACCGGCGGGTGACCGCGGCGGCGATGGTGCTCCTGGCCGCCGGCCTGGCGCTGCGGGCCGTGCCCGGCCTGGTCCCGGTGTTCGCCGGCACCCTGGCAGTCGGGGTCGGCGCTCCGCTGGTGCTGATCACGGTCTGGACGGCGGTGATGCGGGAGACGCCGAACGCGCTGGTGGGGCGCGTCTCCGCGACCGTGAACACGCTGACCTTCGGCCCCGGCACGCTCGCCGTGCTGGCCGGCGCGAGCCTGCTGGTCCTGGTCGATCACCGGGCGATCCTCGTGGGGGCGGCGGCCGGTGCGCTCCTGCTCGCCGTGTGGGCGCTGCGCGGCGGCCCGCGTCCCGCCGGGCCGCAGGGGCCGACCCCGGTGGAGCCGGCCCCTGCCGGGGCTCCGGTCAGCTCGTGAAGCCGCCGTCCGCGTGGATCGTCGCGCCGGTCACGTACCCGCCGTCCGGCCCGGCGAGGAAGGCCACGACGGCGGCGATCTCGGCCGGGGCGGCGTAGCGGCCCAGGGCCGTGAGGCCGCGGATGGCGTCCGCGTTCGGCCCGTCCGCCGGGTTCGCGTCGGTGTCGGTCGGCCCGGGGTGGACCAGGTTCGCGGTGATCCCCCGCCCGCCCAGTTCACGGGCGAGGCCCCGGGTCAGGCCGATCAGGGCGGTCTTGCTCATCGAGTAGAGGGCGAGACCGGGGAAGACGGCCCGCTCGGCCACGTTGCTGCCGATGTTCACGATCCGCCCGCCGTCGGCCAGGTGCCGGACCGCCGCCTGGGCGAACACGAACGGCGCCCGCACGTTGACCGCGATGGTCCGCTCGACCTCGTCCGGACCCAGCTCGGTCACCGGGCCGGTCAGGAACACGCCGGCGTTGTTGACCAGCACGTCGAGCCGGCCGAACTCCCCGGCCACCCGGTCGACCGCCGCGCGCGCCGCCGCCGGTTCGGCGCTGTCGGCCCGTACCGCCAGGGCGCGCCGCCCCACCGCCTTGATCTGCTCGACCAGCTCGGTCGCCCGGTCGGCGCGCCGCTCGTAGGTCAGCGCCACGTCGGCGCCCTCCCGCGCCAGCCGCAGGGCCACCGCCGCCCCGATACCGCGGCTGCCGCCGGTCACCAATGCCACTTTTCCGTCCAGAACTCCGTTCATGCCACCAGCCTGGTCGGCGGCGGGCGGTGAGTCTGGCGGCGATCAGACGCCGCGTTCGCGCGGCCGGGGAACGACGAAGGGCCGGCCCCACGGCGGGAGCCGGCCCTTGCGTCGACGGCGGAGGATACGAGATTCGAACTCGTGAGGGTGTTAACCCAACACGCTTTCCAAGCGTGCGCCCTAGGCCTCTAGGCGAATCCTCCGCGAGCCAGGATACAGGTCCCCGACCGCCGGGCCACCCCACCACCCCCTGAAGATCCACGCCGGGTCGGGTAGGCTTGGCGGCACCCCCCGTGCGGCGTGCATCTCGTGAACCTCCCCAGGGCCGGAAGGCAGCAAGGATAAGCGGGCTCTGACGGGTGCACGGGGGGCCTTTCTGTCTCCGGGTGCCGGTAACGTCCCTGCGGGTCAGGTCACGGGGTGGTGGGTGGTCACCCGGGGCCGACCGGCGCAGAATGGCTCGGTCGAGAGGAGGCGGGACGGGTGGCACTGGCCCTTTACCGCAAGTACCGGCCCCGTACGTTCGCCGAGGTCATCGGCCAGGAGCACGTCACCGAGCCGCTGTCGCAGGCGCTGCGCAGCGGGCGGCTGAACCACGCCTACCTCTTCTCCGGCCCCCGGGGCTGCGGCAAGACCTCCAGCGCCCGCATCCTGGCCCGCTCGCTCAACTGCGAGCAGGGGCCCACCCCGGAGCCGTGCGGGCAGTGTGAGTCGTGCCGCTCGCTGGCCACCGACGGTGCCGGCTCGATCGACGTCATCGAGATCGACGCGGCCAGCCACGGCGGTGTCGACGACGCCCGTGAGCTGCGCGAGAAGGCGTTCTTCGCGCCGGCCCGCAGCCGCTTCAAGATCTATGTCATCGACGAGGCGCACATGGTCTCGTCGGCCGGTTTCAACGCCCTGCTCAAGCTGGTCGAGGAGCCTCCGGAGTACGTCAAGTTCATCTTCGCCACCACCGAGCCGGAGAAGGTCCTCGGCACGATCAAGTCGCGGACCCACCACTACCCGTTCCGGCTGATCCCGCCGAAGGTGCTGCGGCCCTACCTGGAGCAGCTCACCGAGGCCGAGGGGGTCAAGGTCGAGCCGGCGGTGTTCCCGCTGGTGGTGCGCGCCGGTGGCGGCAGCGCCCGGGACAGCCTCTCCGTGCTCGACCAGCTCATCGCCGGCGCTGGCCCGGAGGGCGTCAGCTACGCCCGGGCGGCCGCGCTGCTCGGCGTCACCGACTCCGCCCTGATCGACGAGATGTGCGACGCGCTCGCCGCCGGTGACGGCGCCGCCGCGTACGCCACCGTCGACCGGGTCGCGGAGGCCGGGCACGACCCGCGCCGGTTCGCCTCGGACCTGCTGGAGCGGCTGCGCGACCTGATCGTCATGCAGCAGGTGCCGGACGCCGCCGCCAAGGGCCTGATCGACGGCCCCGACGACCAGATCGAGCGGATGGCCGCCCAGGCCCAGCGGCTCGGCCCGGCCACCCTGTCCCGGTGCGCCGACATCGTGCACAACGGCCTGGTCGAGATGCGCGGCACCACCGCGCCCCGGCTGCTGCTGGAGCTGATCTGCGCCCGCATGCTGCTGCCCGGCGTGGACGACTCGTCCGGTGGCCTGCTCCAGCGCCTGGAGCGGATGGAGCGCCGGCTCACCCTGGGTGGCGCCGCGCCGCCGCCGGCCGCCGCCGGCTCCGCGCCGGTCGGCTCCGCCCCGGAGGTACGCCCGGCGCCTCCCGCCCCGACCGCGGCTGCCGCCGCGCCCGACCCGGAGACCGCCGGCACGCCGGCGGCTGCCGGTGCCCCGACCGGGGCGGCCGCCGCCCGCGCCGCCGCAGCGGCGGCCGGTGCCCGCTCGACCCCGGCACCCCGCCCGGCCGACCCGGCCGCGAGCGGCCAGTCCGGTCCGGGTTCCCGTCCCGCCGACCGGCCCGGTCCGGCCCAGCCCGCCCCGGCCGACCGGGCCTCTGGCGCCCCGGCTGACCAGGCACCCGACGGTCCGGTGCCCGGCGCTCCCGCCCGGCGGCCGGTCCCGGCCTCTGCGGTGCTGCCCGATCCGGCCACCCCGGAGCCGCCACGTCCCGGTGCGGCCCCGGCCGGCGCGCTGGACGCCGTCGCGGTGCGGCGGGTCTGGCCGGAGGTGGTCGGCAAGGTCAACCGCAGCAACAAGCGCATCGCGGCGCTGATGCGCGACGCGGTGGTCCGCGACCTGGACGGCGACACGCTGGTCCTGACCGTGAAGTCGACGGTGCTGGCGAAGATGATGGCCGACCACGCCGCCGTGCTCACCGACGCGCTCTACGAGGAGCTGGGCGGCCGCTGGCAGATCCGGTGCGAGGTGGCCGGCGAGCGGGGCGCGGCCTCGCTCGGCGGCCCGGCTCGCTCCTCCGGTTCGTCCCGTCCGGCGCCCGAGGCCGCCCCGGCAGGGCCGACGGCCGGTCCGGATGCCGCAGCGACACGTCCGGCTGCGGGTCCAGGCCGCCCGGCCGGCCCGCCCGACACGTCGGGTGACCAGGCGGGGGGCTCGGGCGGGGGCACCGCAGGCTCATCCGGCTCCCCGGCGAACCCGGCCGGCGGTCGGCCTGGGAACGCCGATCCGTCCGGTGGCCCTGCCCGGGCGTCGGAGTCGTCCGGTGGTTCCACCCGCCGGCCGTCCGGCCCGTCCACGCACGGTGCGGCTGCGGGTGGGGACGACGGGGAGGACTGGCCGGAACCGGCCCGCCCGGGAGGCACCGGACAGCCGGCGGGTGACGCTGCTGCGCCGACCGCTGCCGCCGATACCGACTGGCCCGAGGCCGCCCGTCCGGGTGGGGCGGCAGCGGTGGCCACGGCCACCGCGCCGGCCCCCGTCGCAGCGCCCGCCGCCGCGTCCGGCGTTGCCGCGCCCGCCGTACCGAAGCCGGCCGGACCACCGGGCAGCACGCCGGCGACGGGTGGCTCGCCGAAGAGCAGCGCCATCGCGGCGGCCCGGGCGGCCGCGGCGGCGGCCGCCGCCGGTGGGGGGGCCAGCAAGGGTCCGCGGGCGGCGCAGGCGGCCCGGAAGACCGCCGACGCCGACTGGGCGGGGGAGCCGCCCTACGACCCCGACTACGACGGGCCGGTCGGCAACCGGTCGGCGGCCCCGGCGCCGGCGGCGCCCGCCTACGAGGGCTTCGACCCGGGCGACGAACCGCTGGACGACGTGATCGACGAGCGGACCGCCCGGCAGTCCAGCGAGGAGCAGGCGGTGCAGTTGCTCCGCGAGGCGTTCGGGGCCGAGAAGATCGACGAGGTCGACGCGCGCTGAGCGCGCGTCGACCGCCGAGGAGCAGTGCCGTCGCCCGACTAGGCTGGGCGCGGCCGATCAGACGAGTGCGAGAAGGAGCCATCCGTGCGCCCAGGTGGACAGCCGAACATGCAGCAGATGCTGAAGCAGGCGCAGAAGATGCAGCAGCAGATCGCCAAGGCCCAGGCCGAGCTGGCCGAGGCCGAGCTGACCGGCACCGCCGGCGGGGGCCTGGTCACCGCCACCGTGGCCGGCACCGGTGAGCTGAAGGCGATCAAGATCGACCCGAAGGCGGTCGACCCGGAGGACGTGGAGACGCTGGAGGACCTGGTCGTCGCCGCCGTGCACAACGCCGCCGAGGCGGCCCGGGAGCTGACCGAGAAGAAGATGGGCCCGGTCGCGGGCGGGATGGGCGGCCTCGGCCTGCCCGGGTTCTGAGCCGGCAGATGTACGAGGGTGCCATCCAGGACCTGATCGACGAGCTGGGGCGGCTGCCGGGCGTGGGCCCGAAGAGCGCCCAGCGGATCGCGTTCCACGTCCTCTCGGCGGATCCCGCCGACATCAACCGGCTGGCCGGTGCGCTGCGCAAGGTCAAGGAGCTGGTGCGGTTCTGCACCAGCTGCTACAACGTGGCCGAGTCGGAGCAGTGCCGGATCTGTCGTGACCCGCGGCGCACGGACGAGGTGCTCTGCGTGGTCGAGGAGCCGAAGGACGTCGTGGCGATCGAGCGGACCGGCGAGTTCCGCGGTCGCTACCACGTGCTCGGCGGCGCCATCAACCCGCTGGAGGGCATCGGCCCGGACAACCTGCGGATTCGCGAGCTGATGACCCGGCTGAGCGGGGGCGGGGTCCGCGAGCTGATTCTCGCCACCGACCCGAACACCGAGGGTGAGGCGACCGCGACCTACCTGGCGCTGATGGTGAAGCCGATGGGCATCTCGGTGACCCGGCTGGCCAGCGGCCTGCCGGTCGGCGGCGACCTGGAGTACGCCGACGAGATCACCCTGGGCCGCGCCTTCGAGGGTCGCCGGGCGATCTGACCGGAACGACGAGCGACGCCGGCCGGCCCCGCAACGGGACCGGCCGGCGTCGCTCGCGTATCCGGAATGTGAGACGGGCGTGATTCACCACATGCTCGCCACCCGATCGACGACCTGCCCGGTTTTGCACTGATACGCCCGGTCCCACTATCTGCTCATGCCTGTGACAGTCCTGTTTGTCGGGAGATCGCGCGCTGTCAGACCCGGCCACTTGGTGTCGGCTTGATAGCGATTGCCTCACGGGCGTTCCGCATTCTGTGTGTCGTGTCATAGCCTCCCGCACACGGACTGAGTCACAGCTCGGCGTGGACACATGTGCATGACAGAGGTGAGAGATGCAGGCGAGCAGGCTTAAAGCGGCCGTGGCCCTCGCGGCCGCCGCCGCTCTGGCGGTCGGAGCGTCCGGCTGCGCCAAGAGCGAGCGCGACGAGGACAGCGGTGGGGCCAAGACCGGCGGCACCTTCGTCTTCGCGGGCGCCGGTAACCCGAAGAACTTCGACCCGATCTTCAACGACGACGGCGAGTCCTTCCGGCCGATCCGGCAGATGTACGACACCCTCGTGCAGAACAAGCCCGGCACGGCCGATCTCCAGGGCGCCCTGGCGGAGAGCTGGGAGCACGACCCCGAGGGCAAGGTCTGGACCTTCCACCTTCGGAAGAACGTCAAGTTCCACGACGGCACCCCCTTCAACGCCGCCGCGGTCTGCTTCAACTTCGACCGCTGGTTCAACATGAAGGGCGCCGCCGCCCAGTCGCAGATGATCTACTACTCGGACGTCTTCGGCGGCTTCGCCAAGAACGAGGCCGAGGGCGTGGGCGACCCGGTCTACAACAAGTGCGAGGCGAAGGACGACGGCACCGCCGTCGTCACGATGAACCGGTACAAGGGTGCCTTCCCCGGCGCCTTCGCGCTGACCGCGCTCTCGATCGCCAGCCCCGAGGCGCTGAAGAAGTACGACGCCGACACGGTGAAGCAGAACGGCGACTCGTTCGAGTACAGCGCGTTCGCCAACGAGCACCCGGTGGGCACCGGCCCCTTCACCTTCGGTGGCTGGGACAAGGCCAAGGGTGAGATCACCCTGAACCGGAACCCCGACTACTGGGGCGAGAAGGCCAAGGTCGACAAGCTCGTCATCAAGATCATTGAGGACGAGAACACCCGCAAGCAGGAGCTGCGGGCGGGCACCGTCCAGGGCATCGACTTCCCGGCCCCGGCCGACCGGAAGGCGCTCGCGGGCGAGGGCTTCCAGGTCCTCGACCGCCCGGCGTTCAACATCCTCTACCTCGGCTTCAACCAGAAGAACCCGAAGCTGAAGGACCTGCGGGTGCGCCAGGCGATCGCCTACGCCCTCAACCGCCAGGGACTCGTCCAGACCAAGGGCCCGGGTGGCACCAAGGTCGCCGACGAGTTCATGCCGGACACCGTGCTCGGCTACGCCCAGGACGTGCAGAAGTACGACTACAACGTCGACAAGGCCAAGCAGCTGCTCAAGGAGGCGGGCGCCGAGAACCTGACGCTCAACTTCTACTACCCGACCGACGTCTCCCGGCCGTACATGCCGAACCCGCAGGAGATCTTCACCGTCCTGGCCAACGACCTGCAGGCCGTCGGCATCAAGGTCAACGGTGTGGCCCGCCCGTGGAACGGTGGCTACAAGGACGACGTGCAGCAGTTCGGCAAGCACGACCTGCACATCCTCGGCTGGACCGGTGACTACAACGACCCGGGCAACTTCGTCGGCACCTTCTTCGGCCGTGCCAAGGTCGAGTTCGGCGACCAGGCGATGACCGAGATGTTCGACGCCATCAACAAGGCCGACGCCACGGTTGACGACGCCGGCAAGAAGGCCGCGTGGGAGCAGGTCAACCGCGACATCGCCGCCAAGTGGCTGCCGGCCGTGCCGATCTGGCACGCCCCGCCGGCCATCGTGGTCACCAAGGACGTCAAGGGTCTGGTCGCCAGCCCCCTGACCGACGAGCGGTTCAACACCGTCAGCGTTGGCTGAAGGCGTTACTGACCACTGACGCCGTACGCGGAATCGGCCCGGGCCGGGCTCTCTCTCCCGGCCCGGGCCGACCCGCTGTTACCGAGAATCTGGTGTGTGAGAGATGTTGCGAGTCATAGTCCGCCGCCTGCTGCAGCTGGTGGTGACCCTGATAGGGCTGTCCGCGCTGGTCTTCATCTGGCTGCGGAACCTTCCCGGCGGCCCGATCGAGGCGCTGCTCGGTGAGCGGGCCACGCCGGAGCGGCGTGCCCTGCTGATCAAGGCCCTCGGCTACGACCAGCCGATCCTGGTGCAGTACGCCAAGTTCATGCAGCGGCTGCTGACCGGCGACCTCGGCAACTCGATCCGGAGCGGCGACCCGGTCACCGAGGTGATCGGCCGCGCCTTCCCGGCCACCATCGAGCTGGCTGCGGCTGCCATGATCATCGCCATCGGGCTCGGCGTGCCGCTCGGCTACCTGGCCGCCCGGCACCGCGGCCGGCTGCTCGACAACATGAGCATCGCCGGCACCCTGCTCGGCATCTCGATCCCGATCTTCTTCCTGGGCTACCTGCTCAAGGACGTGTTCACCCAGAACATGCACTGGTTCCCGCCCTCGGGCCGGATCAGCACCGGGGTGGACAACACGAACGTCACCGGCTTCTTCGTCCTCGACGGGCTGCTCACCCGCGAGTTCGACGCCACCGCCGACGCGCTGTGGCACCTCATCCTGCCGGCGTTCACCCTGGCCACCATCCCGCTCGCGGTGATCGTCCGGATCACCAGGGCCAGCGTGCTCGACGTGCTCAACGAGGACTACGTCCGCACCGCCGAGGCGAAGGGCCTGCGCCACAAGACCATCCGGGGCCGGCACATCCTGCGCAACGCCTTGCTGCCGGTGGTCACCACCATCGGCCTCCAGACCGGCGCGCTGCTCTCCGGCGCGGTGCTCACCGAGCGGGTCTACAACTGGGGCGGCCTCGGCACGCTGATCTACAACTCGATCAGCGGCGGCCGCGACTACCCGGTGCTCCAGGCGCTGATCCTGCTCGCCGCGCTGGTCTTCGTGGTGGTCAACCTCCTGGTCGACCTCTCCTACGCCTTCATCGACCCGAGGGTGCGTGTGCGATGAGTGACCCGATCACCCGGCCCACCGTGGGCACACCGCGCGAGAGCGTGGACTCCTCCGCAGTCGAGGAGAAGCGCGAGGGCACCCTGCCGCGCGGCATCGACCGGCTCGGCGAGCGCAAGCGCGCCCGGCTGGAGCAGCTGGCCCAGGCCACCGCCGACAAGGGGGGCGTCAGCCTGGTCCGGGACGCTTTCCGCCGGCTCCGGCGCAACCCGACGGCGATCGTCGGCGCGTCCATCGTGGCGCTGTTCGTCCTGGTCGCCATCTTCGCGCCGCTGCTCGCGCCGCACGACCCCGCGCAGCGCTTCGACGAGCTGACGAAGAACCTCACCGTCGACAGCATCCCCGGTGCCAGCAGCGAGTTCCCGCTCGGCTCGGACCCGCTCGGTCGGGACTTCCTGTCCCGCATGATCCACGGCAGCCGGCAGACCCTCTTCGTCGGCGTGCTCGCCACGCTCATCGGGCTGGCCCTGGGTGTGCTGATCGGCGCGATCGCCGGCGCGTTCGGCGGCTGGGTCGACAACATCCTGATGCGCGTCACCGACGTGATGCTGGCTCTGCCGGCCCTGCTGCTGGCCATCAGCCTGGTGGCCATGGCCAGCCGGTCCAGCCAGTGGACGGTCATCCTGGCGGTGGCCATCGTCAACGTGCCGATCTTCGCCCGGCTGCTGCGCGGTTCGATGCTCGCCCAACGCGAGAGCGACCACGTGCTGGCCGCCCGGGCACTCGGTGTGAAGCAGGGGTCGATCGTGCTCCGGCACATGCTGCCGAACGCGATGACCGCGGTGATCGTGCAGGCCACGCTGACCCTCTCCACCGCGATCCTGGAGGCGGCGTCGCTCTCCTTCCTCGGTCTCGGCGACCCCGACATCAACCGCGCCGAGTGGGGCCTGATGCTCGGTGTGGACGGTCAGCGCTACTTCGAGGTGCGGCCGGAGCTGGCCTACTACCCGGCCGTCGCGATCATCGTGGTGGCGCTCGGCTTCACCCTGCTGGGTGAGGGCATGCGCGAGGCGATCGACCCGAAGAGCCGGCGGTGACGGCGATGCGGACCAAGGACCAGCACGGTGAGGAAGTGACCCGATGAGCCTGCTCGACGTACGCGATCTGAGCGTGGTGTTCCAGCGTCGCGGTGAGCGGCCGTTCACCGCGGTCGACAAGGTCAGCTTCAGCGTGGAGCCGGGGCAGACCGTGGGCCTGGTCGGCGAGTCCGGCTGCGGCAAGAGCGTGACCAGCCTGGCGATCATGGGCCTGCTGCCCCGGCGGGGCAACAAGGTCACCGGCGAGGTCAACTTCGACGGCGCCGACCTGCTCAAGCTGCGCCCGGACGACATGCGGGACCGGCGCGGCCGGGACATCGGCATGATCTTCCAGGACCCGCTGTCGTCGCTGAACCCGGTCGTGCCCATCGGCATCCAGGTGGCCGAGGTGCTGGAGCGGCACCGCGGGATGGACCACAAGGTGGCCATGAAGGAGGCCCGGGAGCTGCTCGACGCGGTCGGCATCCCGGACCCGACGCGGCGGCTCAAGGAGTATCCGCACCAGATCTCCGGCGGCATGCGGCAGCGCGCGCTGATCGCCATCGCGCTGGCCTGCAAGCCGCGGCTGCTGATCGCGGACGAGCCGACCACCGCGCTGGACGTGACCATCCAGGCGCAGATCCTCACCCTGCTCAAGCAGCTCGTCGACGAGACCGGCACCGCGCTGATCATGATCACGCACGACCTGGGCGTCGTGGCCGGCCTCTGCGACACGGTCAACGTGCTCTACGGCGGCAAGGTGGTCGAGCGGGCCGCCCGGCACGAGCTGTTCGCCCGGCCGCGGCACCCGTACACGCACGGGCTGCTGAACTCGGTGCCGCGGCTGGACTCGCCGCGGGGCGAGCGGCTGCACGCCATCCGCGGCTCGGTGGCCGACAACATCCCGTGGGTCGAGGGCTGCGCGTTCGCCCCCCGCTGCGACAACGTGGTGGACGCCTGCCTGGAGGGCACGCCTCCGCTCGAACCCACCGCGACCGGCGGCGACCTGCGCTGCAACAACCCCGTTTCCGAGGAGGTGGCGGTGCCGTGACCGAGTCGACCGAGCGGACCGGACCACTTGTCGAACTGCGCGACGTCAAGGTCCACTTCCCGATCAAGAGCGGCGTGCTCTTCGACCGCACCGTCGGTCACGTCTACGCCGTCGACGGCGTCTCGCTCTCCATCAACAAGGGCGAGACGTACGGGCTGGTGGGCGAGTCGGGGTGCGGCAAGTCCACCCTGGGCCGGGGCCTGCTGCGGCTGGTCGAGCCGACCGACGGCGAGGTCGTCTTCGACGGCACCGACATCCGCGCGCTCAAGGGCGAGTCGATGCGCCGGATGCGCCGCCGGATCCAGATGATCTTCCAGGACCCGCTGTCCAGCCTCGACCCCCGCCAGTCGGTGGAGTCGCTGCTGGTCGAGGGACTCAAGGCGCACGGCCTGGCCAAGGACAAGGCGGCCACCGCCAAGCGGCTCCGGGAGGCGCTCGCCGCGGTGGGCCTGCCCGCCTCGGCGCTGAGCAAGTACCCGCACGAGTTCTCCGGCGGCCAGCGGCAGCGCATCGGCATCGCCCGGGCGCTGGTGCTCGACCCGGACCTGATCGTCGCCGACGAGCCGGTCTCCGCGCTGGACGTGTCCATCCAGGCCCAGGTGATCAACCTGCTGGAGGAGCTCCAGAACGAGCGTGGCCTGACGTACCTGATCATCGCCCACGACCTGGCGGTGGTCCGGCACATCGCCGACACGGTCGGGGTGATGTACCTCGGCGGCCTGGTGGAGGAGGCGTCCAGCGACGACCTCTACCGGGAGCCGATGCACCCGTACACCAGGGCGCTCATGTCGGCCGTGCCGGTGCCGGACCCGCAGGTGGAGGACCGCCGCGAGCGGATCCTGCTGGCCGGCGACCTGCCCTCGCCGACGAACCCGCCGGCCGGCTGCCGGTTCCACACCCGCTGCCCGTGGGCCCAGCCGACCCGCTGTGCCGACGAGCGGCCGGCGCTGCGCCAGGTGCTGGACGGGCACCGGGTGGCCTGCCACTACGCGGAGGACATCGCGGCCGGCCGGATCCGGCCGCACGAGGTCGAGCCGGAGCTGGTCCGGCCGGACGACGGCGCGGCGCCGGGCGACACCGGCGAGCTGATCCCGACCCCGTGACCTGACGACACGAGGCCCCTTCCCCGCCGTGGGGAAGGGGCCTCGTCGCGCGTGGAGGGGGTCAGCCCTCGGGGCGGTTGAGCAGGGCCACCGCGACGGTGTGCACGGCGTCCAGCGCGGCCGGGTCGGCCAGCGGCACCCGGCCGCCGGTCACCGCGTACCACTCGTCGGCGTCCTTGTACTGCACCCGCAGGGTGACCTGGCCGTCGGCGTACTCCGTGCGCAGCGTCAGCTCTCCGGTCACCACGCCGGCCTCGTCGGTCATCACGCCGCCCGGACCGGCCGTGATGTCGCTGGTCCGTTCCCGGGCTCCGGGCGCCGCCGGTGCGGCGGCGGGCGCGGCCGGTGTGGCGTCGGCGGACATCCCGGCCCCGGAGACGTCGGCGGGGGCGGACGGCGTGCCGTCGGCCGTCATCCCGGCCGAGGTCGGGCCCGGCGCGGTCGCGCCGCCGGCGGTCGCCGCGGCGTCCTCGCCGGTGGCGTCCGGCGTCCTCTCCGGCGCCGGCACGCCACCGGCCCCGGTCACGGCTTGTTCGCCCATGTGCAGCCCTCCAACATGTCGGTGAGGGCGGCCTTCTCGGCACTGGTCACCGTCAGCCGCCAGTAGTGCTTGACCGTCACCCAGTCCGCCGCGTACTGGCACCAGTACGACCGGTTCGCCGGCTTCCACTGGGACGGGTCCTGGTCACCCTTTGCCCGGTTGGAGCGGAGGGAAACCGCAATGAGCTGCGGCCGGGTCAGGTCGTTCGCGAAGTCGCCACGCTTCGAGTCGTCCCACTCGTCGGCGCCGGAGCGCCAGGCGTTCGCCAGCGGGACGACGTGGTCGATGTCCACGTCGGCCGGATCGGTCAGCGCCAGCCCGTCGTACGGGCTGTCCCAGCGGCCGTCGACCACGTTGCAGCCGGAGAGCTTGATGCCCTCGCCGTCCCGTTGCAGCACGCTGTCCCGCACGTCGCAGTTCTTGCCGGTGTCCCGCCAGTGCGGGAAGCGGGTCCGGCTGTAGCCCTTCATCGACCCGGCGGCGGCCACCGTCAGCTGGCCGAGCTGCTGGTCGACGTTGCCGGCGCTGCTCGGCGGCGTGTCCGGTTCGCCGATCGGCACGCAACCGGCCGCGCCGAGGGCGAGCACCGCGGTGAGCGCGACCGCCATCCCGGCACGGGCTCCTGATCTCGTACGCACAGATGACACCTCTCCAGCTTGCGGGCTCCCGGCGAGTACGCACAGTACCCAGCGACGGATTCCCAGATTCGTGGCGTCGGGAGTGGAGTCGCGGCAGAGTGGTTACCCATGACCGCACCCGCTCCCGAACTGCGTCTCGGGTCCGCCGCCGGGCGCGGCACGCTGCTCGCCGCGATCCTCGCCTCCGGCATGGTCTTCCTGGACAGCACGGTGGTCAACGTGGCGCTGCCCCGACTCGGCGCGGAACTGGACGCCACCGTGGCGGGTCTCCAGTGGACGGTCAACGGGTACCTGCTGATGCTGGCCGCCTTCGTGCTGCTCGGCGGCGCGCTCGGCGACCGGTTCGGGCGGCGGCGGGTCTTCCTGCTCGGCGTGGTGTGGTTCGCCGCGGCGTCGATTCTCTGCGGGCTCGCGCAGGGGACCGGCTGGCTGATCGCCGCCCGGTTCCTCCAGGGCGCCGGCGGGGCGCTGCTCACTCCCGGCTCGCTCGCGGTGCTCCAGGCCAGCTTCCACCCGGACGACCGGGCCCGGGCCATCGGCATGTGGTCCGGGCTCTCCGGTGTCTCCACCGCGCTCGGGCCGCTCCTCGGCGGCTGGCTCATCGACGCGCTCTCCTGGCGGTGGATCTTCTTCGTGAACCTGCCCCTGGCCGTCGGGGTGGTGCTCGCCGCGTTGCACTGGGTGCCGGAGAGCCGGGACGAGGCCGCCTCGCGTACCGGGGCCGGCCGGCGGTTCGACGTGGCCGGAGCGCTGCTCGGCGCGCTCGCGCTCGGCGGCGTCACGTACGCCCTGATCGACGCGCCGGCGCGCGGCGCCGGCTCCCCGGCGGTGCTGGCCGCGGCGGTGGTCGGTGTGCTCGGCACGGTGGTCTTCGTGCTGGTCGAGCGGCGTCGCGGCGACACCGCCATGCTGCCCACCGGGCTGTTCAGCAGCCGCCTCTTCTCGGTGCTGAACATCTTCACCGTGGTGGTGTACGCGGCCCTGGGCGGGTTCACCTTCTTCCTCGCCGTCTACCTGCAGAACGTCGTCGGCTGGTCGGCGCTGCTCACCGGCCTGGCCACCGTGCCCATGACGCTGCTGCTGCTCGTCGGCTCGGCCCGGGCCGGGGCACTCGCCGCCAAGATCGGCCCCCGGTTGCCGCTCACCGTCGGCCCGGTGGTCGCCGCGGCCGGCCTGCTGCTGCTGCGCCGGGTCGGCCCCGGTGCGTCGTACTGGACGGACGTGCTGCCCGGGGTGCTCCTGTTCGGTGCGGGGCTCACGCTGGTGGTCGCCCCGCTGACCGCGTCCGTGCTGGCCGCGGTGGCGGACCGGTTCGCCGGCGTGGCGAGCGGCTTCAACAACGCGGCCGCCCGGGCGGGCGGCCTGCTCGCGGTGGCCGCGCTGCCGCTGCTGGTCGGTCTCTCCGGCAGCGGCTACGAGCAGAAGACCGCGCTGGCCGGCGCGTTCCGCGGGGCGATGCTCTGGTGCGCCGGGCTGCTGCTCGCCGGCGCGGCGCTGGCCGGCCTGCTGATCCACCGTCCGCAGCGGGAAGGGCCCCCGTCGGCGGGGGGCCCTTCCCACGGCGGGATCAGGCGCGGGCGCGGTTGACCGCGCTGGTGACCGCCTTGATCGAGGCGGTCACGATGTTGGCGTCGACCCCGACGCCCCAGACGGTCCGGCCGTCGACCTCGCACTCCACGTACGCGGCGGCCTGCGCGTCCCCACCAGAGGAGAGCGCGTGCTCGTGGTAGTCGAGCACCCGCACCGCCACGCCCAGCGACTGGAGCGCGTTGACGTACGCGTCGATGGGGCCGTTGCCGACCGCGGTGAGCGGCTGGACCTCGCCGTCGTAGCCGACGCGGGCCTCGATCTCGACCTTGCCGTCGGCGGTGCCGATGGCGTAGCCGGCCAGGGTGACGGCCGGGTCGACCTGGTGGTCGACCAGATAGTTGCGGGCGAAGATCTCCCACATGGCGCCCGGCTCGACCTCGCCGCCGTCGTGGTCGGTGACCTGCTGGACCACGCCGGAGAACTCGATCTGGAGGCGGCGCGGCAGGTCGAGCTGGTGCTCGGACTTCATGATGTACGCGACGCCGCCCTTGCCGGACTGCGAGTTGACCCGGATGACCGCCTCGTAGGTGCGGCCCAGGTCCTTCGGGTCGATCGGCAGGTAGGGGACGGCCCAGGTGAACTCGTCGACGGGCACCCCGGCCGCAGCCGCGTCGGCGTGCAGTGCGTCGAAGCCCTTCTTGATCGCGTCCTGGTGGGAGCCGGAGAAGGCGGTGTAGACCAGGTCGCCCGCGTACGGGTGACGCTCGTGCACCGGCAGCTGGTTGCAGTATTCGACGGCGCGCTTGACCTCGTCGATGTTCGAGAAGTCGATCATCGGGTCGATGCCCTGGGAGAACATGTTCAGCCCCAGGGTGACCAGGTCGACGTTGCCGGTGCGCTCACCGTTGCCGAACAGGCAGCCCTCGATCCGGTCGGCGCCGGCCAGCAGGCCCAGCTCGGCGGCGGCCACGCCGGTGCCCCGGTCGTTGTGCGGGTGCAGGCTCAGCACCAGGCTGTCCCGGCGCGGCAGGTGCCGGTGCATCCACTCGATCGAGTCGGCGTAGACGTTCGGCATGGCCATCTCGACGGTGGCCGGCAGGTTGACGATCAGCTTCCGGTCCGGGGTGGGGTCGACCACCTCGATGACCTTGGCGCAGATCTCCAGCGCGTACTCCAGCTCGGTGCCCGTGTAGGACTCCGGCGAGTACTCGTAGTGGATGTCGGTGTCCGGCGTGTGGATCTCCGCGTACTTCTGGCAGAGCCGGGCGCCCGTGGTGGCGATGTCGGTGATGCCGTCCCGGTCCAGGCCGAAGACCACCCGGCGCTGGAGCGTCGAGGTGGAGTTGTAGAAGTGCACGATGGCCCGGCGGGCGCCGCGCAGCGACTCGAAGGTCCGGTCGATCAGGTGCTCCCGGCACTGGGTCAGCACCTGGATGGTGACGTCCTCCGGGATCAGGTCCTGCTCGATCAGCTGCCGCACGAAGTCGTAGTCGGTCTGGCTGGCCGACGGGAAGCCGACCTCGATCTCCTTGTAGCCCATCTGCACCAGCAGCTGGAACATCCGGCGCTTGCGCTCCGGCGACATCGGGTCGATCAGGGCCTGGTTGCCGTCACGGAGGTCGACGGCGCACCAGCGGGGCGCGGCCTCGACGCGGCGGGTGGGCCAGGCGCGGTCCGGCAGGTCGAACCGGAACTGCTGGTGGTAGGGCAGGTAACGCTGGAACGGCATCCGGCTGGGGCGCTGCCGGGCGATCGGATCGGTTTCGGCGTCAGTGACAGGTTGAGCCATCTCGGAGTGCTCCCTGGGAACATGTGGCGTCAGCAGATCGGAAGGTGTCGGCGAGGTGCCGGGCGACGGTGCGCGGCGGTGCCGAGAGGAAGTTCGGATGTGCTGGACGGCGCGGTTCAACTCCGCGACGAGGTGCCGGCCGGTCAGGCCTCGTCGCGGCAGCCAAGGAGAAGGTACGCCCGCCACATGACAAGGTCACCCTACGTGGTGAGGGCGGGAGTGGGAAGCCGGGTCCGGACTATGGGACCGGGGTCACGGTCTGCTCCGGGGCCGTCGCACCCAGCCGGGGCGTCCGGCCGGCCCAGGCCACCACGGGGACGATCGCCAGCCCGACCAGCGCGAAGAGTGCCGCCGTCGGGAACCACCCCCAGCCGCCGGTGGTCACGCCCAGGGCGGTCAGCCCGGCCGGGGCGATCAGGTACTGCAGCTGCGTGCCGAGCCGGAAGGCCCCCACGTACGCGCCGCGCTGGGCGGCCGGTGGCAGGGTGGCCGTGAGCCGCCAGGTGCCCGCCGACTCGACCAGCTCGGCCACGATCAGCAGCATCGCGGCCGCCACCAGCACGACCAGGGTGAGCGCGCCCCGGGTCACCCCGGAGATCGGCAGGACCAGGCAGAACAGGGCGATCAGCAGGGCGCCCCGGCGGGACGACCGGGCCGCGCCCGGCGCGGTGTCGGCGCCCCGGCTGGCGCGTACCTGGAGCAGCACGATCAGGACCGTGTTGAGCAGCACCAGCCCGGCGATCACGGTCTTCGGCGCGTCGGTGTGGGTGAGGATCCAGAGCGGCATCACCGTCAGATAGAGCGTCTGGTGCGCGGTGAGCAGCCCCGAGAGCAGCGAGACCGCCATGAACGGCCGGTCCCGCAGCACGGCGAACCGGCTCATCGGCTCGGCCGGGCGGGCAACCTCGGGCAGCCGGGGCAGCCGCCGCACGAAGAGCGCCGTCACCAGAAAGACCGCCGCGATGAACCAGACCATCGCCCGGTACGCCGCGATCGTGTCCACCGCCAGCACCAGGCCGCTGATCGTCGCGCCCAGCCCGAAACCGACGTTCAGCAACGAGCGCTGATAGGCCATCGCGGTGACCCGTTCGGCCGGGGGGAGCGCGTTGATCGAGTAGACCTGCCGGGCCACGCCGGCCGCCGCGTCCACGGCGGCCAGCGCCACGACCACGGCGAGGAACCCGGCGAAGCCACCCACGAGCGGGTACGCGGCGAACAGCGCGGCCTCCAGCACCAGCGCGAGCACCCAGACCCGCTGCGGACCGTACCGGTCGGTGAGCCCGCCCAGCGGCACCGTGCCCAGCAGCGACACCCCCGCCGCGATGGACAGCCCCAGCCCCACCTGGGCGGCGCTGAGCCCCAGCGCCCGGGTGAAGAACACGGCGCTGCCGGCCTGGAACAGGCCGCCGCCGACGGCGTAGACCATGGCCTGCACGGCCAGGGCGCGGGTCAGCCCGGCCGGCGGTACGACGTGGCGGACGGCGGTGCGGATGGTGTCTCTGGCCCCCATGGCCGGTGAGTGAACCGTGCCCCCACAGCCCAACGCGAGCAATTTCAGTCTGGGGCGAATCCCCGGCCCGGGTGGGTCAGGTGAGCAGCAGGGCGGCGAGCGGCCGGCGGCGGCGCAGCGCCGTCTCCCGGTCCCGCAGGTCCTCGGGGAGTGCGGACGGGTCCCCGAGCCGGCCGATCGCGACCACCACCAGGGGCCGGACCCCGCTGGACAGGTCCAGCTCGGTGGCGAGGCCGGCGCGGTCGACGCGCGTGAGCTGGTGCACGTGCAGGCCGAGCGCCGTGGCCTGCACGGTCAGGTGGGCGACGGCCTGGCCCAGGTCGTAGGCGGCCCGTTCCGCGTCTCCGGCGGTGTGCGCACCGACGACCAGGGCGGAGGCGTGTCGCGCCCAGCGCTGGTCGCCCTCGGGCAGGTTGACCAGGATGCGCTTCCACGTCTCGTCCTGCCGGTGGCCCAGCGCGAAGCGCCACGGCTGGGCGTTGCCGGCCGAGGGTGCCCAGCGGGCGGCCTCCAGCAGGGAGACGGCCTCGTCGCCGGTCAGCTCGGCGGCCGGGTCGAAGGCACGCGGGCTCCACCGGAACGCGAGCAGCGGGGTGAGGTCAGGCATGCGGAGAAGCATCCCCGATGGGTGTTTTGCCCTGCCGAGCACCCCTGGCCAGATGTGGCCAAGAGCACCCGTAACGGACATCGAGGTCAGGGCGTTCCCGCGGACGGGCTGTCGGCCGGCGACGGTGCCTCCCGGCTCACCGGCTCGCCGCCCTCGCTGACCGGCCCGGCCAGCGGCACGGTGGCCGGCGCCGCGCCCGGCTCGCCGGCCAGCTTCAGGGTGCCGAAGGCGGCCCGGACCGCCGCCGGGGTGCCGTCCGGCAGGTAGCAGTAGATCCCGACGTCCAGCGGGGCGTTCAGCGAGGCCGACGTGGACTCGACCGAGTAGCACTGGCCGTGCACACCGGGCAGCGGGGCGGCCGGCGAGACGGCGAGCGGGGCGCGCCGGTCGGTGAGCACCTCCAGCCAGTCGGTGAACGGGTGCTGCACCCGCGGGTCCAGCCTCCGGGGCACGGCGTCGTCGGCGTCGCCGAGGCGTACGCAGGCCGCCGGCTGCGCCCAGCCGGCCGAGGGCAGGGCGCACTGGAAGAGCCCGTCGCCGGTGGCGGCGAGCGAGACGTCGACCGTGCCGCCCTGCCCCCAGCCCGGCACGTCCACCCGCCAGGTGCCGTCGTTCGCGCTGGTCACCGTGACCGTCCGGGGAGCGCCGTCACCCGGCTCGAAGGCGTACGTGGCGGTGAGGTGCCGGTCCTGCGCGGCGGCGGCCAGCGCGGCCAGCTCGTCCCGGGCGGCGTCCACCTCGGCCGGGACCGGGTCGGCGGTGCCCGTCGGGGCCGGAACCGGTGGGTCGGCGGTGCAGGCGGCCAGGAGCGCCGGCAGGGTGAGCGCCAGGGCGCCGGTCAGCCGCCGGGCCGCGCGTCGGTGTGCGTGCACCGGGTCATTCTGCGGTGCGGACCGGGCTCCGGGGAGCCCGCCGTACGGGTGTTCCGGCCGGCGTGTCGCGCGGCCGCGCCGGGCCGGTGAGCCGCCCCACGCCGGGCCGGATGGTGGGATCACCCGACCCGGCGTCGTCCGCCGCCCGATACCCTGGGGAGGTCTGACACGCGCCGCCGGACCGAAGAAACCGGCGGCGCAGGCACGCTCAGGGTCGTCGCTGGGAGGGAGTGCACCGTCGTGGCACTCGTGGTGCAGAAGTACGGCGGGTCCTCCGTCGCCAACGCCGAGCGGATCAAGCGGGTGGCCGAGCGCATCGTGGCCGCCCGCAAGGCCGGCGACGACGTGGTCGTGGTGGTCTCCGCCATGGGCGACACCACGGACGAGCTGCTCGATCTGGCCAACCAGGTCAGCCCGCTGCCGCCGGGCCGCGAGCTGGACATGCTGCTCACCGCCGGGGAGCGGATCTCCATGGCGCTGCTCGCCATGGCCATCCACAACCTGGGATACGAGGCCCGCTCGTTCACCGGCTCGCAGGCCGGCGTGCTCACCACCTCGGTGCACGGCCGGGCCCGGATCATCGACGTCACCCCGGGCCGCCTCAAGGGCGCGCTGGACGAGGGAGCGGTGGTCATCGTGGCCGGCTTCCAGGGCGTCTCGCAGGACACCAAGGACGTCACCACGCTGGGCCGGGGCGGGTCGGACACCACCGCCGTGGCCCTGGCCGCCGCGCTCGACGCGGACGTCTGCGAGATCTACACCGACGTGGACGGCGTCTTCAGCGCCGACCCGCGGATCGTGCCGAACGCCCGGCACATCAAGCACATCACCTACGAGGAGATGCTGGAACTGGCCGCCTGCGGCGCCAAGGTGCTGCACCTGCGCAGCGTCGAGTACGCCCGGCGCGCGGGCTTGCCGATCCACGTCCGTTCGTCATACTCGACCAACACCGGCACGATGGTCACCGGATCGATGGAGGACCTTCCTGTGGAACAGGCACTGATCACCGGGGTCGCCCACGACCGCAGCGAGGCGAAGATCACCATCGTCGGGGTGCCCGACGAGCCGGGTGCCGCCGCGCGGATCTTCGACACGGTGGCCGGCGCCGAGATCAACATCGACATGATCGTGCAGAACGTGTCCACCGAGGGCACCGGCCGCACCGACATCTCGTTCACCCTGCCGAAGACCGACGGCCCCACCGCCATGGCCGCGCTCAGCAAGATCCAGGAGCAGGTCAAGTTCAAGGGTCTGCTCTACGACGACCACGTCGGCAAGGTCTCCCTGATCGGCGCCGGCATGCGCTCGCACCCGGGTGTCGCGGCCGGCTTCTTCGCCGCCCTCGGCGCGGCCGGCGTGAACATCGAAATGATCTCCACGTCGGAGATCCGGGTCTCGGTGGTCTGCCGGGACACCGATCTCGACAAGGCGGTCCGGGCCATCCACGACGCCTTCGACCTGGGCGGTGACACCGAAGCCGTCGTCTACGCCGGCACCGGGCGGTAGCGCGGATGTCGCCGCTGCCCACCCTCGCCGTGGTCGGAGCGACCGGTGCCGTCGGCACGGTGATGTGCCAGATCCTCTCCTCCCGCCGCAACGTGTGGGGTGAGATCCGGTTGCTCGCTTCCGAGCGGTCGGTCGGCCGCCAGGTGTCGTGCCGCAGCGAGCTGCTGACCGTCCAGGCGCTCACCCCCGAGGCGTTCGACGGCGTGGACGTGGCGATGTTCGACGTCCCGGACGAGGTCTCGGCCGAGTGGGCGCCGGTGGCGGTCAGCCGCGGCGCCGTCGCGGTGGACAACTCGGGCGCGTTCCGCATGGACCGCGACGTGCCGCTCGTCGTCCCCGAGATCAACCCCGAGCAGGTCCGCAACCGGCCGAAGGGGATCATCGCCAACGCCAACTGCACCACCCTCGCGATGATCGTGGCGATCGCCCCGCTGCACCGGGAGTACGGCCTGCGCGAGCTGGTGCTCGCCTCCTATCAGGCGGTCTCCGGCGCGGGGCAGGCCGGTGTGGACGCGCTGCACGCCCAGCTCGGCAAGATCGCCGGGGACCGGGTGCTCGGCTCCCGGCCCGGCGACGTCCGGCAGGCGGTCGGCGACGAGCTGGGTCCGTTCCCCGCGCCGCTCGCGCTCAACGTGGTGCCCTGGGCCGGCTCGCTCGCCGACGGCGGCTGGTCGTCCGAGGAGCTGAAGATGCGCAACGAGTCGCGCAAGATCCTTGGGCTGCCCGACCTCAAGGTCTCCGCGACCTGCGTCCGGGTGCCGGTGGTGACCGGTCACTCGGTCGCCGTGCACGCGGTCTTCGCGACCGAGGTCGACGCCGAGGGCGCCCGCGAGGTGCTCCGCAACGCGCCGGGCGTGATCCTGGTCGACGACCCGGCCGCCGGTGAGTTCCCCATGCCGATCGACGCGGTGGGCACCGACCCGTCCTGGGTCGGCCGCATCCGCCGGGCCGTCGACGACCCGCGCGCGCTCGACCTCTTCGTGACGGGCGACAACCTGCGCAAGGGCGCCGCCCTGAACACCGCCCAGATCGCCGAACTCCTGGCCAAGGAGCTGACCCGCCCCTGACCTCCGCGCCCCCTCGGCCGCGATCTTGCACTTCGTGTCCGGGTGAACCGGAAGTGCACGATCGCGGGAGAGGTCAGGCGGCGGACAGGTGTACGCCGTCGCGGCCATCCCGCTTCACCGCGTACAGGGCCTGGTCGGCTCGGCGCAGGGTTCGCTCCGGCGACTCGCCGGGCTCCGGAAGGGCGATGCCGACGCTGATCGTCCGGCCGGTGCGGCGGGCGGCCTCGGTGAGCCGCTCGGCGATCCGCACGGCCTCCTCGGGGCGGCTCACCTCGATCACCGCGACGAACTCGTCGCCGCCGGTGCGGTAGAGGTCGTCGCCCTGGCGCAGCGCGCCCTCCAGCGCCCGGGCCAGCCCCACCAGCAGCCGGTCGCCGGCCTGGTGGCCGTACGTGTCGTTGACGTCCTTGAAGCCGTCCACGTCGATCGCCAGCAGGGCGGTACGCCCCGGCGTGGCACTCGCGATCCGCTGCCCGAACGGCCCGGTGTGGCGCAGCCCGGTGAGCGGATCCGAGCTGGCCTGCTCGCGCAGCCGGGCGAGCGTACGCAGCCGGTCGAGGCAGATCCACGCCTGCCCGGCCAGCAGCTCGATGAGGTTGACAGTGATCGGGTCGGGGCGCAGCAGCCGCTCGTCGGCGGCCAGCAGCACGCCGCCACCCTCGGTCGGGCCGACCGGCACCGCCACCAGGGTGCGCGCCCCGGCCCGGGTCAGCGGCAGGTAGTCCGCGGTCGGCGGATGCCCCTCCTCGCCCAGCGTGTACGCCGAGCCGTGCCGGTGCGCGCGGGCGATCATGCGGGCGAGCGCCGCCGGGCCGGCCTCGGCCAGCTCGGCCCGGATCCGGGCCTCCAGTGCTCCGGGGGTGCCCGTCGGCGCGCCCAGCCGGGGTTCGCGCGGGCCGGGGAGGATCAGCACGGCCGCGGAGAGCGCCGAGACGTCCCGCGCCGCGGCGATCGCGGCGGTCATCAGGTCCCAGTCGGTGGCGGCGGTGGTCATGGCGGCGGCGTGCCGGAGCAGCTTCTCGCTGCGGCTCTCGGCGGGCGGGCCGCCGAGAGCGGCGATCCGGGTGCCGAGCCGGTCGGCCAGCCGCTGGGCGGTCTTCCGCCACCGCTCCGTCTCGACCGGGCCGCTCCACTGGAGGTCCAGCACGCCGAGCGGTCGGCCCGCCCGGTCCCGCACCGGCACGCAGATCTCGGCGGTGACGTCGGGGCGTACCGGCAGGTAGTCCGGATCGGCGGTGACGTCGGGTACGAGGGCGGGCTCACCGGAGTCGTACACCCGCGCGACGATCGAACGCCGGTGGTCCCGGCGCGGCGGGCCGGAGTCGTCGTTCCCGGTTCGCGCCGGCACGGTGGAGAAGACCTGCCAGGCGCCGGTGGCGGCGACGCACCGGAGCGAGTCGTGGACCCCGAGCAGGATCGAGATCGTCGCCGGGGTGTGCCGGGCCAGCGCCGAGACGGTCCACTGGCACGCCTCCAGCGCGGTCGACGCCATCGGAAGGCGGACCGTGACGTCCCGGACGACTCGCTCGTGATCCACGTCGTTCCTGCTCGGAGGGGGCGGGGCGCGATCAAGAGTACTCATCGGCGACGCCGGCGACCTTCGTACACATGTGCTATCCACAGGCTGTGGACGGCGCCTGTGGGTGCGGTGGGGCCGCGCGGCGGGGTGCGGCGGCGATAGCGTGGTGGTCCCGGGCCCGTCAGGAGACGCCGATGCTCATCGCCCAGCTCAGCGACCCGCACGTGACCACCGGCCCGCTCGCCGCCGAGCAGGCGTCCGGGCTGCATCGCGCGCTCGGCCGGGTGCTCGCCCTGCGTCCGCGGCCGGACTGCGTGGTGATCACCGGCGACCTGGTGAGCAACGGCCGGCCGGACGAGTACCTGGCGCTGCGCGAGATCATCGGGCGCTTCCCGCTGCCCGTCCACCTCGCCGCGGGCAACCACGACGACCGGGAGTCGTTGCTCGACACCTTCGGCGGCACCCCGTACCTGGGCGGCGGCTTCTCGGCGCACTACCACGTGGACCAGCCGGACGGCACGCTCGTGGTGCTCGACTCGCTCGCCCCCGGCGACGACGCCGGGCGGCTCGGCGACGACCAGCTCGGCTGGCTCGACGGGGTGCTCGCCGGCCGCCCGGAGGCGCCCGCCGTGGTGTGCCTGCACCATCCGCCGGTGGCGGTCGGCGTCCCGGCCATGGACGCCATGGGGCTCACCGACGCCGCCGCTCTCGCCGAGGTGATCGGGCGCCACCCGCACGTGGTGCGGGTCGCCGCCGGCCACCTGCACCGGCCGGTGACCAGCGCCTTCGCCGGCACGGTGCTGACCACCGCGCCGAGCACCTGGATGCAGGTCAGCCTCGCCATGACCGACGAGGAGGAGATCGGGTGGGTCGCCGAGCCCACCGCGTTCCTGCTGCACCGGGTGGCCGGCGGCGGTTGCGTGACGCACACCGTCCAGGTCAGCCACGCCGCCGGCCGGACCTGCTGGTTCTGATCCCGTGGACCCGCTCGTCTGGTACGTCGCGTACGGCTCGAACCTGCACGCGGCGCGGCTCGACCGGTACCTGCGCGGCGGGCGGCCGCCCGGCGGGCTGCGCACGTACCCGGGCTGCCGGGACCGCCGGCCACCGCGGCGGACCGTCCCCGGGCTGCTCCCCGGCGGCGTCTACTTCGCCGGCGAGTCGCGGGCCTGGACCGGCGGGATGGCGTTCTACGACCCGGCGCTGCCCGGCCGCGCGGCAGTGCGGGGCTACCTGGTGACGGTCGAGCAGTTCGCCGACATCGCGGCGCAGGAGATGTACCGACCGCCCGGCACGGACCTGGACCTGATCCGGGTGGCGGCGGAGACCGGCCGGGCCACCCTCGGTCCCGGCCGCTACGAGACCCTGCTCCGGGTCGGCGCGCGCGACGGCCTGCCGATGCTCACCTTCACCGCGCCGCACGCGGCGTCCGACGTGGACTGGACCTCGCCCGCCCCGGTCTACCTCGGCATGCTCGCCCGCGGGCTGCGCGAGGCGCACGGCTGGGACGTCGCGCGGATCACCGACTACCTGGCGGCCCGGCCCGGAGTACGGGGCAACTGGCCCGGGTCGCGGGTCCGCCACCTGGCCGAGGACGCGGTCGCCGGGGCGCGGCGCGACGGCGGCCACCGGGATCCGGCGCCGAGCGAGGTGCCGGCGGAGTCGGTGAGGGTGCCGGTCGGCGTGCCGACGGCGGCGAGCTGACCCTTCTGGTTGACGAACCGGATCGGCGTGCATCCGGTCCAGGGGTGAATTGTCCCGATGCAACCCGGCTCGCGGGTGCGTCCGTCCCAGGTGCGGAGAGTCCCGGAGAGGAGCGGCATGCGGGCCGAGGACGAGACGGAGTACGTGGGGTATGTGACGGTGCGGTTGCCCGCGCTGTACCGCACCGCGTACTTGCTGTGCGGGGATCCCCATCAGGCGGACGACATCGTGCAGACCACGCTCACCAAGCTGTACCGGCACTGGCGGCGAGCGGCCGGCGCGGACAACACCGACGCGTACGTCCGCCGGATGCTGGTGCGCACCTACCTCGACGACCGGCGCGGCGGCTGGTCCCGGATCCGGCTGGTGCCGGAGACGCCGGACCGGCCGGTCCCCGGGGCGCCCGGCATCGAGGACCGCGAGGCAGTCCGTGACCTTCTTGCCGGGCTGCCACCGGCCCAGCGGGCCGTCCTGACGCTGCGGTTCGCCTGCGATCTCTCCGTCGCCGAGGTGGCCGACGTGCTCGGTTGCTCCACCGGCAACGTCAAGAGCCACACCTCACGAGGGCTGGCGGCGTTGCGCCGCCGCCTGGACCTCGAAGCCTGTACCGACCAGCGAGCGGGGGGATGACATGACCTGGGACGAGGAGCGGGCGAGCCGCTTCGTCCGTCGGACGTTGACCCAGGCGCACGTGCCGCCAAGCCGGGTGGACGTCGGTGCGGTGCTGGACGCCGGACGCCGGTCGGAGCGTCGGCGTCGCCGGCTCACCGTCGGGCTGGCGGCGGTGGCGGTGCTGGTCGTGGGACTCGGCTCGACGGTGGTCGTCGGCCGGAGTGGGCACGACCGCGGCCTGAGTCAGGTCACGGACCGTCCGCCGGAGATCCTGCCCACCGCGACCCTGGTGCCGGTCACCGTCGACATCGCTGCTGGCGCCGCTGCCCCGTGCAGGTATGAGCAGTACCCGGTGCCGGAGGAGGCGTGGTTCCCCCGGGTGTCCGCCGCCGATCCCAGCGGCCGCGTCCTGGCCGGGCGGGCCGAGGTGAGCAACAAGGCGGTCGAGCAGGTGCGGTCCTATCTTCTGCTTTGGGACCGGGGGAGGCCTTCCCTCATCGACCTGCCCGAGGTGCGGGGCGCCACGGTGAACGCCGTGAACGCCTCCGGCGTCGTCGTCGGCACGAGCCGACGCCAGGATGACGAATCCCGGGTCTCCTGGGTCTATCGGGACGGGAGGCTGAGGCACCTGAGCCCTCCCCCGGGATACGACCAGACCCTTCCGCTGGCCGTGAACGACCGCGGTGACATCCTGGGGATAAGCAGCGCGGTCGGTCGCGGCAGCACGCCGGTGGTCTGGCCGGCGGGCTCGGAGGGACCACCGCGGATCCTCAGGGGACCCGACCGCGGTCGGGTCATCGGCTGGACTGCCGACGGCACCGTCGTCTGGTTCGTTCCGGAACCGTCGGCCGGGGTGAAGGTGCCGGCGGAGATCCGCTTCCTGCGGGCCGACGGAAGCAGCGCCCTGCGGCCCGTCCCGGCCGGTTGGAGCCCGGGAAGTATGCGGTTCGAGCAGCTGCCGATGCGCGGCGACTGGGTGGCCGGCATCATCCCCGGCGCGGGGGAGAAGTCTCCACCGGCGGTGTTGAACCTGCGTACCGGGGAGCTTATCGTCTACCACGGCCTGGACACCCGCAATCACTTCTCCGTCGTCGCCAGGCCGGACGGCGGGGTCCTGGCCGGCGTTCCGGGCCAGGGCTGGAAGCTGGTCGATCGGGACGGCACCACACGCTCCGTCCCTCTACCCGCCGGCGCGGACCCCGAGTACGGCCCGCAGCCGCTTCTGATCGACGACGCGGGAACCATCCATGGAGCGGTGCATCCCGCTGATCCCGGTTCCCGGCGAGCCGACCAGGATGTGCCGACGGTCTGGCGCTGCCGATGAGGCCAGGCCTTCGGCCGGATACGACCGGCGGACCGGCAGATGTTGACCACCGATCGGTCGCCTTCGGCTCGTCCGCGGATGTATTTACCTCTGGGAAGGTTGCGCGAGCAAGGTTCTCCACGTGACATGAAGGGGCCGGCCTCGACCGCCGCCTGATCGTGGATCAGCAGGCGCCGCACCCTCCTGCTGGTCCGCCCCGCGCACGGCGCCGGCTCCCTGGTCCCTGGGAGCCGGCGCCGTGGGCGTAGATGCGGGACTTTCCCGGCTCCGCCCGGTCCGCGGAACTCAGCCGAGCAGGGCGTCGCGCAGTGCGGGGGCCAGTACCTCCGGCGGCACCTCGTGGAAACCGCCCGGCAGGCTGAGGTGGGTGGCCCCGGGGATCGCCTCGGCGGTCGCCCCGGCGGCGTCCCGCAGCCACGGCGGGCTGCCGGTGCTGTCCACGACCACGGTGGGCACGGCGATCGCCGCGAGCCGGTCGGCGGGCAGGCCACCGTAGCCGGTGACCGTGGTGTCGTAGGCCAGGGTGTGTGCCAGCCCCGTCATCCAGCCCCATTCGGGGGCGTCGCGCATCCCGCCGACCGCCTCCTCGGGCACGCCGACCGCCTCGGTCAGGAAGAGGGCGACCGCGTCGTCGCGCCGGCCGGCCGAGACCAGCTCGCTCAACCGCTCGGCCAGCCCCGGCTTCCGGCCGCCGTGCGGGCCGGCCTGGAACGGCGGCTCGAACAGCGCCAGCCCGGTGACCGGAACCCCCTCGGCCGCCACGTACACGGCCAGGATCGCGCCGGAGGAGAGGCCGTAGAGGTGGGCGCCGCCGCCCGCCCGGTCGGTCAGGGCCGCCACGTCCTCGATCTCGCGCTGCACCGCGTAGGGTCCGGTGTCGCCACTGTCGCCGCGACCCCGGCGGTCGTAGCCGTAGACCGTGAAGTCGGCGCTGAGTGCGGCGGCCAGCGGCCTGGTCGTGCTCCGGTCGTTGAACGCCCCGCCGACCAGGATGATCGGCGGCCCCTCGCCGGCCGTCTCGTAGGTGATCGTGGTGCCGTCGGTGGATCGCACCGAGTCCACCGTCCAGTTGGTGCCGCTCGACTCCATGGCTACTTTCCTAGTCCATACCTCCGACAGCGGCAGGGCATGAAGGAATTCACCCGCCGGTCATGTCCGACTAGTCGGGCGTACCGGTGCAGGTTGCCCTCGGTATCCACGGTTGAGATGGACTGCCCCGGTCGACCGATCGCTTGACGGGTGGCAAGCTTGCTTCGGCAGGCGGCGTCCCCCGACCGCCGTCATCCGCGATCGACCCCTGTCACGGCACGTCCAGGGTCACCGGTGCGAACCATCGCCCGGACAGCCACGCGCCGAGTCTCACGAGGAGTTCCATGTCCGTCCCCGGGATGCGCCGGGCCGCCGTCGGCCTGGCCGCACTCGCCGCGACCGCGTTCACCGCGGTCGCCGTCAACCCCAACCAGGCCGCGGCCGACCCGAAGCCGGTCGACGTCAAGCTGCTGGCGATCAACGACTTCCACGGCAACCTCGAGCCGCCGACCGGGTCCAGCGGCACCATCGACGGCAAGACCGCCGGTGGCGCGGAATACCTGGCCACCCAGCTGAACATGCTGCGCGGCACCACCGAGGAGGAGCGGGAGCGCACCGTCACGGTCGCCGCCGGTGACCTGATCGGCGCCTCCCCGCTGCTGTCCGCCGCGTTCCACGACGAGCCCACCATCGAGGAGATGAACCTCGCCGGGCTCGAGTTCACCAGCGTCGGCAACCACGAGTTCGACGAGGGCGCCACCGAGCTGCTGCGCATGCAGAACGGCGGCTGCCACCCGGTCGACGGCTGCGGCGACGGCACCCCGTTCAAGGGCGCCGACTTCCAGTACCTGTCGGCGAACGCCTTCAAGACCGCCACCGGCAAGCCGCTGCTGCCGCCGTACGGCATCAAGAAGATCGACGGCGTCAAGATCGGCTTCATCGGGATGACCCTGGAGGGCACCCCGCAGATCGTCAGCCAGCAGGGCGTCGCCGGCCTGTCCTTCGCCGACGAGGCGGACACCGCCAACAAGTACGCCCGCATCCTCCAGGCCCAGGGCGTGCAGTCGATCGTCGTCCTGCTCCACGAGGGTGGCGTGCAGAACGGCGGCGGCATCAACGACTGCACCGGGTTCAGCGGCCCGATCGTCGACATCGCGAACCGGATGGACCCCGCCATCGACGTGATCGTCAGCGGGCACACCCACGCCGCGTACAACTGCAACATCAACGGCAAGCTGGTCACCAGCGCCAGCTCGTTCGGCCGGCTGGTCACCGACATCGATCTGAAGATCGACCGGCGGACCAAGGACATCGTCAGCGCCAGCGCGAACAACGTCGTGGTCACCCGGGACGTCGCCAAGGACCCGGCGACCACCGATCTGATCAACCACTACAAGACCGCCCTCGGCCCGGTGGCCGACAAGGTGGTCGGCGAGACCACGAGCGCGATCACCAAGACCCAGGAGAACCTGTACCAGACCGGGGTCGACGCCAACGGCAAGCCGACGTACCAGACCGGTGAGTCGCCGCTCGGCAACGTGATCGCCGACGCCCAGCTCGCCGCCACCGACAACGAGCAGAACGCGGTCGCCGCGTTCATGAACCCCGGTGGTGTCCGCGCCGACCTCGACGCCGGCCCGGTCACCTACGCCGAGGCGTTCACCGTCCAGCCGTTCGCCAACAACCTGGTGACCCTGGACCTGACCGGCGCGCAGCTCTACTGCCTGCTGGAGCAGCAGTTCACCACCGCCAAGGTGCTGTACGCGTCCTCGACCGTGCACTACGTCGTCGACGTCAACGGCACCACCGCGCCGGTCGCCTCGCCGTGCAGCGGCACCCGGGTGGTCCGGGGCAGCCTCACCATCAACGGCGCCCCGGTCACCGACACGGCGACCTACCGGGTCACGGTGAACAACTTCCTCTCCGGCGGTGGCGACGGCTTCAGCGTCCTCACCGGTGGCACGAACGCCGTCACCGGCATGATCGACCTGGACGCCTTCACCGCGTACCTGACCGAGAAGTCGCCGGTCTCCGCGCCGGCGCTGGACCGGATCCAGACCACCGCGGAGGTCCCGGCCGCCTGACGGCCGACCCGTACGACGACGGGCCCCGGAGCGGATGCTCCGGGGCCCGTTCGCGTGCCGCGACAGTGCTCAGGCGTGCGCGGGCTCCGGCTCCCGGACGACGGCGGCGACGCGGCCGTCCTGGGCGCTGGTGAGCAGCCGGCGCAGCGACAGGGCCAGCACCGAGGCGGTCAGGCACCCGCCCACCACGACCGCCACCCAGAGCCGGCCGTGCGCCGCGCCGATCAGCGGGCCCGCGGTGACCGGGCCGATGACCCCGCTGATCCCGAAGATCATCGAGCTCATGGCGTTGTAGCGCCCGCGCAGCTCGTCGGTGGCGAGCGCGTTGGTCAGCGCCGGCATCACCGGCGACAGCATCGTCTCGCCGAACCCGAAGATCACCGAGCAGGCCACCACACCCAGCGCCGCGAGCAGCGCGTTGCCCGTGCCGACCACGCCGGCCGCACCGAGGACCAGCCAGGCGGCCGCGAAGACCGCGCCCACCGCGGCGAGCGCACCGGTCCGGCTCCGGCCCTCCATCCGCCGGATCACCAGCAGCTGGGCGACCACGATCATCACGGTGTTGCCGGCGAGCGCCCAGGCCACCACCCGGGGCGACACCTCCACCACCCGCACCGAGTACGCGGCGAAGCCCACCTCGACCTGCGCGTAGCCGCAGGTGGTGAGGACGAGGCCGAAGAGGACCAGCCGGCGGAACGGCCGGTCCCGCAGCACGGTGAGGTAGCCCCCGGCCTTCGGCGCGGCGTCGGCCGCCCCGCCCCCGACCAGGCGGTGGCCGACGTGCGGCAGGGTGAGCAGGATCAGCCCCGGCATCAGGTAGCTCAGCGCGTCCAGCAGGTAGATGGCCTGGAAGGTGGCCGGCCGGGCCACGTCGACCACCGCGCCCGAGATCAGGCCGCCCACGCCGATGCCCAGGTTGAGCAGGGCGAAGTTCAACCCGAACACCCGCTGCCGTTCGCCGTCGCCGGTGAGCGAGGCGAGGATCGTGTTCTGGCCGGCCCAGATCGCCGAGCTGCCCACGGCGATCAGCGTCATCACGCCGAACGCCGAGGCCGTCGAGTCGACCAGGGCCAGCGAGCCGGTGCCGAGCGCCTCGATCACCAGGCAGGGCAGCACGACCCGGCGCGCGCCGAACCGGTCGATCAGCGTGCCGCCCAGCGGCGACAGCGCGAGCGTCACCGCGCCGAACCAGCCGATCACCAGGCCGGCCCGGGCGTCGCTCAGCCCGCGTACGTCGGTGAGGTAGATGAAGAGGAAGGGCAGGGTGAGGCCGCGCCCGACGGCCGACAGCAGGGTGCCGATCAGGAGGCGGCGGGCTTCGGGACGGGCGGGCAGGGCGCGGCGCAGCATGGCTGCATTCTTCGTGCCGGGTACGACGACCCGCGAACGGATTTGGGCCGGTTATGCGCTGGGCAGAGCCGGCGGGTGAGGAAGCTAACGCCGTCTGCCATGCTGGCCCGGTGACGACGACCTGGCGCCACCTGCCCGCCCCGGCCCGCGAGATCGCCCAGGCCGCCGCCGAGGCTGTCGGCGCCGCGCAGGCCCGGGACGCCGGGGCGTACGAGCCGGCGGTCGAGCGGCTCGCCGCCGCGGACCGGGCCGGGCTGGTGCTCGGCGGCGTGGTCCGGTTGCTGCTCGAGGAGAGCCACCCGGACGGGCTGGACGGCGACGACGTCCGTCAGGTGCTGGAGCGGTGTGTCCGGTCGAACGGGACCTGGCGGCCCGACGTCGACCCGCACGTGCTGCTCGTGCTGCTGGCGAGCGCGCTCGGCGTCTACGACCCCGGCGACGACGACGCGCCGCCGGCTCCGGCCGCTATCGCCCGGCAGGCCCCGCTGCTCGTCGCCGACCTGCTGGCGGCCACCGGCCGGCCCCTGGCCGACTACCTGTCGGCCGCGTTCGCCGAGGTGGCCCGCACCGAACTGCACGACTGACGCCCTCGGCGACGCCCGGGGCCGCCGACGGCCACGGCCCGGTGGCGATCACGGACCGGCGACGGTCACGGAGCGGGTGGCGGTCACCGGCCGGTGGCGGTCACGGGCTGGCGGCGAGGAAGACGAACGCGGCGAGCAGCACCAGGTGCACCCCGCCCTGGAGAACGGTCGCGCGGCCCGGCACCACGGTGAGTACGCCGGTCACCGCGGTCAGCGCGAGCAACGTCAGCTGGGTGCCGCCCAGCCCCAGCAGCAGCGGACCCTCCAGCCAGATCGAGGCAAGCGCTATGGCCGGGATGGTCAGGCCGATGCTGGCCATGGCCGAGCCGAGCGCCAGGTTGAGGCTGATCTGCACCCGGTCCCGGCGGGCCGCCCGGGCGGCGGCGAGGGTCTCCGGCAGCAGCACCAGCAGGGCGATGACCACGCCGACGAACGCCTGCGGCAGGTTCGCCGCCTCGACGCCCGCCTCGATCGCCGGGGAGACGCTCTTCGCGTCCCCGACCACCGCGACCAGGGCCACGACCAGCAGCACCAGGCTGGCCAGGGCGGTACGCGTGGACGGCGGGTCGGCGTGCCCGTCGCCGTCGGCGTCCTCGGGCATGATGCTGCCCTCCTGCGTCACCGGCAGGAAGTAGTCACGGTGCCGGCCGGTCTGCACCATCACGAACAAGCCGTACAGGGCGAGCGAGGCGACCGCCGCGAAGGCGAGTTGCGCCGGGGAGAATTCCGGGCCGGGCCGGCTCGTGGTGAAAGTGGGCACCACCAGGCTGAGAGTGGCGAGCGTGGCCACGGTGGCCAGCGCCCCGCCGGTGCCCTCCGGGTTGAACACCGCCACCCGCCGGCGCAGCGCGCCGAGCAGCAGCGACAGGCCGAGTATCCCGTTGCAGGTGATCATCACGGCGGCGAAGACGGTGTCGCGGGCCAGCGCCTGCGTCTTGTCGCCACCGCTGATCATCAGCGTGACGATCAGACCGACCTCGATCACGGTGACCGCCACCGCGAGCACCAGCGAACCCAGCGGCTCGCCGACCTTGTGCGCCACCACCTCGGCGTGGTGCACGGCCGCCAGCACCGCGCCGGCGAGCAGCGCGGCCACCAGGATGACGAGAGGGCCGGACAGCTTCCGATCCCAGGTGGCCGCGAGCACGACAACCGCGATCAGGGGTAGGAGGGTGGTCCAATCGGTCAGACGGGATCGGATCATGGCGGCCATGGCATCAACCTTGCCAGGAAGATTGATCAACCGCCCGTGCCCGGACGTCTGGGATCCGGTCATGCCAGGTTCTGTGGTGAGCCGGGCCACAGTTGAGCCCACGACATGCCAAGCGGCCGCACCCGGGGATCGGTCTCAGGACCTGCGTGACAGCCAGGCGTGGCAACCGTCAGGTGGTGGTCTGGAGCCGTTGGGGAAACGTGGCCTCGGTGATCGTTGCTGTGCCGGCCACTGGCATCCGCCCGTGCATCCTGATCACTTCGCCGGCGGTCAGACGTCGCCAGCGTTCCGGGCTCAGTGGTGCCAGACGAACAGCACCACGCTCGCCGGGCTTGAGATCCGACCCGCCCTCGATCCAGATGCGCGCGACGTACAGGTCAGGGCTGCCGGCAGCTGTCACGTCGCCGATGTCCCACAGCGGTCGCAGGCGGCCATCGCCTGGTATGGGCGTGTGCCTGCCGCCCGGAGCAGTGGCCTCGACGAGCTGAAGGTCCGCGCGGACAACGCCGTGAAGGGCTTCAAACCGGCGCCAGTGACACCACCGCTCGACACTGTCGAGCTGCATCCCCTGGGCGGCCTGGGCGCACAGCTCCCAGAACGGGGTTTCGGCCGCGTAGGCATCCCCGAGCTCAGTGAGGACGTCCAGTGCCGCCCTCCAGTCGTGGTGCCCGAGGTACTCGTTCGCATCGGCCACCGTCCAGCCAGTGCTGCTCGTCGCTGATGCGGGGACGCGAGAGGCTGCCTCGCGGAGCAGCTCCGGGACATCCAGCCGGCGATTCTCCCGCAAGGCTCGGCGCTCCTGTCCGCGCCGACGGGCGCTGGTGTGAACTCGGCACGTGACCGGGATCGCAGAGCGCCCGCCTCGGTTGTTGCCTCCTCGCTGCCTCAGGAGGAGCGGTGACCTTGAGAAATGAATCAAGGCCCCTCCGTGGAGGGGCCTTGACCTGCTGTTACCTCTGGTCGGGGTGGCCGGATTCGAACCGACGACCTCTTCGTCCCGAACGAAGCGCGCTACCAAGCTGCGCCACACCCCGAGGCGTGCCGACAAATAGTAGCCCACCCGGTCCGATGGTCAAACTCGGTATCCCCCCGCGCCGACCTGCCCGCAGATCTCGGTAGCTGCCGGCCCCGGTGGGGGCCGTGTCGTACCAGGATCTGCGGTCAGCGGGGGATCAGCGTGAGGATGCTCGCCTCCGGCGGGCAGGCGAAGCGCACCGGCGCGGTGGGGTGGGTGCCCAGGCCGGCCGAGACGTGCAGCCAGGAGTCGGAGCCGGGCCAGCGGTGCAGCCCGCGCGCCATCGACCGGGGCAGCCCGCAGTTGGTGACCAGCGCGCCGTAGCCGGGCACGCAGACCTGTCCCCCGTGGGTGTGCCCGGCGAGCAGGAGCCCGAAGCCGTCGGCGGCCATCCGGTCCAGCACGGCTGGTTCCGGGGAGTGGGCCAGGGCGATGGAGAGTGCCGCGCCCGCGCTGACCGGCCCGGCCACGACCGGGTAGTCGTCGCGTTCGATGTGCGGGTCGTCCACGCCGACCAGCTCGATCTCCCGGCCCCCGGCCTTGAGGGTGGTCCGCGCGTTGTTGAGGTCCACCCAGCCGGCGCCGATGAAGACGTCGCGCAGCTCCTCGTACGGCAGCGGCACGCCCTCGGTGTACTCCCGGTCGGGCAGGAAGTAGGTGAACGGGTTCTTCAGCACCGGCCCGGTGTAGTCGTTGGAGCCGAACACGAAGGCGCCGGGCAGGTCGAGCAGCGGTTGCAGGGCGCGCAGCACACCGGGCACCGCGTCCGGGTGAGCCATGTTGTCCCCGGTGACCACCACCAGGTCGGGGTCGAGGGCGGCCAGCGAGGCCACCCAGTCCTGCTTGCGCCGCTGGTCGGGCATCATGTGCAGGTCCGACAGGTGCAGTACGCGCAGCGGCTCGGCGTCGGTCGGAAGCACTGGTACGTCGTACCGGCGCAGGGTGAACATGTTGCGCTCGATGAGCGACGCGTACGCCAGGGTGGCCGCCCCGGCGGCGACGGTCCCGGCCGCGAGCCGGAATAGTGTGCGCTTTCGCATGGCGTTCAGGGTAGTTTGACCGTCCATGAGCACGCTGAAGGACCGCCTGACCGCCGACATGCGCGCCGCCCTCAAGGCGCGCGACGAGCTGACCACCTCCACGCTGCGGATGGCCCTCGCGGCCGTCGGCAACGCCGAGGTCGCCGGCCGGGAGAAGCGCGAGCTGAGCGACGACGAGGTGCTCGCGGTGCTGACCAAGGAGGCGAAGAAGCGCCGCGAGGCGGCCACCGCCTTCGCCGACGCGGGTCGCGCGGAGCAGGCCGGCAAGGAGACCGCCGAGGGTGAGGTGCTGGAGCGCTACCTGCCCAAGCAGCTCTCCGACGACGAGTTGGCCGAGCTGGTCTCGGGAGCGCTCGGCGCGGGCGGCTTCACCGGCAAGGCGCAGATGGGCCCGGCCATGAAGGCGGCCCAGTCCGCGGTGGCGGGCCGGGCCGAGGGCGGCCGGGTCGCCGCGGAGGTACGCCGCCAGCTCGGTCTCTGACCGCATCCGACGACGAAGCGGGCGGGCACCCGGTGGGGTGCCCGCCCGCTGGCGTTACCGGGGTCAGCCGCGCGGTCGGCCCGGGCGGCCCTGGTTGGGCGGTGGCGGGACCACCGGGCCGCCGGGACCGGTGCCGGTGCCGGGCTTCGGCTGGCCGCCGCCGGCGCTGACCTCGATGGTCACCACGCCGCCCTTGATGGTGCGCCCGTCCGGGCTGGTGCCGGCCGCGGTGCCTTCCGGGCACTCCGACGGGGTCTTCTGGCTCGCCACCACCGGCTCGAAGCCGGCGCTGCGCAGCCGCGACTTCGCGGTGTCGATGGACTCGCACTTCACACCGGGGATGGAGCGCTGGTCGCCCTCGATGATCTTCCCGCTTGGCGGGGTGAAGTTGATTCGCTCCTTGCCCTTCATGGCGTCCCGCAGCGTCTGGTAGACCGCCGGGTTGATGCCCCACGGCACCTCGTTGTGCCGCATCCGCTGGGTGGTCTGCGGCCAGTCCGGGTCAGCCTCGATGCCGGCCACCGCGTACTGCTTGGTCATGGCGACCAGGGCCGAGGTCTTGTCCCCGTCGGTGGTGCCGGACTTGCCGGCCACCGGGGCGTTGACGATCCCGCGGACGTTGCCCGCGGTGCCGTTCTTGCACTTCGAGGTCGACGAGTGGTCACCCACCGGGCAGCGCGCCGCGTCCACGGCGGCCCGGGCCACCTCGGTGCTGATCCGCTGCTCGCAGTGCGGGTTGGCGATGTCCAGCTTGTCGCCGTCCGGGCCCCGGATCTCCTGCACCGGGATCGGCTCGCAGTACTTCCCGTCCGCCGCCAGGGTGGCGTACGCGTTGGCCAGCTCCAGCGGAGTGGTCTGCGAGACGCCCAGGGTGAACGCGCCCCACTGGTGCGCGGCGTCCTTGTTCGCGGCGAACGCGGCGTCGTTGGACGCCCGGAAGGTGATGCCGAGCTTCTGCGCGGCCTTCACCACGTTCTCCGCGCCGACCCGCTGCTGGAGCTCCACGAAGAAGGTGTTGACCGAAGCGCCGAAGGCGCTCCACATGTTGTGCACACCGGCCATCGACTTCGCGGCGTTCTGCGGGCAGTAGAAGTGGGTGCCCTTGCAGGCGGCCGGGTTGCCCGAGTCGATGATGTATTCCGACTTGAACTGCTCCTGGGCGTTGATGGTGTAGCTGAGCGGGTAGCCCTTCTCCAGGGCCGCCACCAGCGTGAACATCTTGAAGGTCGAGCCGGCCTGGTAGCCGGTGATGCCGCCGCCACCGCTGATCAGGGGGTTGACCGTGTTCGGCCGGCTGCCCCGGATCTTCTTCTTGGCCTTTTTCGGGTCGCTGGAAATCTTGTTCTGCGGATGGTCCGGGTCGTCGAGCTTGAAGTTGCGGTTGACCGCGATGGCGCGGACCCGGCCGCTGCCCGGCTCGACGACGGCCACCATCCGGGCCGCCGTGCTGCTCTCGCTCAACTGGTTGCGGACCGCCTTGTCGGCGCCCTTCTGCGCCTGCACGTCGAGCGTGGTGGTGATGGTGTAGCCGCCGCTCTTCAGCCGCCGCTCCCGGTCGTAGGAGGTGGAGCCGAAGGTCTCCTGCTGGAGCCACCAGCGGTAGAAGTAGTCGCAGAAGAAGCCCCAGGAGCGGGTGTTGGTGGCGACGCAGCCGTTCGGGGTGCGCTTCTTCGCCACTCTGAGCTTGATCTGCTTGGCCTGGTCGGCCTGCTCCTTCGTGATGGCGCCGATCTGCACCATGTTGTCGATGACGTAGTTGCGCCGGTCCACCGCGTCCTGATAGCCGCCCGTGGTGGTGGGGTCGAACGCCGTCGGCGCCTTCACCAGACCGGCGAGCAACGCCGACTCCTGGATGTCGAGCTTGCTCGGCGGCTTGTTGAAGTAGACCTGGCTGGCGGCGTAGATGCCGTACGCGCCGTTGCCGAAGGCCGCGATGTTCAGGTAGCGCTCCAGGATCTCGTCCTTGGAGAGCTCCTTGTCGATCTGGAGCGCGTAGCGCATCTCGCGCAGCTTGCGGGCGCTGGTGTCCTCGGTCGCCGCGACCACGTCGGCCGGGTGGGTGGCCGAGTAGGAGATGGCCAGGCGGACGTACTGCATGGTGAGCGTCGACGCGCCCTGCCGCGAGTTCGTCCCGGACTGGTTGTTGACGAACGCCCGGGCCACGCCGTTGAGGTCCACGCCGTTGTGCTTGTAGAAGTCGTGGTCCTCGGCCGCGACGATGGCCTTCTGCATGATCGGCGCGATGTCCTTGAGCTTCACGTCGCGCCGGTTCTCGTCGTACATGGTGGCCAGCGGCGTCTTGCCGTCGGACGCCATCAGGTAGGTGATCTGCGGAGACCGCGCCACCGTCAGTTCCGTGGGGAGCGCCCCGAAGGTTTCGGCGCCGGCCTTGGCGGCCAGTCCGGACATCGCCACCGCGGGGAAGGCCGCCGCTGCGACCACCACGCCGGCCAACAGGCCACAGATGAGTAGCGATGCGGCGTTGGTCAGCACGTTGTGGTCACGTTTCCGCATCCAGGTCACCTCGACAGGGTACGCGAGTAGGGAACGAGGGGCGCGCGGGGAAGTTTCCCCATTTCCTGCGCGCGCCGGCCTCGTTGTGCTAAACGCACGAACCCCGGTGCGTGGTTGCGTGAAACCTGGCAGAAGTCTCCTCCGAACGGGGGAGTGGCGCAGCGTTTTCACCCACTCCGGCGGGGTAGACGGCGGGCGAAAGCCCGGGAAGCCGGGAGTGTCCGGAATGATGGATTTCGCCGACAACGTTGCGTAATCAGGCGACTACACAGCATGATGGTGGCGGCGACAGCAGCCACACGTCGTCCGCGCCGCCCTGGGGAGGCCGGCCCGGACGACCGGGGGGAATTCGACGGCTGGTCGCGCGAAGTCGGTAGGTACTGCAAGGGGGGACGTGTACAGATGGGCATGATCACTGACTGGCCGTCACTGGCGGCGTGTCAGAACGGGGACCCGGACGCGTTGTTCGTACAGGGCGCCGAACAGAACGTGGCGAAGAGGATCTGCCGGAGCTGCCCAGTTCGGTACGAGTGCCTGGCCGACGCGCTCGACAACCGGATCGAGTTCGGCGTGTGGGGTGGCATGACCGAACGCGAACGCCGGGCGTTGCTGCGGCGTCACCCGCAGGTCACCAGCTGGCGGAAGATGTTCGAGGCGGCCATGAGGAAGAACGCCAAGGAGAAGGCCGGCCGGGACAAGGTCCTCGTGACCACGGCCAACTGACCGACGCGCCGGTCGGCCGCGCCGCTCAGCGCCGGCTGATCGCCTCGCCGATCGTCCGCAGCCCGTCGACGTCGTGCACGTCGGCGGGCTGCGCCGTCACCGACACCGCCGGCACCGCCGGGAACTCACCGGTGAACCGGGCCGCCACCTGCTCCTCGCGTGCCGCCTGCTGGGCCAGCGCGGCGTGCGCCCGCAGCACCTCGGCGGTGCCCTCGTGCCCGCCCGCACCGGCCAGCCGCTCCGCGGCGGCCAGACTGTCCGCCGCGGACAGGTCCGGCACCGCCGGCCGGTGCACCCGGTTGAGCACCAGGCCGGCCAGCGGCATCCGCTCGGCACGCAGCCGGCCGGCGAAGTAGGCGGCCTCCCGGACCGCGTCCGGCTCCGGCGCCGCGACCAGCAGGAACGCCGTCTCCCGGGCCTGAAGGATCCGGTACGTCTGCTCGGCCCGCTGCCGGAAACCGCCGAACATCGAATCCAGCGCGGCGACGAAGCCGGACAGGTCGGTGAGCAACTGCGCGCCGATCACCTTCTGCACGACCTTCGAGAACATCCCGAAGCTGGCCGTCACGAGGCTGAACATGCTCCGCCCACCGCTGCGGGCCGGGGCGAGCAGCAGCCGCAGCATCCGCCCGTCGAGGAAGCGGGAGAGCCGGGCCGGCGCGTCCAGGAAGTCGAGCGCCGAGCGGGACGGCGGGGTGTCCACCACGATGAGGTCCCACTCGCCCCGGGCGTGCAGCTGGCCCAGCTTCTCCATGGCCATGTATTCCTGCGTGCCGGCGAAGGTGGAGCTCATGGCCTGGTAGAAGGGGTTGGCGAAGATCTCCGCCGCCTTCGCCGGATCGGTGTGCTGGAGCACCACGTCGTCGAAGGTGCGCTTCATGTCGAGCATCATGGCGTGCAGCTGGCCGCCGCTGGACTCGACGTCGATCCCCTTGACCTGGCGCGGGGTGTTGTCCAGCTCGGTCAGGCCGAGCGACTGGGCCAGCCGGCGGGCCGGGTCGATGGTGAGCACCACCGTCCGCCGGCCGTGCTGCTCGGCCGCCCGCAACGCCAGGGCCGCCGCGGTGGTCGTCTTGCCCACTCCGCCCGCCCCGCAGCAGACCACGATCCGTACGCCCGGATCGGCGAGGATCTGGTCGACGTCCAGCGGTGGCGCCGCGTCTTCGGAAGGCACCAATCGAGCGTATCGGTCTCGAGGGTCTCTCTGCTCCGTGCCGGCCGCAGGTGTGAGTCAATCCGCCCGGACGAGCGTCTCGGCCAGCGTCTCCAGCCCCGCCCGGTCGACCCCGCCGGGCAGCAGCGGCAGCTCGGTCAGGGGAAGACCCAGCTCCACCAGCTCGGCGCGGAGCGAATCCTCCAGCTCCCGGCGTACCTGCTGGTCACGGGCCTCGGCGGCGAGGCCGGCCACGGTCCGCGCGTCGGTCGGCAGGCCGGCGGCGGCCAGCCCGCGCTTCAGCTCGGCGCCGGTCACCGTGCGGCCGGCCGGCACCGGGGGCCGGGCCCCGTTCACGATCACCCGGCCGACCGGGAAGCCGAGCTTGGTCAGCTCGGCGATCGCGTCGACGGTCTCCTGGACCGGCATCTCCTCCAGCAGCGTGACCACGTGCACCGCGGTCATCGGCGATCGGAGCAGCGCGGAGACCCCCTCGCTCTGGGTCTTGATCGGGCCGACCTTGGCCAGCCGGGCGGTCTCCGCGGTGACGTTGAGGAAACGGCCGATCCGGCCGGTCGGCGGCGCGTCCAGCACCACGGCGTCGTACGCGCGGCGCTGCCCGCTGGTCCGGGTGGTCGCCTCCTTGACCTTGCCGGTGAGCAGCACGTCCCGCAGGCCCGGGGCGATGGTGGTGGCGAAGTCGATGGCGCCCAGCTTGCGCAGCGCGCGGCCGGCCGCGCCGAGCTTGTAGAACATGTCCAGGTACTCGAGGAGCGCCTCCTCGGCGTCCACCGCCAGGGCGCGCACCTCGCCGCCGCCCGGGGCGTCGGTCAGGTGCCGCTCCTCGTAGGGCAGCGGGTCGGTGCCGAAGAGCTGGGCGATGCCCTGCCGCCCCTCCACCTCGACCAGCAGGGTGCGCCGGCCGCCGGCGGCCAGCCCGAGGGCCAGCGCCGCCGCCACGCTCGTCTTGCCCGTGCCGCCCTTGCCGGTCACCACGTGCAGGCGGGCCGGCCATCTGCCGGCGGACTCGGCCGGCTGCTCAGTCGCTGCCACCCGTCGAGCCTAACCAGCCGCCGCGCTCACGCGACCTCGCAGACCCACCAACCCGTCTTCCGCACCACCGTGAAGCGCAGCTCCTGGTCGGCCACCTTCTCGTCGGCCGTGGTCATGGTGACCCGGGTGCTGACCGTGGCGCGGTCCCCGGTCTGGTTGTCGACCTTCGGGGTGGTCCACCGGAACCGCGCGTTCTGGTACTGCCCGGCGTACTTCCGCACCTCGGCGACCTTGGCGGCGATCTTCTTGTCGTCGCGTGACGACGAGCAGACGAAGGTGGCCGCCGCGCGGGGGTCCTGGTCCTTGTAGACCGCGGTGAGGAAGCCGTCCACCGCGACCGCCGGCTCCTTGGCGCCCTGGCCGTCCTCGGCCTGCCGCAGGGTGAGGAACGCGGCGGTGGCGCCACCACCGCAGAGCAGGATCGCCGCAGCCAGCACGATCGAGGCGATCAGCAGGCCGCGCCGTTTCTTCGGAGCCACCGGCTGGGGGTACGGCGGGTAGCCGGGCGCGGGCAGGGCACCGGGGGCCGGCGTGGCGCCGGCGGGCGGCTCCGGGTGGGCGGGACCACCGGGCGAGCCGGCGGCGCCACCGATGGGCGGTTGGGTCATGTCTTCCCCCGGGGTGCGGCGCGCCGACGCCGCCCGAGGCGACGGACACGTGATCGAGCGTGGCGGGCGAGCGCGGGGTGGCTCGTCCAGACCGGAAGGGTAGCGGTCGGCGGGCGGCTTGCCAGCCCCGCGTACGCCCCGCGCCGGACGTGAAGCCGCCGCCGCTCTCCCGATCGACGATGTGTCGCATATGTGACTCCACGTGGCCGGGCGTGCGCGTCCCGTTGTCGGGACTTGCCGCAGGTCCTACGTTCGTCGCGAGGCGGGGGCCCGGCCGGCGACGTTTCCGAGCCGGATGGTGACGGTGAACAGGCACGAGGCCCGGAGGCAGCTGGATGCGCGACGCGGAGAACATTCCCCGAGCCCACTTTCCCCCCGGCGAACGGGCGGGCCGGCCCGGCGACGCCGAGGGGCCCGGCGCGGGAGGGCCGGTCAACGAGCGGTCCTACCGCCCGCCGGCGGAGGTGCTCCGCGTCCTGGTCCGGCCGGCCGGGCGGAGCCGGGACGAGGAGGAGCCCGGCTACGTCATCCACCTGCCCGTCCGCGTCCCCGACCTGGCGGCGGCCACCGCGCTCGCCGGCACCGTGGCCACCTCGCTGGGCTTCCTCGGCGAGCTGGACGCCGGCGAGACCACGGTCTCCACGGCCGACGACCAGAACAACCGCCACCGGGTCTTCTGCGATCTGCTGCTGCCCGACCGCACCCGGTGCCCCCAGCGGTACGAGCACGAGGGCCCCTGCGGTGAACCGCCCGCTGCGCCCGACCAGCGTCCCGCGTCCCCGTAGCGGCGCCGGACCGTAGGCTGTGCCTGACCGAAGTCCATGCCAGGCAAGGGAGCCTTCACCCGATGCAGAAGTGGGAATACGCCACCGTCCCGTTGCTGGTCCACGCGACCAAGCAGATCCTCGACAACTGGGGCGAGGACGGCTGGGAGCTGGTCTCCGTGGTTCCCGGCCCGAACCCGGAGCAGCTCGTCGCCTACCTGAAGCGTCCGAAGGGCTGAGGCGATGAGCAACGGACCGCACGCGAAGCTCGCGGAACTCGGCCTGACCCTGCCCGAGGTGGCGTCGCCGCTGGCCAGCTACGTGCCGGCCGTCCAGTCGGGGCAGCACGTCTACGTCTCCGGCCAGCTCCCGCTCGCCGAGGGCAAGCTGCTCGCCACCGGCAAGGTCGGCAACGGCGTCTCCGCCGACCAGGCGAAGGACCTGGCGCAGCGGTGCGCGCTGAACGCGCTCGCCGCGATCGACTCGCTGGTCGGGCTGGAGAACGTGGTCAAGATCGTGAAGCTGACCGGCTTCGTGGCCAGCGCGCCCGGCTTCACCGGCCAGCCCACCGTGGTCAACGGCGCCTCCGAGCTGTTCGGCGCCGTCTTCGGCGAGGCCGGCCGGCACGCGCGCAGTGCGGTGGGCGTCGCCGAGCTTCCGCTCGACGCCCCCGTCGAGGTCGAGGTCATCGTCGAGGTCGCCTGACGCCGCGCACCCGCGATCTTGCGGATGCCGGTGGGCAGACGCCCCCGCAAGGGGACATAACCCCTGGTGGCACCGCAAGATCGCGGGGAGTGGCGGGCGGGGTCGTACGATCGCTGCCATGGGCGCTGTGACCGGAGCCGCAGGGGCTCTCGCGGACGAGCTGCCGGGGTGGGTGACGCTGGTGCGCGCCCCGAACCCGGGGCCGATGACGCTCGACGGCACGAACACCTGGGTGCTGCGCGCCCCGGGCGCCGAGCGGGCCGTGGTGGTCGACCCCGGTCCGGCCGACGAGGAGCACCTGGCCGCGCTCGCCGCGCACGGCCCGGTCGGCTTCGTGCTGATCACCCACGGGCACGCCGACCACACCGAGGGCGCGCCGCGGCTCAGTGAGCTGCTCGGCGGGGCGCCGGTCCTCGCCGTCGACCCGGCGCACACCGTGGGCGGCACGCCGCTGACCCCGGACACCGCGCTCGACGCCGGCCTGGAGATCCGCCTGCTGTCCACCCCCGGGCACACCGCCGACTCGGTCTGTTTCCTGGTCGGGCACGGCGACCAGCGCGTCGTGCTCACCGGCGACACCATCCTGGGGCGGGGCACCACCGTGGTCGCCCACCCGGACGGGCACCTCGGCGACTACCTGTCGAGCCTGGAAGTGCTCGCCACGTACCGCGGGATCCCGGCGCTGCCGGGACACGGCCCGGCGCTTGCCGACTGCGGCGTGGCGGCCGAGTTCTACCTGGCCCACCGGCGGGCCCGGCTCGACCAGGTCCGCGCGGCGGTCGCCGCGGGCGCGACCACCGCGCCGGAGGTGGTCGAGCGGGTCTACGCGGACGTCGACCGGTCCCTGTGGTGGGCCGCCGAGTGGTCGGTCCGGGCCCAGCTGGAGTACCTCGGGGTGACGCCCCGGGAATCCGGCGCCGGGGGTGCGGGGTTGGAGCAGCCGTGACGTGCCCGGTGTGTGGAACCGTCGCCGTGCCCGGCGCGCGGTTCTGCCACAACTGCGGCGCCGCGCTGCCGGCGGCCGCCACGCTGCCCGCCGCCGAGCGGCGGGTGGTCACCGTGCTCTTCGGCGACCTCTCCGATTTCACCTCCTGGTCGGAGGACCTGGACCCGGAACGGGTCGGCGCGGTCACCGACCGGGTGCTGGCCGCCCTGGCGGGCGCCGTCAAGACCTTCGGCGGCCACGTCGACAAGCTCACCGGCGACGGGATCATGGCGGTCTTCGGTGCGCCGGTGGCGCACGAGGACGACGCCGAGCGTGCCGTCCGGGCCGCGCTCTCCATGCAGCGGGCGGTCCGGCGGGTGCTCGACGACGAGCGGGGCGGCGGCGCGCCGCTCGGCCTGCGGGTCGGGCTGAACACCGGCGACGTGATCGCCGGCATCCAGGCCGCGATCGAGTACACGGTCATCGGCGACACGGTGAACACGGCGGCCCGGCTCGCCGACGCCGCCGCCGTGGGCGCGATCTACGCGGGCGCCCGCACCTCAGCCGCCACCCGGCACGTCGCCTCCTGGCGGGCGCTGCGCCCGCTGCGGCTCAAGGGCAAGCGCGAGCCGGTCGAGGCGTACGAGCTGCTGGGCCTGCTGGACGCGCCGGGCACCCGGTCCGGCCTCGGCGACGAGGCGCCCTTCGTGGGCCGGGAGACCGAGATCGGCCGGGTCGCCGGCCGGCTCGCCGAGGTGATCGACCGGGGCGAGCCCCGGGTGCTGCTGATGACCGCCGAGGCGGGGATCGGCAAGTCCCGGTTCGCCGCCGAGGTGGAGCGCCTCGCCGCCGGCTACGACGTCGGCGCCGGCCGGTACGCCGCGCACACCGGCGCCCGGGTGCTCTCCGTCCGCTGCGCCGCGTTCGGCGAGCGGCGCCGGCTCGCCCCCCTGGCCGACCTGGTCCGGGCAGCCGTCGGCCTGCCCAACGACGCCGCCACCGCGCTCACCCGTCCGGCCGTCGAGGAGCGGTTGCGCCGGCTCGGGCAGCGCCTCGGCCGGCTCCCCGGCGAGGTGCCCCCGCTCGCCGTGGACCAGCTCCTGGCCCTGCTCGGGTACGCCGAACTGCCCGCCGCCACCGAGAACGGCGAGTGGAACGCGGCGTCGCCGCCGCCGGACGCCGAGGCGGTGCCCAACGCGGTCGCCGAGCTGCTCAGCGCGCTCGCCCGGGAGGCGCCGCTGGTGATCGTGGTCGACGACCTGCATGACGCCACCGCCGAGACGATCAAGGCGCTCGCGCTGACCCTCAACCGGCTCGGCGGCCCGGTGCTTGTGCTGCTGCTCGGCCGGCCCGAGCTGGTGCGGACCGCCGGCGCGCTGACCCGGGTCGCGGACGCCGAGGTGCACGCGCTGCCCCCGCTGCGTGGCGCCGACGCGTCCCGGCTGCTCACCAGCTATCTGGGCGGCGGCAAGCTGTCGTCCGCCGACGCGGACCGGCTGCTCGCCACCGCTCAGGGCAACCCGTTCTACCTGGCCGAGCTGGTCACCCTGCTCATGGAGCGCGGCGCGCTGACCGCCGGCCCGGGGCGGGACGCCAACGTCGGCTGGCGGCTCGCGCCCGGCTCGCTGGGCAGCCGGCTCCTCTCCCGCGACCTGGCGGCCGTGCTCGCGGCGCGTATCGACGCGCTGCCGCCGGACGCCCGCTCGGTGCTGCGGGACGCCGCGGTCGTCGGCGACACCGTGCCCGACGGCGCGCTGGAGGCGCTGCGCGAGCAGCGCGTCGGGCGAGACGGCCGGCCCGCCGCGGTGGCCGCGGTCGAGCTGGACCGGGCCGTCGAGGAACTGTTGCAGCGCCGCATGCTGCACCGCACCCGCACCGGGTTCGCCTTCGCCACCCCGCTGATGCGGGAGGCCGCGTACGCCGGGGTGAGCAAGGCCGAGCTGGCCGAGCGGCACGCCGCGCTGGCCCGCTGGGCCGCCCCGGAGAGCGCCGAAGGCACTGCCGTGCCGCCCGGCGGGTTCACCGAGTCCGCCCGGGACGACTTCGTCGCCGAGCACGTCGAGCGGGCCGCCGCGCTCGCCGACGCGGTCAAGCTCCGGCCGGACGCGCCGGCCCGGGCGGTGGCACCGCTCGGCGTCGCCGCGCTCGGGCGGGCCGCCCGCCGCGCCCTGCGGTCGGGGGAGCCGGCGATGGCCGTCGAGTACGCCGAACGCGCCGCCGAACTGGCCCGCGACGGGTTGCCGATGGCCGACCGGGTGGTGCACGCCCGGGCGCTGCTCCAGATCGGCCGCCCGGCCGACGCGCTCGCCTTCGCCGAGAAGATCGCCGCCAACGCCGGGGACGCGGCGGCCACCCGGACCAGCGCCCTGCTGCTGGCCGGGCAGGCCCACCAGACGCTGGGTGACGCCGCCCGGGCCGAGCGGAGCTGGCAGGAGGCGTTGCAGGTGGCCACGGCGGCCAACCTGCCGACCATGCGCGCCTCGGCGATGCGCCGGCTCGGCATGGCCGACTTCATCGCCGGCCGGCTGGGCCAGGCGAGCAGCCGGCTGGCCGCCTCCTACCAGGTCAGCCTCGCCGCCAAGGACCCGCGCGGGCAGGCCTGGTCGTTGCAGAACCTGGCCTGGGTCTCCACCACCCGGGGCGACTTCGCCGGCACCGACGCGGTGCTCGGCCGGGCCGCCCGGCTCTTCGCCGAGCTGAAGGACCCGTACGGGCGGGCCTGGTTGCGCGGCACGACCGCGTTCGCCCGGCTGCTCGCCGGCCGGCTCCGCGAGGCGTGCCGGATGGCGCAGGTGTTCCTGCCGTTCGGCGAGCGGGTCGGCGAGGCGTGGGCGGTGGGCACCCTCCGTGCCGTCGAGGCGTACGCCACCGCGGAGCTGGGCGAGCTGGGCGAGGCGGACCGGGCGGCGCGCCGCGCGTACCGGGACTTCGCCGAGGTCGGCGACGACTGGGGGCAGGGCTTCGCGCTGGTCGTGCGCGGGGTGGTGGCGCGCGGCCTGGGCGAGCCGGAACATGCCGCCGACCTGGTCACCGACGCCCTCACGTACGCCGACCGGACGGCGCACCCGCTGCTCACCGGGATGGCCGGGACGCTGCGCGGCTTCGTGGCACTGGACATGGGTGACGCCGAGACGGCCGAGCGGGAGGCCCGGTCGGTGCTGACCACCGTGGAACCGCACAACCCGCAGGCGCCCGCCCAGGTCGCGCCCCGGGTGCTCCTCGCCATGGCCCGGCTCGCCGCCGGCGACTCCGCGACCGCGGTCGGGCTGCTCGCCCCGGTGGCCACCACCGCCGCCAACACCCCGTCGCTGCTCTTCTCCCGCCGGCAGACCATGGCCCGCTACGCGTCCGCGCTGCTCGCCCACGGCCAGCGGGAACAGGCGCTGGACTGGGCGCAGCGGGCGGTGTCCGCCCCGGCCGAGGACGTCCGCAGCCAGGTCGTCGCGCGGATGGTGCTGGCCGAGGCGCTCGCCGCCTGCGGCCGTCCGGCCGAGGCGCTGGCCAGCGCCGAGGAGGCGGTGCGGCTGGCGTACGCCACCGAGCAGCGCAGTGAACGGGCCGTGGCCGACGCCCTCCGCGTTCGTCTCGCCGGAAGCTGATTCCGCCGGCGCGTTCGTCTCGCCGGAAGCTGATTCCGCCGGCGCGTCCGTCTCGCCGGAAGCTGATTCCGCCGGCGCGTCCGTCTCGCCGGGAGTTGATCCCGCCGCCGGTTCTGCCGGTTCCGGGGATGTGTCCGTCGTAGGGGGCGGTTAGCGTGGGGGCGAGGGCCGTCCACGCCGACGGCCGCGGGTGGGAGGGACGATGAGGCTGCCGCGCTCGGGCGCCGGCTGGACGATCGCGGTCTTCGGGCTTCTGGCGCTGCTGCTCGGCGCGCTGGGGCTGATCTGGCCGGAGGCCCAGCTCCGCCTGCTCGGCTTCGAGGTGCCGGCCGAACGCGCTTCCGGTGACTACACCGGGACGTTCCTGACCGCGTCGTCGATGGCCTCGTTCAACATGGGCGTCTACTACCTGCTCGCGGTGGTCACCGAGTGGCGGCCGTTCTACCGGTTCACCGTCTGGTTCCGGCTGGTGACCTTCACGGTCTTCAGCATCGCGGTGCTCTCCGACGTCGCACCGGACCGGTTCTTCGGGGTCGCCGCCTGGGAGGGCCTGGGCGCGGTCGCGACCGCCGTCGGCCTGTGGTGGGACGCCCGCCGGGCGGCCACCGGGCCGGGCCGGCCGGCCGCTGCTGACGACGCCGTGCCGGGGCCGGGCCCGGTTCCGGCCACCGACGCGGTGCACTGAGCGACCGGAACCATTGGGTATTTTCGAGTCGTGACCGAGACCCCGCCCGGTGCCCTGCGGCTGCCCATCGTGCCCGGTCTGACCGACCTGGAGGTCTTTGCCCGGGGTGGCTACGCCACCGTCTACCGGGCCACCCAGATCTCGGTGGGGCGCGAGGTCGCGGTCAAGGTGGAGAACCGCACGCTGGACAGCGATCGGGACCAGGCCCGGTTCCTGCGCGAGGCGCGGGCCGCCGGAAAGATGTCCTCCCACCCGCACGTCGTGGACCTCTTCGACGTCGGGGTCACCGTCGACCAGCACCCCTACCTGATCATGGAGCTCTGCGACGGCTCGTACGCGGAGCGGATGCGCCGGCGTCCGCTGGGGGCGGCGGAGGCCCGCGACCTCGGTGTGAAGATCGCCGACGCGCTGGCCCACTCGCATGCGGCCGGGGTGCTGCACCGGGACGTCAAGCCCGCCAACATCCTCTACTCGCACTTCAACCCGGCGGTGCTGGCCGACTTCGGGCTGGCGGTGCTGGCCGAGGTGCGCGACGCGTCGGTCACCCTGGAGGTGCTCACACCGGCCTACGCGCCGCCGGAGATGTTCAGCCACAGCCCGCCCAGTCCGGCCGTCGACGTCTACGCGCTCTGCGCCACCCTCTACGCGGTGATGCACGGCCGCCCGCCGCGCTGGCAGTCCGAGCGCAACCCGAGCCTCGTCACCGTGCTGGAGATGTTCCAGCAGCCGATCCCCGGCCTGCCCGGTGTGCCCGACGAACTGGTCGACGTGCTGCGGCTGGGCATGGCCAACGACCCGGGCGAGCGTCCCTCGGCCGTCGAGCTGCGCGGCATGCTCGCCGCACTCCCGCTGGACCCGGGCGCCGCGCCGGTGAGCGGTGCGCCCTATCCGGGGCCTCCGTTCAGCGGCGGCTCCACCACGGGCGGCCACCCGCTGACGCGCTCCGGCCAGCCGAGCCCGCGCCCGCCTTCGGACGACACCCACCCGACCGTGCCGGCCCGCGGCCGGCGCTGGCCGCGGCGCTGGTTCCTCGGCGGGGCGGGTGTGCTCGCGCTCGCCGCCTCGGCCGGGGCCGGTGCCTGGCTGGCCGACGGTGGGCCGACCGTGGTGTCGCCGACTCCGGTGGCCAGCGGGGCCGGAGCGAAGGTCGCGCCCGGCTGCGCGGCGGGTGACGCCCGGTTGCCGGCGGGTGCCCGGTGTGCGTCCGAACTGGAGTGTTACGGCCCGGTACGCCTGCGCCGCAACCAGGCCGAGGCGACCCAGGTGCCCTGCGACGGCCGGCACACGTGGGAGACCTACGCCCAGGGCGACCTGCCGGCCGCGCTGGCCGGGGCGGGCCACGGCGCCGTGCTCGCCGACCCGGCCGTCCAGCAGGTCTGCAGCGTCAGCACGTTCCAGCTGGTCAGCGGAATCCGGCAGGTGACCGGCTGGAATCTGGAGGTGCTGCCGCCGGCCGCGACGGACCTCGACCGCACCTACCGGTGCCTGGCAGGGCGGGGCGTGGACGCGCTGGCCGTGCCGACCCTCACCGGTCGCTGATCCCGTTCGCCGCCCGCTGCTGCCGTACCGCCCGCGGGTCGAGTGCGGCCAGGGTGTCGGCGTCGCCCGGGTGGCCGCCGGCCGCCCGCAGGTCCCGCACCGCTCGCGGATCGAGTGCCTCCAACGTGTCGGCGTCACCCGCGTAGCCACCGGCCGGCGTGCGGAGCTGCCGGACCGCCCGGGGGTCGATCGCCTCCAGCGTGTCGGCGTCCACTCCGTACGGGGCGGGGACCGGCCATTCGTCGCTCGGGGCGTCGACGCGGGGCGGCGCCTGCCGGGCGGCGGTGACCGCCACCCCGGCGATCATGCCGAGCAGCACGCAGACCAGGGCCAGCACCACCGACAGGATGCCGGCCGGGCGCCACACCACCAACGTCACCAGCGCCGCCACCGCCGCCAGCGACGCGACGACGGCCTTGACCCGCGCATCGGGCTTCGGGAACGAACTCACCCGACAAGCATGGCCCAGGGTCCCGAACTGTCAACCGCCGGACCCGGACGGCTTCCCGTCAGAAGGCCCGCGCAGCCGGTCACCCTCTACTCCGGAGGGCTGCTTAAAGCGCCGATCAAGACAATCTCGTTACATCAATCGGCAATCTGTCGCTTCTGCCCGCGTTTGACGGACGACTCCGGATGGCCGTGATCCCTAGAGTCATGGACGCGGCGGGTGATCGGGCACCCGCCGCACCCCAGGCCCTGACCCGGTGGACGGTCGGAACGCCGAGCGTTCGGGACACCGGAAGGCCGGTGCGGCGGGTTAGAGTACCGCCGAACCCCGCTCCGGCCGATACCCCCGGCCCGAACGCGAGGGTGTTCCGCCGCCGTGATCCGCGCCTGGGCGACCGGCGGCCCTCGACCTCCCGACCGAGGAGATCCCGACCTCCATGTCCCGAAGACTGATCTCTGTTCTGGTGTCCGCCGGGCTCGCGCTCGGCACGGCGTTCGGCATGTCGCAGCCGGTCAGTGCGGCCGGCTCCGCTCCCGACGGCGGTGGCCGGGCGAACGCCGGCGTCAAGCCCGGTGCGCGCACCGCCTCGGCATCCACGAGCGCCACCACGCCGGCCGGCTACGCGATCCGCGGCATCGACGTCTCCAGCCACGACCACAATCTCGGGCCGATCGACTGGCCGGGTGTGGCGGCCAACGGCTACAAGTTCGCGTACGTCAAGGCGACCGAGGGGCAGACGTACCGCAATCCCTACTTCGCCGAGGACTACGCGGCGGCCAAGGCGGCCGGCCTGCTCGTGGGCGCCTACCACTTCGCCCGCCCGGACGGGCGCGACCCGGTCACCGAGGCGAACTTCTTCGTCGACAACGCGAAGTTCGCCAAGGACAGCCAGACGCTGGTGCCCATGGTGGACATCGAGTGGCCCTACTGGTCCGGCGCGCCGACCTGCTACGGGCTGACCACGACGGAGATGTCCGCCTGGATCAAGTCCTTCACCGACCAGGTCAAGGTCCGCATCGGGCGGCCCGTGATGATCTACACGAACACCAACTACTGGAACCCGTGCACCGGCAACAATGCCACCTTCGGCGCCAACCCGCTGGACATCGCCGGCTACACCACCACCCGTCCGCCCCTGCCGGCCGGCTGGACGACGGAGACCATCTGGCAGTACGCCGCCGGTGACGCCAGCAAGCCCGCCAACTACAGCCAGAACGTGTTCAACGGCGACTACGCGGCCCTGACCCGGCTCACCGGAGCCCCGGCGGTCGCCGCCCCGATCGCCCTGCGCGCGCGGATCAACAGCCGCTACGTCGTGGCCGAGAGCGCCGGTGCCAAGCCCCTCATCGCCAACCGCACCTCCATCGGCCTGTGGGAGCAGTTCGACGTGGTCGACGCGGGCGGCGGCTTCGTGGCCCTCAAGTCGCGGGCCAACGGCCGCTACGTGGTCGCGGAGAGCGGGGGCGCCAAGCCGCTGATCGCCAACCGGACGGCGGTCGGCCCGTGGGAGAAGTTCACCATCATCACCAACGCGGACGGCAGCATCAGCCTCCGGGCCAACGCCAACGGCCGGTATGTGGTGGCGGAGAACGCGGGCACCAAGCCGCTCATCGCCAACCGGACGGCGATCGGCCCGTGGGAGAAGTTCGACCGGATCGCCACCTCCTGAGCCGCCGCCGTCGCCCGGCGCCCTGACCAGGGGTGCCGGGCGCCGGCGCTCACCGGGCTCAGTAGGACTTGTCCTGGCCCAGCACGTGCTGGGCGACGAAGTTGAGGATCATCTCGCGGCTGACCGGGGCGATCCGGCCGGCGCGGACCGCGCCGAGCAGGGTGGCCACGCCGTACTCGGTGGTCATGCCGGCACCGCCGAGCGCCTGGACGGCGGTGTCCACGGCGAGCGCGGCGGCCTCGCCGGCCGCGTACTTGGCCATGTTGCCGGCGACGCCGGCCTCCAGGTCGCGCCCGGCGTCGTAGAGGGTGGCCGCCTTGTGGATCATCAGGCGGGCCAGCTCGACCTGCACCGCCGCGTGGGCGAGCGGGTGGGCGACGCCCTGGTGCGAGCCGATGCTCTTCCCGCCCCACACCGTCCGGGTGGCGGTGTACCCGCTGGCCCGTTCGATGGCGTACCGGCCGGTGCCGGCGCCCATCGCGGCGATGGTGATCCGCTCGGGGTTGAGGCCGGAGAAGAGTGCCGGCAGCCCGGCGTCGAGGGACTCGCCGACCAGCGCGTCGGCGGGCAGCCGGACGTCGTCCAGGTAGAGCAGGAACTGGTTCTCCGGGGACAGGATCTCCATGTCCAGCTTGGACCTCTCCAGTCCGGGTGCGTCGGTCGGCACGATGAACAGCGCCGGCTTGAGCTTCCCGGTGGACGCGTCTTCGGTACGTGCCACGACCAGCACGTGCCCGGCCTCGTCGACGCCGGAGATGTAGCACTTCCGGCCGGTGAGCAGCCAGTCGTCGCCGTCGCGGCGGGCCACCGTGCCGAGCCGGTGGAAGTTCGACCCGGCCTCCGGCTCGGTGATCGCGAACACGATCTTCTGCGAGCCGTCGGCCAGGCCGGGCAGGTGGCGCTTGCGCTGCTCGTCGGTGCCGTGCTTGTTGATGACGGTGGCCGCGATGGCCGGCGAGACCACGAGCAGCAGCAGAGGGCAGCCGGCCGCGGCCAGCTCCTCGCAGACGATGGCCAGCTCGGTGATGCCGCCGCCCCCGCCGCCGTACTCGGTGGGGATGTTGACGCCCAGGTAGCCGAGCCGGCCGGCCTCCTGCCACAGCTCGGTGGTGTGCGCGCCGGCCTTGGCCTTCTCGACGAAGTAGCCATGGCCGTACTTCCGCCCCAGCGCGCGGACGGCGTCGCGGAGCTGGTCCTGCTCGGGGGTGAGGTCGAAGTTCATCGGGGGTCCTCCTCGTCGGCGTTGACCACGGCCAGCACGGCCCCGGTGTCGACCTGGCCGCCGGCCGGCACGGGCAGCTCCGCCACCACGCCGTCGGCCGGGGCGAGCACGGGGTGTTCGAGCTTCATCGCTTCGAGGGTCAGCAGCAGGTCACCGGTGCTCACCCGCTGGCCGACCTCGACGTGCACCCGGGTCACCGCGCCGGGCAGCGGCGCGAGCAGCGACCCGGCCGCCGGCTCCGCGGTGGGCAGCGGAAAGCGCGGCAGCTCGGTGAGGCTCGCCGCCCCGTCCGGGCCGTCCACGAAGACGTCCGACCCCACGCGGTGTACGCGGAACGCCCGCCGCACCCCGTCGACGTCGAGCACCACGCGGTCCGGGGCGGCCTCGACCAGGGTCACCGCCTCGACGCCGGATCCGGGGTCGCCACCCGCCGCCGACACCGACCAGTCGGCGAGCGCTCCCGTGCGGTCCAGCCGGTACCGAACTTCGATCTCGGCGCCGTCCGCTCCGGCGAACCGGGCGACCTGCGGGAACGCCGGCACGTTGCGCCACCCGGACGGCAGCCCGGCCAGCATGGTGGCCTCGGCGCGCCGCCGCACGGCCGACGCGAGCGCGGCGGCCAGGGCGGCCAGCGGGAGCCGGTCCGGCGGGAGCAGCGGGGCGAAGACCTCGTCGTGCCGGTCCAGGAAGCCGGTGTCGATGTCGGCGGCGCCGAACTCCGGGCTGCGCAGCACCCGGACCAGCAGGTCCCGGTTGGTGACGACGCCGTGCAGCTCGGCCCGGGCCAGCGCGCCGGCGAGAGCGCGGACCGCCTCGGCCCGGGTGGGCGCCCAGGCGATCAGCTTGGCGAGCATCGAGTCGTAGTGGACCCCGACCGTGGAGCCGTCGACCACGCCGGAGTCGAGCCGCAGGCCCTTCGCCGGGGCGAACTCGGCGGCCACCCCGGGAATCGCGAACCGGTGCAGCGTGCCGGTGGCCGGGCGGTAACCCTGGGCCGGATCCTCGGCGCAGAGCCGTACCTCGACGGCGTGGCCGTCGGCCGGTGGGGTGGCCGTCAGCGGCAGCGGCTCCCCCTCGGCCACGAGGAGTTGCAGCCGCACGAGGTCCAGCCCGGTGGTCAGCTCGGTGACCGGGTGCTCCACCTGGAGGCGGGTGTTCATCTCCAGGAAGTGGACCTGCCCGTCGGGGGCGAGCAGGAACTCCACCGTGCCCGCGCCCACGTAGTCGACCGCCCGGCCGGCGGCCACCGCCGCCTCGTGCAGCCGCTCCCGCACCTCGGGCGGCAGGACGCCCGGCGCCTCCTCGACGATCTTCTGGTGCCGGCGCTGGATCGAGCAGTCGCGCACCCCGAGAGCCACCACCGTGCCGTGGCTGTCGCCGAAGATCTGCACCTCGACGTGCCGGCCGCGTTCGACGTACCGCTCGATGAAGACCGTGCCGTCGCCGAACGCCGCGGCCGCCTCGCGGCGCGCGCCCGCGACGGCCTCGGCGAGCCCGGCGGCGTCGCGGACCACCCGCATGCCCCGGCCGCCACCGCCCGCGGCGGCCTTGACCAGCACCGGGAAGTCCGTCACCTGATCGGTCTCGGTCCAGGTGTGCAGCATGGGCACGCCCGCGTCGGCGAGCAGCGCCTTGGCCGCCATCTTGTCGCCCATCGCGGCGATCGCCTTGGCCGGCGGGCCGACCCAGATCAGCCCCGCGTCGGTGACCGCCGCGGCGAACTCGGCGTTCTCGGCCAGGAAGCCGTAGCCCGGATGGACTGCGTCCGCGCCGGACCGGCGGGCCGCGTCCAGGACCAGGTCGATCCGCAGGTACGTCTCGGCCGGCGTGTTGCCGGGCAGCCGGACGGCCTGGTCGGCCTCGGCCACGAAGGGCGCGCGGGCGTCGGCGTCGGAGTGCACGGCGACCGTCTCGACGCCGAGCGTGCGGCAGGTGGCGAAGACCCGGCGGGCGATCTCCCCCCGGTTGGCGACCAACAGCCTCGTGATCATGGCTCGACCCCTCACATCCGGAAGACGCCGAAGCCGTCGGCGCCCTTCACCGGTCCGTTGTGGATCGCCGACAGGCAGAGCCCGAGGACGGTCCGGGTGTCCCGGGGGTCGATCACCCCGTCGTCGTAGAGCCGGCCGGAGAGGAAGAGCGCTCCGGACTGCGACTCGATCTGCTGCTCGACCATCATGCGCATCGCGGCGTCGGACTCCTCGTCGTAGTCGCGGCCCCGCGCGGCAGCGGCCTGGCGGGCGACGATGGAGAGCACACCGGCGAGCTGCGCCGGCCCCATCACGGCCGACTTGGCGTTCGGCCAGGTGAACAGGAACCGCGGCTCGTACGCCCGGCCGCACATGCCGTAGTTGCCGGCGCCGTAGGAGGCGCCGAGGTTGACCGTCAGGTGCGGGACCGTCGAGTTGGACACCGCGTTGATCATCAGGGCGCCGTGCTTGATGATGCCGCGCTGCTCGTACTCGGTGCCGACCATGTAGCCGGTGGTGTTCTGGAGGAAGACCAGCGGGGTGTCGGCGGCGTTGGCGAGCTGGATGAACTGGGCGGCCTTCTGCGCCTCCTCGCTGAACAGCACGCCCCGGGCGTTGGCCAGCACCCCGACGGGGTAACCGTGCAGCTCGCCCCAGCCGGTGACCAGCGCGGTGCCGTAGGTGGGCTTGAACTCGTCGAACTCGCTGCCGTCGAGCACCCGGGCCAGCACCTCGCGCGGGTCGAACGGCACCTTGAGGTCCGCGCTGGCGATGCCGAGCAGCTCGTCGGGGTCGTACCGGGGTGGCGCGGGGGACGGGTTGCGCGGCGGTGGCCCCTGCCTGCGCCGGTTCAGCCGGCGTACGCACCGCCGGGCCAGCCGGATGCCGTCCCGCTCGTCCTCGGCCAGGAAGTCGGCCAGGCCGGACCTCGTGGCGTGCATGGCCGCCCCGCCCAGCGACTCGTCGTCGGTGACCTCGCCGGTGGCCATCTTCACCAGCGGTGGCCCGGCCAGGTAGACCTGCGACCGGTCCCGGATCATGATCGTGTAGTCCGACATGCCCGGCACGTACGCGCCGCCCGCCGTGGCGTTGCCGAAGACCACGCTGACCGTGGGGATCCTCGCCGCGGAGAGCCGGGTCAGGTCGCGGAACACCCGGCCGCCCGGTATGAAGATCTCGGCCTGGGTGGGCAGGTCCGCGCCGGCGCTCTCCACCAGGTTGACCATGGGCAGCCGGTTGGCCAGGGCGATCTCACCGGCCCGCCGGGTCTTCGCGAGCGCCCAGGGGTTCACGGCGCCGCCGCGTACGGTCGGGTCGTTGGCGACCACCAGGCACTCCACGCCCTCGACCACCCCGATGCCGGTCACCGTGCTGGCGCCGACCGGGAAGTCGGTGCCGTACGCGGCCACCGGCGACAGCTCCAGGAACGGGCTGTCCGGGTCGAGCAGCAGCTCGATCCGCTCCCGGGGGAGCAGCTTGCCCCGCTCGTGGTGCCGGGTCACGTACTTCTCACCGCCACCGGCCCGGGCCCTGTCCAGCTCGGCGTCCAGCTCGGCGAGGCGTTCCAGCAGCGCCTCGCGGTTGGCCCGGTATGCCGGCGAGGACGGGTCGATCGCGCTCTCCAGTGTGGTCAAAGGCCCATGCCCTTCGCGATGATCTCGTTCATGATCTCGGTGGTGCCGCCCCCGATGCCGAGGATGCGGGCGTCGCGGTAGTGCCGTTCCACCTCGGCGTCGCGCAGGTAGCCGAAGCCCCCGTGCAGTTGCAGCGCCGCATCGACGACGAAGTCGCAGGCGGCCACCGCGACGTTCTTCGCCATCGCCACCTCGGCCACCACGGGCTGGCCCGCGGCGACCCGCTCGGCCACGTCGTGCACGTACGCCCGGGCCGCCTCGGCGCGGGTGTGCATCTCGGCCAGCCGGTGCCGGACGAGTTGCCGGCTGGCGAGCGGGCGGCCGAAGGTGTTCCGGTCCCGGCACCAGCGGGCGGCCAGCTCCACGCAGCGCTGCGCGGTGGCGTACGCCTGCGTGGCCAGGGAGAGCCGCTCGGTGGCGAACTGCTGCATGATCGCGAGGAAGCCGGTGTCCTCCGGGCCGATCCGATTCGTCACCGGCACCCGGACGTCCACGAAGGAGAGCTCGGCGGTGTCGGAGCAGTGCCAGCCCAGCTTCTCCAGCCGCCGCCCGACGGTGAACCCGGGGAGGCTCTTCTCGATCACGAGCAGGCTCAGCGAGCCGGAGCCGGGGAAGTCGGTGCAGACGGCGGTGGTCACGAAGTCGGCCCGCCGGCCGCTGGTGATGTACGTCTTCGACCCGTTCACCACGTAGTGGTCGCCGTCCCGCCGGGCGCAGGTGCGGATGCCGGCCACGTCCGAGCCGCCGTCCGGCTCGGTGATGGCCAGGGCGCCGATCATCGTGCCGGCGAGCGTGGGCCGCACGTACCGGTCGATCAAATGCTGCGGACCGGCCGCGCCCGGGCCTGCCTTGTCGCCGCAGGCGGCGACGATGTGCGGCAGCGCGATGCCGTGGGTGAAGAGCGCGGCGACCAGGCCGGACGAGCCGCCCGAGCGGATGATCTCCTCGGTGACCAGGATCGAGTCGAGCAGGTCACCACCGCTGCCGCCGACCGCCTCGGGGAAGCCGATGCCGAGCAGCCCGATCTTCGCGGCGGTCTCGTGCAGCGCGCGGGGCACCTCGCCGGCCCGCTCCCAGTCGTCGAGGTGGGGCAGGACCTCCCGGGTCACGAAGGCGCGGGTCAGCTCGCGGAGCTGCCGCCGCTCGGGGGTGTCCACGATGGTCACGAGGTCACCCCCGGGGTGAGGTCGGCGGGCAGGTCGGCCAGTCGGGAGCGGAGCAGCTCGCCGAGCGCCTTGGCCTGCGGGTCGAAGCGGGTGGAGGCGGCCACCCCCTGGCCGAGCAGCCCCCGGATCACGAAGTTCACCGCGCGCAGGTTCGGCAGCTCGTAGCGCTCGACCGTCAGCGGTGCGGTCTCCGGCAGCAGCTCGGCCAGCCGCGCGACGGTCAGCCAGCCGCGCAGCCAGGCCCAGCCCGCGTCGTCCCGGGCCCAGACGCCGAGGTTCGCGTCCCCGCCCTTGTCGCCCGATCGGGCGCCGACCAGCTCGCCGAGCGGCGCCCGCCGGGTCGGCCCGGCGTGGTCGGACCGCCCGCCGGGGGTCTGTTCGCCGGTCGGGGGTGCCGCCGTCCGCGCCGGTGGGGCGATCGGCACCCGGGCGCCGTCCGGCAGCACGGCCACGTGCGCGACCGCGTCCTGCGGCACGGCGTCGGCGGTGAACACCCCGTACGGCGTGGCGTCGCCGGGCAGGGTGGTCAACGTGCAGCCCGGATAGGAGGCCAGCGCCAGCTCCACGGCGGCCGCCGAGAAGGCCCGCCCGGCCCGCGCCTTGTCGCCGTCCCGCAGGTGTACGTGCAGCAGCGCGCTCGCCGCCTCGGTGTCGCCGGCGTCCGGGTGGTCGGTCCGGGCCAGCGTGAACTCCAGCCCCTCCTTGCCGACCGCCTCCTCCAACTGCCCCCGCACGAGGGCCGCCTTGGCCGGGATGTCCAGCCCGCAGAGCACGAACGTCATCGAGTTGCGGAAGCCGCCCAGGTTGTTGACGCCCACCTTGAGGGTGCCCGGCGGGGGCGTGCCCCGGACGCCGGAGACCCGCACCCGGTCCGGCCCGTCGGGGGCCAGCTCCACCGTGTCCAGCCGGGTCACCACGTCCGGCCCGAGGTACGCCGGCCCGCCCACCTCGTACAGCAGCTGGGCGGTGACCGTCTCGACGGTGACCGCGCCGCCGGTGCCGGGGTGCTTCGTGAGCACCGACGAACCGTCCGCGTGGATCTCGGCGATCGGAAAGCCGGGGCGGTGCCCGCCGTCGGGCAGCTCGGTGAAGAAGCTGAAGTTGCCGCCGGTGACCTGGGCCCCGCACTCGATGAGGTGCCCGGCGACGGTGGCCCCGGCCAGCGCGTCGAGGTCGTCGCGGGTCCAGCCGAAGCGGGAGATGGCCGGGCCGACCGCCAGCGAGGCGTCGGTGACCCGCCCGGTGACCACGACGTCCGCCCCGGCGTCGAGGCACGCCGCGATCCCGAACGCCCCCAGGTAGGCGTTCGCGGTCAACGCGTCCGGCCGGGCCAGGGCGTCGCCCTCGACGTACCCGATCCGGACGGTGAGGCCGAGCCGGTCGGCGAGCGCGCCGATCGCGGCGGCCAGCCCCGCCGGGTTGAGCCCGCCGGCGTTGGTGACCAGCCGGACCCCGCGCTCCAGCGCCGTGCCGAGGGCACCCTCCAGTTGGCGCAGGAACGTCTTCGCATAGCCGAGCGAGGGGTCGCGCATCCGGTCCCGCCCGAGGATCAGCATGGTCAGCTCGGCCAGGTAGTCGCCGGTCAGCACGTCCAGCTCGCCGCCGTCGAGCATCTCCCCCCAGGCGGAGAGGCGGTCGCCGTAGAAGCCGGACGCGTTGCCGACCCGCAGCGCGTTCACCGGGCCACCCCGCTGCCCGCCGCCTCCCGCTTGTCACCGGGCGGGCCCGCGAACGCCTGGGCCACGTCGAGCCACTCGTCGGCGACCGGCCCGGTGGCGACCAGCGCCAGGTCCGCGCGGTGGCGGCGCTGGGTCACCAGCAGGCAGAAGTCGAGCGCCGGGCCGGTGACCCGGTCGGCGGCGTCCGCCGGCCCGAAGGCCCAGGTGCTCCCGTCGGGTGCCACCAGCTCGACCCGGACCGGCGCCGTCGGCACCGCGCGGCCGTGGGCCGCGAAGCCGTGCCCGAGGGTACGGAAGCCGAGGTGCGCCACGTGCCGCAGCCGGGCTGTCGGGGCGCGCCCGACGCCCAGCGCGTCGGCCACGTCCTCGCCGTGTGCCCAGGTCTCCATGAGGCGGGCGGTCGCCATCGAGGCGGGTGACATGCGGGTGCCGTACCAGGGCAGCTTCTCCCCGGCCGGGACGGCGGTGAGCGCCGCGGCGAGCGCGGTGCGGCCCGCCCGCCAGCGGCCCAGCAACGCGGCGGGCGGGGCGAGGAACGCCTCGGCGCCGTCGTCGACCAGCCGCGACGGGTCCGGCGCGGAGGTGACCGAGGCGAAGAACGCCGCCGCGTCGGTCGCCGCGAGATGGGCGACGTGGTCGGTCCAGGCCAGGTGCGCGATCTGGTGCGCGATGCTCCAGCCGGGCGCCGGGGTCGGCCGCGCCCAGGCCTCCGGCGGCAGCGGCGCGACGAGGGCGTCGAGCTCCTCGGACTCGGCGGCCAGGTCCGCGAGCAGGGCTGTCAGGTCGACCATGGTGCCTCCGGAGGGATCAGTGCGGCCGCGCGCTCCCGGGCGTCGGCGGGCCGTCGTCGGGGGTGAGCAGGGCGGCGAGCTGGCGCTTCCAGGTGTGCAGCAGGGCGGTGCGGCGGGCCGAGTCGTCGCTGAGCAGGTTGGCCACGCCGAGGCCGCGGAGCAGATCGAGGGTGGCCTGCACGGCCTCGCGGACGCCGGGCCGCCGCTCGTCCACGCCGAGCAGGTCGGCGGTCAGCCGGTGCATCTCCCGGCCCACCCGGGCTTCGAGGGGGACCAGGGCGTCGCGCAGCTCGGCGTCGGTGCGGGCGGCCACCCACAGCTCCAGCGCCGCGACGAACAGCGGCCCGGTGAAGGCGGCGGCGAGCAGGTCGACCACCCCGTCGAGCCGGCGCGGGCCGGCCGGCAGCGCGGCGGCCTCGGTGCGCAGCTCCACGGCCCGGCGCTCGGTGAGGTGGGTGACCGCGGCGGTGACCAGGGCCGCCTTGGTCGGGTAGTGGTGCAGCTGGGCGCCCCGTGAGACGCCGGCCCGGGCGGCCACCACGGTCGTGGTGGTGCCGGACCAGCCGTGCTCCACCAGGCACTCGACGGTCGCCTCCAGCAGCCGGGCCTGGGTGGCGCGGCTGCGCTCCTGCTGGGGGACGCGGGTCGATGCGGCGGGCACGGGGACAGCGTGCCGCCCCTGAAACAAACAGTCAAGACTGACTTTTTCTGCGTCGCTTTGTCGATGTTTTCAATCCAGGCACATGGATCTAGCTGTCCGCCGGTGGCTGGACTAACGTGCGGCCTCACCAGATCAAGGAGGCGTGCCGTGACTCAACCTCCCGACCCATCCGCCACCGGTGCCCAGGTCGAACGGTTCGGCTACCGGCAGGAACTGAACCGGACCCTCAGCTTCACCGACCTGCTCATCTACGGACTGATCTTCATGGTGCCGATCGCACCCTTCGGCATCTTCGGCAGCGTGTACTCCGGCTCGGGCGGCATGGTCGCGCTGGCCTACATCATCGGCATGGTGGCGATGATGTTCACGGCCCTGTCGTACGCCCAGATGGTCCGCGCGTTCCCCATGGCCGGCTCCGTCTACAGCTACACCGGTCGCGGCATCGCGCCGCCCGTCGGCTTCCTCGCCGGCTGGGTGATCCTGCTCGACTACGTCCTCGTGCCCGGCCTGCTCTACCTGGTGGCCAGCGTGGCCATGCACTCCCTGGTGTCCGGCGTGCCGGTGTGGGCGTGGCTGGCGGCCTTCGTCGTGCTCAACACCGTCGTCAACTACTTCGGCATCCGGATGACCGCCCGGGTCAACCGGGTCATGCTCGCCGCCGAGCTGGTCATCCTCGCGATCTTCCTGGTGGTCGGCGTGGTCGCGCTGGCGCAGGGCAAGGGTGCGGGCTTCTCGCTCCGGCCACTGTTCGACGGAGACACCTTCTCCTGGCCGCTGGTCTTCGGCGCGGTGTCGATCGCCGTGCTGTCCTTCCTCGGCTTCGACGGGATCTCCATGCTGGCCGAGGAGAGCCGCGAGGAGGCCCGGCAGATCGGCCGGGCGATGGTCGCGGCGCTGCTGCTGGCCGGTGCCCTGTTCGTCGTGCAGACCTGGGTCGCGGCCCTGCTGGTGCCGGACGCGCCCGGCCTGCTCGACAACGGCGACCCCGAGGGCACCGCCTTCTACGACGCGGCCCGCGTGGCCGGCGGGGGCTGGCTGGCCGGGCTGACCGCCCTGGCCACCGCCATCGCCTGGGGCTTCGCCAACTCCCTCGTCGCCCAGGCCGCGACCTCCCGCCTGCTGTACGCCATGGCCCGCGACCGGCAGATGCCGCGCTTCCTCGCCCGGATCAACCCGAGGCACAAGGTGCCGGCCAACGCCACCCTGCTGGTCGCCGCCATCTCGCTGGCGCTCGGCCTCTACATGGCCAGCCGGGACGACGGCATCTCGCTGCTGTCCACACTTGTCAACTTCGGTGCCATGACCGCGTTCCTGGCGCTGCACGTCTCCGTGGTGACCCACTACGTCGTGCGCAACGGCAGCCGGGACTGGTTGCGGCACCTGGTGGTGCCGGTGATCGGGTTCCTGATCCTGCTCTACGTCGTGATCAACGCCAAGGTCGCCGCCCAGGTGCTCGGGTTCGTCTGGCTGGGCGTCGGGCTGCTGGTCCTGGTGGTCTTCTACCTGACGGGCCGGCGTCCCGAGCTCGCCGCGCTGGTCGACGTCGCCCACGAGAGCACCGACGAGCCGGTGAAGGAGCCGCACTGATGACCGACGTGGTGAAGTACCGGCCGGAGCCGGACGAGCTCTCCTACACCTTCGGCGGGCGCGAGGCGGTGCTCCGGGTGCGCCCGGGCACGATCCTCGAGCTGTACACCGAGGACTGCTTCGGCGGGCGCGTCCGGAGCGTCGACGACCTGCCGTCGCAGGTCTGCGAGTTCCCCTACCTCAACCCCGTGACGGGGCCGATCCACGTCGAGGGGGCCGAGCCGGGTGACACCCTGGCCGTGCACTTCGTCGCCATCGAGCCGGCCCGGGACTGGGCGGTGTCCACGACCTTCCCGCACTTCGGCGCGCTCACCGGCACCCACACCACGGCGACCCTGCACCCCCCGCTCGACGAGGTGGTCTGGCGGTACGACGTCGACGTCGCCGCCGGCACGGCCACGTACCGGGCCCGCCGGGGCGACTACACCGTGGCGCTGCCGCTGGACCCGATGCACGGCACCGCCGGGGTGGCGCCGGGCGCCTTCGAGGCGCGGATGACGATCACCCCGGACGCGCACGGCGGCAACATGGACACCCCGGAGCTACGGGCCGGCGTCACCGCGTACTTCGGGGTGAACGTGCCGGGCGCGCTCTTCGCCCTCGGCGACGGGCACTGCCGGCAGGGCCACGGCGAGGTCTGCGGCACCGGCATCGAGGCGGCCATGAACACCACGGTCGTGGTGGACGTCGTCAAGGGGGCCGGCACCCCGTGGCCGCGGCTGGAGTCGGACGACGCGCTGATGTCGACCGGCTCGGCCCGCCCGCTGGAGGACGCCTACCGGATCAGCCAGCACGACCTGGTCACCTGGACCGCCGAGCTGGTGGGGCTGGACCAGCTCGACGCGTACCAGCTGGTCAGCCAGGCCGGCGAGGCGCCGGTCGGCAACGTGTGCGACACGAACTACACGATGGTGGCGAAGGTGGACAAGCGTTACCTGGGCGGGGCCGGCGCGTACGACGGCGTGCACGCCCGGCTGCGGGAGACGGCCCGGCACTACCTGACCCACCGCTGACCGGCACAGAGGACCGGCCGGGTCGCCTCCGGCCGGTCCCGCCGCCCGCGGCACGAGCCCGCGCGGGCGGGCCCGGTCAGCGGCCGTCGCGCGGGCCGAAGACGGTGAGCGCGTCGGCGTCCGAGTGACGGGAACGCAGGTACTCGTCGGCCCAGGCAGCGGCGTCCGGGAAGCCCGACTCGGCGGCCACACGGGCACAGGCGGCGTCCACGTCGTAGCCGGTCCGGCGCAGTTGCACGCCCGGCCCGAGCAGCGCCCACCAGGCGCCCGCGCCCCCGTACGGCATGCCGACGCTGCCCGGGTTGACCACGAGGCGGCGGTCGACCAGCCGGGTGAACGGCATGTGGGTGTGCCCGCAGACCACCGTGCCGACCTCGGCCGGCAGCCCGGCGAACACCTCGGCCCAGCGCTCCAGCCGGGAGTCGACAAGCACCACCTCCTCGTCGTCCCGCGGCGTGGCGTGGCAGAAGAGCACGTCGCCGAGCCCGGCGACCGGCAGCGTGACGGTCGGCGGGAGCGCGGCGAGCCGGGCCACCTGGTCGTCGCGGAGCCGGGCCGCGGCCCAGTCGGACACCTCGATACCGGCCGGCCGGCCGGCCCGTGCCTCGACCAGTTCGCGGTCGGCGTTGCCGCCGACCCAGCACGCCCGGTCGCCGAGCGCGGTGAGCAGGTCGAGCACCTCGACCGGCTGCGGGCCGGCGGCGATGTCGCCGGTGAGCACGATGAGGTCGGCGGCGGCCACGTCCGGCTCGGCCAGGACGGCCTCCAGCGCCGGCAGCGCGCCGTGGATGTCGGAGAGGACGGCCACCCGCTCGATCATCGCCCCAGCCTGCGCCCGGGCGGGCAGTTGGTCCAGCAATTCTGCGGCCGGCAGAGACGGAACCGGCCCGGACCCGCGGAACCATTGCGCCGGGCCGTCCGCCGTGCCGCAGCGTCAGACGGAACCGGCCCGGACCGCAGAAGCGGGCCGGGCCGGGGCGTCGGTAAGCGGTCAGACCCGCGCGCGGCGGGCCAGGCGCTCCGGGTCGAGGATGATGATGCTCTTGCCGTCCAGCCGCAGCCAGCCGCGCGAGGCGAAGTCGGCCAGGGCCTTGTTGACGGTCTCCCGGGAGGCGCCGACGAGCTGGGCGATCTCCTCCTGGGTGAGGTCGTGGGTCACCCGCAGGACGCCGCCGTCGCGGGTGCCGAACCGGCCGGCCATCTGGAGCAGGTTCTTGGCGACCCGGCCGGGCACGTCGGTGAAGATCAGGTCGGCGAGCGAGTCGTTCGTCCGGCGCAGCCTGCGGGCGAGCACCCGCAGCAGCTGCTCGGCGATCTCCGGCCGGTTGTTCAGCCAGGGCCGCAGCGCCTGCTTGCGCAGCCGGACCAGCCGGGTGTCCGTGACCGCCGTGGCCGTCGCCGTACGCGGGCCGGGGTCGAAGAGCGACAGCTCGCCGACCATGTCCGACGGGCCCATCACGGCGATCAGGTTCTGCCGGCCGTCCGCCGCGCGGCGACCCACCTTGATCTTGCCGGACAGGAGGATGTAGAGACTGTCGCCGGGCTCGCCCTCGTTGAAGACGACCTCGCCCTTGCGGACCTCGATCGTCTCCATCTCCTTGGCGAGCGCCTCGGCAGCCTCCGGGTCGACACCCTGGAAGATCCCGCTGCGGGCCAGTACCTCGTCCATCGCGCACCTCCGCTTGCGCGTGCCGTCCGTCGGCCGGGTCCGCCGTCCGCTGATCCCTCGCGCGCCGCCAGTCTAGGCGCACATGAGCAGGAATCAGAGGTGCACCCCTGGAATCTTGATCGTTGGGCGTAACCTGCCCGACCCGGTCAACGACTAGGATCCCGGCTCCGGTGCGGGTGGGCACCACCCGTCCCCACCTGTGATCGTAGGGTGACCGGCGTGCTGAGCGAGCCGTTCCTGACCACCCGGCCCGAGGACGGGTCGGACATCCCGCTGCTGGTCTGGCGGGCCGAGGCGCCGTTGCTGGCGGTCGGCTCCGCCCCGCTGGGCGGGGGGATCGGCGCCCGCGGATGGGTGGTCAACGCGACCGTGCCGATGTCGTACGACCGGGACGACCCCGCCGCCCACCTGGCCGAGCTGGCCGACGGCCTCGGCCTGACCGGGCCCGGCGTCGGGCTGCTGACCGGCGTCGACGTGAGCGAGGTGGTGGCCCGGACGGACGGCGGCGTGCGGGTCTGGGCGACCGTCGGCCTCGGCATGCCGATCTGGGCCGCCGCGCCGGCGCCCGCCACGCCCGCCCAGCGGGTCGGCACGGTCAACATCGTCGTGTACGTGCCGGCCCGGCTCGGCGACGCCGCTCTCGTCAACGCGGTGGCCACGGCCACCGAGGCGAAGGCCCAGGCGATCTGGGAGCTGGGGTTGCCCGCCACCGGCACCCCCACCGACGCGGTGACGATCCTCTGCCCGGCCGACGGCGAACCGGCCCCGTACGGCGGCCCCCGGTCGGCCTGGGGCGCCCCGCTGGCCCGGGCCGTGCACGCGGCCGTGCTGGCCGGCGGCGCCGGCACGGTCGTGCCCTGGTCCCACCGGCGGGCGGGCTGAGCGTGGACCCGTCCTCGCCGGGCCGGCGGGTTTTCCGACCGATCGGCCCTCGTCGCCGCGTTCCCGGGACGGTAGCGTCGCCCACGATGTACGCTTCCGCCCGCTCCGTGCCTCGTCCCGGTCGCCGCCGCCCCACCGCCCTCGGCGGCCGCCTCACCGCCGCCCTCGGTGCCGTGCTCGTCATCCTGCTCGCCGCCGGCTGCGGCGACGCCGGTTCCGGCGACGGGCCGCTCTGGCAGGCGGGTCAGGGCGGGGGGTCGACCGCGTCGGGAAGCCCGGTCGAGGGCGACCAGCCCGCCGCGCCGAGCGAGGCGGCGGAGAAGTCGATCTCACTGACCGCGACCGGCGACGTGATCATGGGCAACGCCCCGTCCCGGCTGCCCGCGAACGGCGGGAAGGGCTTCTTCGACGACGTCGAGGCCGCGCTCAAGGGCGACCTGGTGATGGGCAACCTGGAGGAGCCGCTCACCGACGACACCGGCGCCGGCAAGTGCGGCCCGCAGCCGAAGAACTGCTACCAGTTCCGGGCGCCCCCGGGTTGGGCGGCGCACCTGCGCTCGGCCGGGTTCCAGCTGCTCAACCAGGCCAACAACCACGGCTACGACTACGGGCGGCAGGGCTACGAGAACACCCAGTCGGCGCTGGAGGCGCACGGGCTCAAGCACACCGGCGCGCCCGGCGAGATCACCGTGGTCGACGTCAAGGGCATCAAGGTCGCGGTGGCGGGCTTCTCGTCGTACCCCTGGTCGAACAGCCTGCTCGACCTCGACGCCGCGAAGCAGGTCATCACCATGGCCAAGGGGATGGCCGACCTGGTCGTGGTGCAGGTGCACATGGGCGCCGAGGGCGCCGATCGCAGCCACGTGAAGCCGGGCACCGAGATGTACGTCGGGGAGAACCGGGGCGACCCGATCCGGTTCTCGCACGCCGTGATCGACGCCGGTGCCGACCTGGTGATCGGGCACGGCCCGCACGTGCTGCGCGGCATGGAGTTCTACAAGGGGCGGCTGATCGCCTACAGCCTGGGCAACTTCGCGGGCGGCGGGAAGTCGCTGAACAGCTCCGGCCGGCTCGGCTGGGGCGGTGTGCTGAAGGTCTCGCTGACCGCGGAGGGCCGCTTCGTCGGCGGCCAGTTCACCTCGACCCAGATGAACAGCGTGGGCCGGCCGGCCATCGACGGGCAGGACCGGGGCCTCGGGCTGGTCCGCGACATGAGCCGGGCCGACTTCCCGAACTCCGGCGCGCGGCTCGACGGATCCGGCAAGATCAGCGTCCCGGCGGGTGACTGAGACGCACCGCTGCCCGCGTGGGCCCGGCCGGGACGTCGTCCCCGCGACGTAGGCTGGCCGGCGTGACCACGCGCTCCCCCGAGACCGACCTCGGTCGCACGCGCCGTGCCCGCCGGATCGGCCGGGTGCTGACCGAGACCCACCCCGACGCGCACTGTGAGCTCGACCACTCCAACGCGCTGGAGCTGGCCGTCGCCACGATCCTCTCCGCGCAGTGCACGGACAAGAAGGTCAACGAGGTCACCCCGAAGCTGTTCGCCCGCTACCGCAGCGCGGCGGACTACGCCGGGGCCGACCGCGCCGAGCTGGAGGAGCTGATCCGGCCCACCGGCTTCTACCGCAACAAGACCAGCTCACTGATCAACCTGGGCCGGGCCCTCTGTGAGCGCTACGACGGTGAGGTCCCCGGCAAGCTGGCCGACCTCGTCACCCTCCCGGGGATCGGCCGCAAGACCGCCAACGTGATCCTCGGCAACGCCTTCGACGTCCCCGGCATCACCGTCGACACCCACTTCCAGCGGCTCGTGCAGCGGTGGCAACTGACCACCGAGACCGACCCGGTGAAGATCGAGCACGCGATCGGCGCGCTCTACCCGAAGCGCGACTGGACGATGCTGTCGCACCGGATCATCTTCCACGGCCGGCGGGTCTGCCACGCCCGCAAGCCGGCCTGCGGCGCCTGCACCCTGGCGAAGCTCTGCCCGGCGTACGGCACCGGGCCGACCGATCCGGCGGCCGCGGCCAAGCTGCTCAAGGGGCCCCGCGCCCGGGATCTGGCGGCGGCTGTCGGCATCGACCCCGACCTGGTCCCGCAGCAGGCGGTCGCGGCGGAGGTGCCGTGACCCGCCGGCTCGCGTACCTGCTCGTCCCGCTCCTGCTCGCGGTGGCCGGCTGCACCGCCACCACCGACGAGCCGGCGGGCCCGGCGCCGGCCACCCGGGCCGACCGGCCCTCGCCGTTCGCCGACTGCGCCCCGCTGACCGCCGCCGCACCGGCCTCCGGCCCGGCCGCGTCCGGCGCCTCCGGCGATCCGCTGCCCGACCTGACCCTGTCCTGCTTCACCGGCGGCGCCCCGGTCAACGTGCGCGACGTCAAGGGACCGGCGGTGATCAACGTGTGGGCGTCCTGGTGCCCGCCGTGCCGCAAGGAGCTGCCCGCGTTCCAGCGGCTCAGCGAGCGGGCCGGCGGCCGGTTCCAGGTGATCGGCGTCAACAGCCGGGACAGCCGCGGCGGGGCGCAGTCCATCGGCGAGGACTTCGGTGTCCGGTTCCCCATGCTGGTCGACCAGGGGGACGCGTTCGAGCGGGCGCTCGGCCGCAACGCCTTCCCGCTGACCGTCCTGGTCGACGCCGAGGGGCGGATCCGGCACACCGACTCGACCGGGGCCCTGGACGACGCCCGCCTGGCCGAGCTGGTCCGCACCCATCTCGGGGTGCGGCTGTGACCCGACAGCACCCGGACTGGCTCGACCCGCTGCTCGACCGGCTCGGCAGCGCGCGGGCCGAGGACTTCACCCGGCTCACCACCCCGGAGAGCGGCGGCCGGGAGAGCGCCGTGCTGGTGCTGCTCGGCGAGGAGCCGGGCGCCGGTCCGGACGTGCTGGTTCTCCAGCGCGCCGCCACGCTGCGCAACCACGCCGGGCAGCCGGCCTTCCCGGGTGGCGCGGCCGACCCCGAGGACGCCGACGCCCGGGCCACCGCGCTGCGCGAGGCGAACGAGGAGGTCGACCTCGACCCGGCCAGCGTGACCGTGCTGGCCGAGCTGCCCAAGCTCTGGATCCCGGTCAGTGACTTCGTGGTCACCCCGGTGCTCGCCTGGTGGCACGACCCGCACCCGGTGCACCCGCGCGAGCCCGCCGAGGTGGCGCACGTCGCCCGGCTGCCGGTCGCCGAGCTGGTCGACCCCGAGAACCGGATGCGGGTACGCCACCCGAGCGGCTGGATCGGCCCGGCCTTCTCGGTGCGGGGCATGCTGGTCTGGGGCTTCACGGCCGGCGTGCTGAACACGCTGCTGGAGATGGGCGGCTGGTCGCGCCCGTGGCCGCGTTCCCGGGTGGTGGACCTGCCGCCGCCCGGCGCCGCTCCGGCCCCCTCGGCCGGCACCGACGCGGTCGACGAGAGCCCGGTCCGCTGAGCCGGGCGCGATCACCGGCGCGGATCCGAAGGTCACGTTCAGCGAGCGGTCAGCCTCTTGCGGGCACGGTGCCCGTACCCTGGGGGCGTGTCCGCCGTGGATCTCGTACTGCTCCTGCTCATGCTCGTGTTCGCGATCAGCGGATACCGTCAGGGCTTCGTCATCGGGGCGCTGTCGTTCTCCGGGTTCTTCCTGGGCGCGCTGCTCGGCCTCCAGGTCGGCCCGCTGATCGCCCGGCAGTTCGCCGACAGCGGCACCCGCGTGCTGATCTCCCTGGTGGCCATCTTCGGGCTGGCCGTGCTGGGTCAGGCGTTGGCCGGCTGGCTCGGCTCCAACCTGCGGGCGGCGATCACCGGGCCGGTCGGGCGGAAGGTCGACGACGCCGGCGGCGCGATCATCTCGGTCTTCGCGGTCATGCTGGTGGCCTGGCTGGTCGCCGTGCCGCTGGGCTCGTCGTCGGTGCCCTGGCTGGCCTCCTCGGTGCGCAACAGCGCGGTGCTCACCGTGGTCGACCGGGTGCTGCCGGACAAGGCGCAGGAGCTGTCCACGGCGCTGCGCGACACGGTCGACACCAACGGCTTCCCGGACGTCTTCGGCGACCTCGCGCCGACCCGCGCCCGGCAGGTCTCCCCGCCCGACCCGGCGCTGGCCAACTCCCAGGTCGTGAAGAACAGCCAGCGGGCGGTGGTGAAGGTGCTGGGCTCCGCGCCGAGCTGCGCCCGCCGCATCGAGGGCTCCGGCTTCGTCTACGCCGACGACCGGGTGATGACCAATGCGCACGTGGTGGCGGGCACCCGGTCGGTGGCGGTGGAACTGCGCGGCGAGCGCTACGACGGCGAGGTCGTCGTCTACGACCCCGCGCGGGACCTGGCGGTGCTGCACGTCCCGGGGCTGCCCGGGCCGTCGCTGCGCTTCGCCGCCGGCGAGGCGGGCAGCGGCGCGGACGCCATCGTGCTGGGCTTCCCCCTCGACGGCCCGTACGACGCCCGGCCGGCCCGGATCCGGGACGTCGACCGGATCACCGGGCCGGACATCTACTCGGCCGGTGACGTGACCCGGGAGATCTACACGATCCGGGCGCTGGTCCGCAGCGGCAACTCGGGCGGCCCGCTGGTCTCCTCGAACGGGCTGGTGCTCGGCGTGATCTTCGCGGCCGCCGCGGACGACCCGAACACCGGCTTCGCGGTCACCGCCGCCGAGGCCCGGTCGGTGGCGCTGGCCGGCGCGGAGCGTACCCGGGGGGTGGCCACCGGCGACTGCACCTGAGACACCGGCGGTCAGCCGGTGACGGTGCTGGCCGGGGTGACGTCGTCGCCGGAGCGGCCGAGCGGCAGCCTGGCCCGGCCCCAGGTGAGCGTGCGGTCGAGCACCGCCCGCGCCATGATCGCCACACATAGGCCGCCGTTGACGAAGGACGCCACCACGTCGCTCGGGTGGTGCATGCCCCGGTACATCCGGGTGAGCGCGACCCCGATCGGCACCAGCACCAGCAGGGTCCACCAGGTGATCTTGGCCGGGGTGCTCCGCGCCCGCAGCGCCAGCAGCACCGCGATGCCGACGTAGAGCGCCATGGCGGCCGAGGTGTGCCCCGACGGGAAGCTGGAGGTCGGCGGCGAGTCGTCCATGTGCTCGACGGCCGGCCGGTGCCGGTCGATGACCATCGTGGTGAAGAGGAAGATCAGCGCCTGCGCGCTCACCGCGGCGCAGAGGAAGATCGGTTCTCGCCAGCGGTGCAGCACCAGCCGCAGCACCAGCGCCACCAGCACGGTCACCACGACGATCAGCTGGGTGCTGGCGAGCGTGCTGAACACCAGCGAGACGTCGTTCCAGCCGGGAGTCCGGTGCGCCGCCAGATCGCGGTTGACCGTGTCCTCCACGGTGAACGGCCAGGTGTGCGCGAGCACCCGGGTCACCAGCAGGCCGAGCCCCACCAGCAGGGCGAAGAGCAGGGTCACCGGCAGCAGCACCCGCCGGGCGATCTGGACCGCGACATCGGACATGAGCGGCCCTTTACCCCGGCGGGTACCGGACTACGCGTGCCGGCCGTCCGGCCCCGGTTCGGCCAGCTCCGGCTCGACCCCCTCCCGGGCGGTACGCGCCGGCCGCCGGCCCACCCGGGTCCGCCAAGTGGAGAACGCGGCCGTGGTGGCGGCGATGACCGCCACGCCGAGCAGCCAGCCTCCCACCACGTCACTGGTCCAGTGCACGCCCAGCACGATCCGACTGAGCCCGGTCGCCACGGCGATCAGCACCGCGGCCGTCCAGAGTGCGCCGCGCAGCGGCCTGCTGTGCCGGGCGAACGGCAGGAAGACCAGCAGCAGCACCCCTGCGGCCAGGGTGGCGTTCAGCGCGTGGCCGGAGGGGAAGGAGTAGCCGGCCGCTCGTGCGACCGGGTCGAGCAGGTCCGGCCGGTGCCGGCCGACGAGCAGCTTGAGCAGCGCGCCGAGCAGCCCACCGACGGTCATCGTGGTGACCACCCAGAGGGCCAGCCGGGGGGCGCCGCGCCACAGCAGCCAGATCACCACGCCGGCGGCGGCCACCCGGAGCGGACCGGGCCCGAACACGTTGGTCCAGACGTCCGTCAGCCGGACCAGGGTCGGGTGGTCGAGGGCGTACCCGTGCAGCGAGTCGGTGATCGCCGCGTCCAGCCGGGACAGCGGCGGCCACGCGCCGAGCACCAGCAGCGCGAGCAGGGCGAAGGGCACCAGCACCAGGAACGCGCCGGTGGCCGCCAGGGTCAGCCGGAGTCCCAGCGAGTGGTCGGGGTCGAGGCGGCGGCGCCGCCAGGAGCTCTTGCGCGTGGAGATCAGGCCGCCCGGCGTGTTCATGCGCTGTTCACTACCCACGGTGGGACCGGCTCAGACCGGCGGGACCGGTCAGCGGCGGGACTGCCGGAAGCGGCGGATCGCCAGGGCGGTGCTGGTGACCAGGGCGACGAAGAGGACGAGCCCCGGCCAGAGCCGCTCCCGCGTCGAGTTGTCGACCTGGCCGGCCGGCCGGGCGGCCCAGCGGGCCTGCTGGTTGGGCGCGGCGGCGTGGAACGGATCGCCGCCCGGCGCGGCGGCGGCCTGGTTGTCCGGGCCGAAGCCGGGCGCCCAGCCGAAGCCCACCGACCCGGGGGAGTCGTTGTCGTCGAGCGGGTTGCGTCCCACCGGGGGCACGTCCGCCGTCAGCGCCGCCACCGGGTTCACCATGCCGTAGCCGAACCGGTCGTCGCGGCCGGTGGGTCCGAGGTCCCGCGCCGTCGTGATGATCCGGTTGACCACGTCCGCGGCCGACATCTGCGGGTACTTCGCCCGGACCAGGGCCGCCGTCGCCGCGACCAGGGGAGCCGCGAAGCTGGTGCCCTGCATGAGCCAGTAGCCGCCGCCGGGGCGGGCGCCGTAGATCGCGGTCGCCGGAGCGCTGAGCACCGTCTCGTGGCCGGTGATGGAGCCGGACCAGAGGTTGTCGTTCTCGTCCAGCCCGGTGACGGCGAGGACGCCCGGCTCACGGGCCGGGTACCAGACGTCGCGGGTCTTGGAGGTGGCCAGGTTGCCCGTGCAGGCGACCACCACGACGTTGCGGGCGAAGGCGTAGTCGATGGCGGCGGCCAGGGCCTCGCTGGTGTCGGTGCCGCCGAGGGAGAGGTTGATGACCCGGGCGCCGTGGTCGACGGCCCAACGCACCCCGTTGGCGACGGTGACCGCGTCGTCGTACCGGTTCTCCTGGTCGAGCACGCGGACCGGAAGGATCTTGGCGTCCGGCGCCAGCCCGACCGCGCCCCGGTCGTCGTCCCGGCGCCCGGCGATGAGGCCGGCGACCGTGGTGCCGTGCCCCACCGGATCGGGCCCGTCGACACCGCTCGACACCAGGTCGACGCCGGGCAGCACCTGGCCGGCCAGGTCGGGGTGGGAACCGTCCACTCCGGAGTCGATCACGGCGACGATGACGCCGCGGCCGGTGGAGCTCTGCCAGGCGGCCTGCGCCTGCAACTTGGCGAGCTGCCACTGGCCGTCGCGGGCCGGATCCATACCGGCGAACTCGTCCACCGGCGCCACCCGGGCGGCTCCGGCGGCGGCGACGACGGGAACGGCGGTGGGCGCGGCGGCGTGGGCGGGCGGGGCCAGCGGGCCGGCCACGGCGGCCACGGCGGCAAGCGCGCCGAGCAACGCACGTCCGGCGAGACGCCGGGGAGGCGCGGTGGGAACTCCCTGCCGATCCCTGGTCACATTCCCCAGCCATTTCATCGCGTCAGACACATGCTGCTCGGAGATTACCGGTTCTCCCGGGGGCCACGCTGCCACTCGGGTCACCCGGGTGGGAGATGGGCGAGCTGGACCAGACGTACGCCCTCGCGCCGGGTCACGAGCCGGCCCCGGCCCGGTGGCAGCGGGCCGGCCTTCACCTGACCGACGAGCGGACCCTCCTCCGGGCCGCCCGACATCACCAGCCCGGCCGTGCACAGCTCCCGCAGCCGCTGGATGACCGGCTCGAACGAGGTCCGGCCCGCGCCTCCGGAACGCCGGGCCAGCACCAGGTGCAGGCCGACGTCCCGGGCGTGCGGCAGGTGCTCCTCCAGCGCGCGCAACGGGTTGGTCGGCCCACCGGCCACCAGGTCGTAGTCGTCCACCAGCACGAACAGCTCCGGTCCGGACCACCACGACCGGGTACGCAGCTCGGCCGGGGTGACCTGCGGTCCCGGCAGCCGCCCCTGGAGGTAGCCGGCCGCCGAGTCGATCAGCTCGGCCGTGTGCGGCGCGGCGGTCCCGTAGCCGATCAGGTGCGCCGTCTCGACCGTGCCCATCAGGCTGCGCCGGTAGTCGACCAGGATGACCCGGGCCTGCTCCGGCGTGAACCGGTGGACGATCGAGGTGGCCAGCGCGCGCAGGAACGAGGACTTGCCGCACTCGGCGTCGCCGAAGACCACGAAGTTGGGTTCGGTCGCGAAGTCCAGCACCACCGGGCGCAGGTCCGCCTCGGCCACCCCGATCGGGAACGCCAGCCCGGTGGTGGCGGCCTGGTCCAGCTCCGCGTAGGGCAGCACCGGCGGGAGCAGCCGTACCCGGGGCGCGGCCGGTCCGGCCCAGGCCCCGGCGACCGCCTTCACCAGATCCCCGGTCTGCGCGCCGAGGCCGGCGACCCGGGGCGCGGCGGCGAGGAAGTGCAGGCCGCCAGCGGTGATCCCGCGCCCCGGCCGCTCATCCGGCACGGTCGCCGCGAGCGCCCGCTTCACCACCACCGAGTCGGCCGGGTCGCCGAGGCGCAGCTCCAGCCGGGAGCCGAAGAGGTCGCGGATCGCCGGCCGGAAGTCCGACCAGCGCAGCGCGCTCGCCACCACGTGCACCCCGTACGCCAGGCCCCGGGTGGCCAGCTCGGTGACCAGCGGTTCCAGGTCCTCGAATTCGCCGCGCAGGGTGTTCCAACCGTCGACGACCAGGAACACGTCGCCGAACGGGTCGGTGGCCGCCGCCGCGGCCCGTCGCCTTCGCCAGGCCGCCATCGACTCCACCCCCGCCTCGGCGAACCGCCGCTCCCGTTCGGCCAGGAGGGCGGCCATCTCGCCGACGGTCCGGCGGACCGCGGTGTCGTCGGTGCGGCCGCTGACCCCGCCGACGTGCGGCAGGTCGCGCAGCGCGCCGAGCGCGCCGCCGCCGAAGTCGAGGCAGTAGACCTGCACCTCGGCCGGGGTGTGGGTGAGCGCCAGCGCGCAGACCAGGGTGCGGAGCAGGGTGGACCGGCCGCTGCGCGTGGTGCCCACCACCGCCACGTGCCCGGCCGCGCCGTCGAGGGCCAGCCAGAGCAGGTCGCGGCGCTGCTCGAACGGCTTGTCCACCACGGCCACCGGCACCTGGAGGGCGCCGTGCAGCTCCGGGTTGCCCACGGTGAGCCCGCGGACCGGATCCGCGCCGACCGGGCCGAGCAGCTCGTCGAGCGGGGGCGCGGCGTCCAGCGGCGGCAACCACACCCGGTGCGCCGGCGGGCCCTGCCCGGCCAGCCGCCCGACCATCAGGTCGAGCAGGGTCTCGCCGGTCTCCTCCTCCGCCGGGAGGGCGGCCGGGGTGGCCGGCTCGGGCACCGGCACCAGGTGGGTGGAGAAGGCGAGCAGCCGTGGGCCGGCGGCGCCGGCCGCGCCCGCCGGGGCGCCGCGCCGGCGTACCGCGCCGGAGACGTACGCGGCCTTGAACCGGACCAGCGGGTCGGTGCCCGAGCGCAGGTAGCCGTGCCCCGGGCTGCGCGGCAGTTCGTGCGCGTCCGGCACGCCGAGCACCGTGCGGGACTCCAGCGCCGAGAAGGTGCGCAACCCGATCCGGTACGACAGGTGGGTGTCCAGCCCGCGCAGCCGGCCCTCCTCCAGCCGCTGCGAGGCGAGCAGCAGGTGGACGCCGAGCGAGCGGCCGAGCCGGCCGATCTGCACGAAGAGGTCGATGAAGTCCGGCTTGGCGGACAGCAGCTCGGAGAACTCGTCGCAGACGAGCAGCAGCGACGGCAGCGGGGCGAGGGGGGTGCCGGCCGCCCGCGCCCGCTCGTAGTCGCGCACGCTCGCGAAGTTGCCGGCCCGGCGCAGCAGCTCCTGCCGGCGCATCAGCTCGCCGTTGATCGCGTCGACCATGCGGTCGACCAGCGGCAGCGCGTCGGCCAGGTTGGTGATCACCGCGGCCGTGTGCGGCAGCCGTTCGAAGGACGCGAACGTCGCGCCACCCTTGAAGTCGACCAGCACGAAGTTGAGCTGCTCCGAGCTGTGCGTGGCGGCCAGCCCGAGCACCAGCGTGCGGAGCAGCTCCGACTTGCCCGAGCCGGTGGCGCCGATGAGCAGGCCGTGCGGGCCCATCCCGTCCTGCGCCGACTCCTTGAGGTCCAGCTCGATCGCCCCGCCGTCGGCGCCCACCCCGACCGGCACCCGGAGCCGGTCCCGGGCCGCCCGCGGTGCCCAGCCCTGCTCCGCGGTGAAGCTCGCCGGGTCGCCGAGGCCGAGCAGCTCGGGCAGGCCCGGCTCGGCACCGGGCGGGGCGTCCGGTCCACGCGCCGTCCCGGCCAGCCGCAGCGGGGCGAGCCGGCGGGCGACCGCCTCGGCGTCGGCCGGCTCCAGCGCGTCGGCCGCGCCCACCTCGGCGTGCCCGTCGGCGGAGTGCGAGTGCAGCCGGCCGTCGACCAGGTCGAGCAGGAGGGCGTACCGGTCGAGCAGGCGGGGTGGCGGCGTGTCCAGGTCGAGCACGGTGACGGCGTCGATCCCGCCGTCGCCGGCCAGGTCGGTGGCGCCGGTCAGGTCGCCGCCGTCGAGCACCACCACCACGTGCGGCCCGTCCGTGGCCGGACCCGCCGGACTGAACCGGGACCGGCTGCCCAGCACGTCGTCGAGGAGCCGCTCCAGGTCGGCGGCCGAGCTGGTCACCAGCCGGACCGGGCCGAGCGCGTCGGTGCGCGTCGGATGGTGGGCGTGCGGGAGCCACTTGACCCACTCCCACCCCGCCCGGCGTTCCGGCCCGGCGCAGACCGCGATCAGCAGCTCGTCGGGCGCGTGGAAGACGGCGAGCTGGGTGAGGACCGCCCGGGCCAGCGCCTGTGCGGCCGGGGAACCCGCGCCGCGGACGGCGCCGGCCGGGCCGCGCACGAAGACCCGGGCGAAGCTGCGCAGCGAGAGCGCCACCGGCAGGTCCGGCACCACCGAGTACGCGTCCAGGAAGCGCCGCAGCGCCCCGGCGGTCATCGGCTCCAGCTCGTCGAGTGGCCGGGTGACCGGCGGGAGCAGCGGGGTGGCCAGCGTCTGCGGCCCGACCCCGACCCGGACCACGGCGAAGTCCGGGTCGCCCGGCCGGCGCTCCCAGACCCGGTGGCTGTCCACCGTCGACCAGAGCCGCCCAGGGGCGGGGTGCCGGTAGTAGAGGCCGGCCCGCTGCGCCCCGGCGGTCTCCCGGACCCGGCGGCGCAGCGCGGCGAGGTGCCGGAGGTATTCCCGGCGGGCGGCCATCATCTCCGACTTCTTCGGCCCGGCGCTGCCCCACGAGGTCACCAGCATCGCCACCGAGGAGAGCCCGAACATGCCGCCCACCACGTACGAGTAGGCCCCGCCGCCCCGGCCGAACATCATGGCCATCGCCACCGTCCCGCCGAGCATCGGCAGCACCATCAGCGCCTGCTGCCAGCGTCCGCCGGCCACCGCGGGGATCTCCGGCGGCGCCTCCACGGGCAGCTCGCCGGCCGGGATCTCCGGCGCCGGGCGGCGCGGCGGCCGCTTGATGACGACAGTGGACACCCGACCTCCCCATGGCTCTCGGTAACCCGAGCCTGGCTCATCGTAGGTAAAGTCCACTCGTCCGTCAGCCACCGTTCCCGCTCGATATGGAGAGACATCGATGACAAGCGGGCTGGCCCGGGTCACGATCAGCGCCCCCCGGCGGCGGGTCGACGTGGCCCTGCCGGAGCAGATCCCCCTGGCCGAGCTGCTGCCCGAGGTGCTCCGGCACGCCGGGGAGGGGCTGGCCGACGACGGCGAACGGCACGGCGGCTGGGTGCTGCGGCGGACCGACGGCGGCGTGCTGGCCACCGCGCAGGCGCTGCTGCCCCAGGGCGTCCGCGACGGCGAGGTGCTGCACCTCGTCCCGGCCCACGCCCAGTGGCCCGAACTGGAATACGACGACGTGGTCGAGGCGATCGCCGACGGGGCCCGCCGCCGCGGGGCCGCCTGGTCACCCGGGGCCACCCGGGGCGCCGCCCTGGCCGGGGCGGGCGTGTCGCTGGCCGTCGGCCTGCGCGCGGTGCTGGCCGCCGGCCCCGGGCCGCGCAGTGGCTGGCCGGTCGCCGCCGCGGTGGCCCTGCTCCTGGTGCTCGCCGCCACCGCCGCCTCCCGGGCCTTCGGTGACGGGCCGGTCGGTGCCACCCTCGGCGCGTACGCGCTGCCCTGGGCCGCCGCGGCCGGCGCCCTGGCGGTCGGCTCCGGCGATCCGGTCGGCCCGTTCGGGCCCCTGGGCTGGGTCGGCGCGCCCGAACTGCTCGCCAGCTCGGTGGCGCTGCTGCTGGTGTCCGTGCTGGGCCTGCTCGGGGTGGCCAGCCGGTCCCGGGTCTTCCTGGCCGGCGCGACCACCGGCGCGGCCGGCGCGGCCGCGGGCCTCGGCGGGCTGTTCCTCGATCCGGCCGGCACCGCGTCCGTGCTGCTCTGCGCGCTGGTCTTCGCGCTCGGCGGGCTGCCGCTGCTGGCCCTCCGGCTCGGCAAGGTGCCGCTGCCGCCGATCACCCTGCCGGCGCCGGCCGGCGGCCCCCCGGGCGTCCGTGACCTGCCCGACCGGGCCCGGGTGCACGCGGCCGTGGCTCGCACCGAGGAGATGCTGACCGGGATGCTGCTCGGGCACGCGGTGCTGGCGGTCGTGGCCGCCGCCGTGCTCGCCACCACCGGCGGGATCGCCGGGCGGCTGCTGGTGGCCGTCGGCTGCGGGGTGCTGCTGCTGCGCTCCCGGCTCTTCGTGGCGGTCCGCCACCGGGTGCCCGCGGTCACCGCCGGGCTGGCCGGGTACGCCCTCCTCGGCGCGGTGCTCGCCGACCGGGCCGGTCCGGCCGGTCGGCTGGCGCTGACCGTCGGCGGGCTGGCCCTGGCCCTGCTCGCCGTGGTGGCCGGCGCCACGTACGCCCGCCGGCCGGTCTCCCCGTACCTCGGCCGGCTGGCCGACCTGACCGACACCGCGCTGGTGGTCGCCGTCGTCCCGGTGGCCTGCGCGGTGCTCGACCTCTACGACCGGGCCCGCGGTCTGCTCGGCTGAGCCACACGCACGCGGGCCCGGGTCGCTCGGTGGAGCGGCCCGGGCCCGTCGGCGCGGATCAGGTCAGTGCAGGGTCTCGCCGCGCTCGGCGGCCTCCTTGGCACGCTGGTACGAGGCCACGATCTCGGCCTCGGCCTCGGTGCGACCCACCCAGGTCGCGCCCTCGACCGACTTGCCCGGCTCCAGGTCCTTGTAGACCTCGAAGAAGTGCTGGATCTCCAGGCGGTCGAACTCGCCCAGGTGGTGGATGTCCCGCAGGTGCTCCTGGCGCGGGTCCTCGTAGGGCACGCAGAGGACCTTGTCGTCGCCGCCCTTCTCGTCCGTCATCCGGAACATGCCGATGGTCCGGCAGCGGATCAGACAGCCCGGGAAGGTGGGCTCGGGCACCAGCACCAGCGCGTCCAGCGGGTCGCCGTCCTCGCCCAGGGTGCCCTCGATGAAGCCGTAGTCGGCCGGGTACTGCGTGGAGGTGAAGAGGGTGCGGTCCAGCCGGATCCGGCCGGTCGCGTGGTCCACCTCGTACTTGTTGCGGTGACCCTTGGGGATCTCAACCGTGACGTCGAAATCCATCTCCCACGCTCCCTCGTTTGCCCACGCTGGCTAACGGAAACCAGTGGCGCCGCCCACCGGACGGGGTGAACGCCCCCCGCCGGCTCCGGCCGCCGCATAGTGTTCGGACCGAAGTAGTGTCACCCAAGGCGCTTTTGAGCGGGGGAGGAGGGGGTCGTGGGGAGGGAAGATTCACACTACCGCCCCGAGGGGGTTGACGGGCGCAGGTCCGCAGGTTCCGGTTCCGGCGGGGCCACCGGCCGCGTCTCGGTCCCCGGCACCACCCCCGCCCACCGCCCCGGGCCGCCCGTCGGGTCCGCGCCGGTCGGCCGCGCCAACCCCGGGCAGTACGGCCCCGCGGAACACGGCCGCCCGCAGGAGTACGGCCGCCCGGTCCCGCAGGAGTACGGCCGCCCGCAGGAGTACGGCCGCTCGGCCCCGCAGGAATACGGGCGCTCGGCCCCGCGGGAGTACGGGCACGCCGATTCCCGGCAGTACGGGCACCCGGACCCCCGGGACCACGGCCCGGGTCCGGCCGCCCCGGTGAGCTGGCCCGGCTACGACGCTCCGGGCGGCATCCCGGTGAGCCCGCCGGTGCCGCCGGTCGGCGCCGCACCGCTACCGCCGTCGCCCCCGCCGCGCCGACGCCCGGTCCGGCTGGTCGCGGTGCTGGCAAGCGTGCTGATCATCGCCCTGGCGGCGGTCGGGCTGGCCGTGGCCCGCCCCGGCCCGGTGGCCGGCTGGCTGGGTGGTGCGGACGACCCCACCGCCGCCGCTCAGTCGCCCGAGCCGCCCCCGCCCGCCGTGCTGGCCGGCGCGGACGGCAACGCGCCGCTGCCCACCCCCGAGGGGGTGCGCGCCGCCCTCGAACCGCTGGTCCGTGCCGCGGCGCTCGGCGAGCGGGTGAACGTCTCGGTGGCCGATGTGACCACCGGCCAGGCGCTCTACGGCGCCGGGCAGGACAGCCCGACCGTGCCCGCCTCGGTCACCAAGCTGGCCACCGGCGTCGCCGTGCTGGCGGCCCGCGGCCCCGCGTACCGGATCCCCACCCGGGCGGTGGCCGGCGCAGCCCCCGGCGAGGTGGTCCTGGTCGGTGGCGGCGACCCGACCCTCGCGGTCGACAAGAACGGCTTCTACCCGGGCGCGGCCCGGCTGGACGACCTCGCCGCCCAGGTCCGCAAGGCGCTCGGCGGCACCGCCCCGACCAAGGTCACGGTCGACTCGTCCCTGTTCAGCGGCCCGGTCTACGAGCCCGGCTGGGACTCCGACATCCCCACCGGCGGGTTCGGTGCGGCCATCACCGCGCTGATGACCGACGGCGCGCGGCGGGATCCGGCGGAGGCCCGCCGCACCGAGGAGGCCATGAACCACGCGGCCGAGCGGGTGCCCCAGCCGGACCTGACCGCCGGCCGGCAGTTCGCCAAGCTCCTCGGGCTCTCCGGGGCCGCCGCCGAGGTGAAGCGGGGCACCGCTCCCGCCGCCTCCGGTGCGACCGCCACCGCAACGCCCGAGCCCGGCGCCGAGCTGGGCAAGGTCCAGTCGCTGCCGATGGTCCGCCTGGTCGACATCATGATCAGCGACAGTGACAACGTGATCGCCGAGGCGATGGCGCGCCAGGTCGCGCTCGCCAAGGGCAAACCGGGTTCGTTCGCCGGCGGCGCGGCCGCCACCGACCAGGTGCTCGGCGAGCTGGGCCTGCCGGCCGACGAGATCAGCCTCGCCGACGGCAGTGGCCTGTCCCGCACCAACCGGATCAGCCCGTCGCTGCTCACCGACCTGATCACGCTCGCCGGCAACGGGAGCCATCCCGACCTCGCCGCGATCTTCGGCGGCCTGCCGGTGGGCGGCTGGTCCGGCACCCTGGACGAGCGCTACCAGGCGTCGACGACGAAGGCCGGCGCGGGCGTGGTCCGGGCGAAGACCGGCACGCTCAGCGGGGTGAACGCCATCGCCGGGCTGGTCACCACGGCCGACGGCCGGTTGCTCACCTTCGCCGTCCTCACCGACCGCACCCCGGACTCCCTCGACGAGACCCGGCAGGCCCTCGACCGGATCTCCTCCGCGCTGGCCCGCTGCGGCTGCCGCTGACCGTCCCGCCCGGTGTCACCGGCGTCGATCGGCGCTCGCGAGCCCGGGTAGGGGTGTCGCGGCGCGGGTACGGTGGGTTCATGGCGCAGTTCGTGGACTGGGATCTGGCCGCCGCGACCGCGGGGGCGCTGGGCAAGTCGGGCCCCCGGGTGTCGTACGCCGAGGCCACCGACGTGGTGGGCGAGCTGCGCCGGCTGACCGAGGAGGCCGCCGGGCACGTCGCCGACTACACGGGCCTGCGCTCCCAGGTCACCCACCCGCCGGTCCGCGTGGTCGACCGCCGGGACTGGGCGGCCGCCAACATCGCCGGGCTGCGCGAGGTGATCACCCCGCTGGTCGACCGGCTCTCCGGCGACAAGCGCCCCGGGCCGCTCACCGAGGCCATCGGGTCCCGGCTCACCGGGGTGCAGGCCGGCACGGTGCTGGCCTACCTCTCCGGCCGGGTGCTCGGCCAGTACGAGGTCTTCGCCGGTGACCCCGGCCAGCTGCTGCTGGTCGCCCCGAACATCGTCGAGGTGGAACGGAAGCTGGGGGCCGACCCCCGCGACTTCCGGCTCTGGGTCTGCCTGCACGAGGTGACCCACCGGACCCAGTTCACCGCCGTGCCGTGGATGCGGGCGTACTTCCTCAGCGAGGTCCAGGCGTTCGTGGACGCCTCGCAGGGCGGCGAGCACGTGCTGGAGCGGCTGCGCCGCGGCGTGGCCACGCTCTCCGACGCGGTGAAGGACCCGGAGAGCCGCGCGAGCGTGCTGGACATCGTGCAGACCCCCGCGCAGCGGGCCGTGCTGGACCGGCTCACCGCGCTGATGACCCTGCTGGAGGGCCACGCCGAGTTCGTCATGGACGGCGTCGGCCCGCAGGTCATCCCCAGCGTCGAGTCCATCCGGGCGGCGTTTAACCGCCGCCGCGAGGCCGGCAACCCGCTGGAGAAGGCGATCCGCCGGGTGCTCGGCATCGAGGTCAAGATGCGCCAGTACGCCGAGGGCCGCAAGTTCGTGCACGGGGTGGTGGACCGGGTCGGCATGGCCGGGTTCAACAAGATCTTCTCCTCGCCGCTGACCCTGCCCCGGCTCGACGAGCTGGGCGACCCGGACGCCTGGGTGGCCCGGGTGCACGGCGGGCCGGCGAGCGTTCCCCCGGCCGCCGGCTGAGCCGGTGGTCCGGGCGAGGAGCGAGCCGGGGCTGCCCGCTCCGCAGTCGCGAACGGGCGCCGCGCCGGCCCCGGCGGTCGCCGCCGTCCGGCTCGCCGTACGCCGCACGCTGACCGGGCTGCCCGGGACCGGGCCGGTACTGGTCGCCTGCTCCGGCGGCGCCGACTCGCTCGCCCTGGCCGCCGCCACCGCCTTCGTGGCGCCGCGCCTCGACCGCCGGGCCGGCCTGGTGACCGTCGACCACGGCCTGCAACCCGGCTCGGCCGAGCGCGCCGAACGGGTGGCCCGCTGGGGACGCGACGCCGGTCTCGGTCCCGTCGAGGTGGTCCCCGTGACGGTCGCCGGCCGGCCCGGCGGCCCGGAGGCGGCCGCCCGCGAGGCCCGGTACGACGCCCTGCTCGCCGCCGCACACCGGCACGGCGCGGCCGGGGTGCTGCTCGGGCACACGCGCGACGACCAGGCCGAGACGGTGCTGCTCGCGCTGGCCCGGGGCGCCGGCCCGCGCGGCCTGGCCGGCATGCCGCCGCGCCGCGAGCGGGACGGCGTGCCGCTGCTGCGCCCGCTGCTCGACATCTCCCGCGACGACACCCGGGCGGCGTGTGCCGCGCTCGGGCTCACGCCCTGGGACGACCCGCACAACGCCGACCCCGCGTACGCCCGCTCGCGGGTCCGCGCCGACGTGCTGCCGGCGCTGGTCCGGGCGCTCGGCCCGGGGGTGGTGGACAACCTGGCCCGGACCGCCCGCCTGCTCGCCGCCGACACCGCGGCCCTGGACGACCTCGCCGCCGCCGCACTCACCGAGGTCCGGGCCGCCGAGGGCGGGCTCTCGGTCGACGGCCTGGCCGCGCTGCCGGCGGCCGTACGCACCCGGGTGCTGCACGCCTGGGCCCGGGAGCTGGGCGCCCCGCCGGCCGCCCTGTCGCACCGGCACGTGGCGGCGCTGGACGCCCTGGTCACGGGCTGGCACGGGCAGGGCCCGGCGTACCTGCCCGGCGGGCTTCTCGTCCGCCGCCACGCCGGCCGGCTCACCACCTGATCCGTCCGGCATCCAGCACTCAACCGCCAGCACGGCGAGGTGGCGGTATCCCGGGCGGAGCGGGGTCGCCGGGAGCCGCCGGAGGCGGTAGACAGGGCTCATGGCGTACCCCCGACAGCCGCTGCTGGCCCCCCGCGGCGCGGTCGCGACCAGCCAGCCGCTCGCGGCGGCCGCGGGCCTGGCCGTGCTGCGGCGCGGCGGCAACGCCGTCGACGCGGCGCTGGCCACCGCGATCACCCTGACCGTGGTGCAGCCGCCCTCGAACGACATCGGCGGCGACCTCTTCGCGATCGTCTGGGACGGCGAGCGGCTGCACGGGTTGAACGCGTCCGGCCGGTCCCCGGCGGGGCTCACCCGGGAGCTGGTGCTGGCCGCGACGGGCGGGCGCGGCGTGGCGCCGGTCGACGCGCTGGGCGGGGCGCAGGGCCGGGGGCCCGCCATGCCGGCCCGGGGCTGGCTGCCGGTGACCGTGCCGGGCGCCCCGGCCGGCTGGCGCGACCTGCACGAGCGGTTCGGCTCCCTGCCTTTCGCCGAGCTGTTCGCCGACGCGATCGGCTACGCCGAGCACGGCTATCCGGTGGCCGCCGGCACGGCCGCCGCCTGGGCGCGCGCGGTCGCCGCGCACGACGGGCCGGCCGGGGCGGAGCACGCCGAGTTCCGCCGGGTGTTCACCCTGGACGGCCGCGCCCCGGCAGCGGGGGAGTGGTGGCGCAACCCGGATGCGGCCGGCACGCTCCGGCGGATCGCCGAGAGCGGAGCGGAGGACTTCTACCGCGGGCGGATCGCGGCGGCGATCGACGGCCACGCGGCCCGGACCGGCGGGTGGCTGACCGGCGACGACCTGGCCCGGCACGCGTCGACCTGGGTCGACCCGGTCCCGGTGCGCTACCGGGGGCACGAGGTGTGGGAGCTGCCGCCCAACGGGCAGGGGATCGCCGCGCTGCTGGCACTCCAGGTGCTCGACGGGGTCGACCTGGCCGCGCTGCCGCCCGAGGAGCGGCTGCACTGGCAGATCGAGGCGGTGAAGCTCGGCTTCGCCGACGCGCACGCCCACGTGGCCGACCCGGAGCGGGCCGACGTGCCCGTCGCGGCGCTGCTCGATCCCGGCTACGCGGCGGCCCGGCGGGCGCTGGTCACCGGGCGGGCGGGTGAGCCGGTGGCCGGCGAGCCGGAGCGCGGCGGCACCGTCTACCTCTGCACGGCCGACGCCGGCGGCATGATGGTCAGCCTCATCCAGTCGACCTACCTGGCGTTCGGCTCCCGCGTGGTGGTCCCCGGGCACGGCTTCGCGCTGCAGAACCGCGGCCTCGGCTTCCGTCTCGACCCCGACCACCCGAACGTGGTGGGGCCGGCCAAGCGGCCGTACCACACGATCATCCCGGGCTTCCTGACCCGGGACGGCGGGCCGGTCGGCCCGTTCGGCGTGATGGGCGGGCACATGCAGCCGCAGGGGCACGTGCAACTCGTCTCGGCCACCGTCGACGGCGGGCGCGACCCGCAGGCCGCCCTGGACACCCCGCGCTGGTACTGGCACGCCGGCCGGACGCTGCTGGTGGAGCCGGAGCTGGACCCCGAGCTGGTCGCGGGGCTGCGGTCGCGCGGGCACGAGATCACCGTCGCGGCCGAGCCGTCGGTCTTCGGCTACGGCCAGGCGATCTGGCGGGCGCCCGGCGGTGGGTACGTGGCCGGGTCGGAGTCCCGGGTCGACGGCGCGATGCTGGGCTGGTGATCAGACCTCGACGCGCTCCCGGAACGTGGTCCGGTAGGCGTGCGGCGTGGTGCCGACCCGGCGGGTGAAGTGGTGCCGCAGCGCCGCCGCGTCGCCGAACCCGGCCTGGTCGGCGACGCTCTCCACGCTCAGCCGGGTCTCCTCCAGCAGCCTCCGCGCGAGCAGGACCCGCTGGTTGGTCAGCCAGTCGTGGGGCGTGGTGCCGGTCTCGGCCCGGAACCGGCGGGCGAACGTGCGCGGCGCCATGCCCGCCCGGGCGGCAAGTTCGTCCACGGTCACCGTCCGATCCAGGTGCCCCATCAACCACTCCAGCACCGGCTCCAGGGTGGGCGCCTCGGGGGCCCGGGGGATGGGCGCCTCGACGTACTGGGCCTGGCCGCCGTCGCGGTGCGGCGGGACGACCATCCGGCGGGCCAGCCGCGTGGCCGTGGCCGAGCCGTGCGCCTGGCGGACCAGGTGCAGGCAGGCGTCGATGCCGGCAGCCGTGCCGGCGCTCGTGAGCAGCCGCCCGTCCTGCACGTAGAGCGAGTTGCAGTGCACCCGGGCCGCCGGGAACTGCTCCTGAAGCTCGTCGACGTGCCGCCAGTGGGTCGTGCAGTCACGCCCGTCGAGCAGCCCCGCCGCGCCGAGCACGAACGCACCCGAGCAGACGCTGAGCAGCCAGGCGCCCCGGTCGGCGGCCCGGCGCAGCGCGGCCAGCACCGGCTCGGGCACCGGCGTCCTCCCGTCGCCGTGTGCGGGCACGGCCACCAGGTCCGCGTCGTCGATCGGGGTCAGGTCGGCGGTCGGGGTGAGCAGGAAACCGGACCGGCTGCGGACTGGCCCGCCGTCCACGGTGCAGACGTCGAACCGGTAGCCGGGGAAGCCGTCGGCGGTGCGGTCGGTGCCGAACACCTCGGCGACCACGCCGAGTTCGAACACCGCCACCTCGTCGAGAGCGACGACGGCGACGGATCGAAGCATGTGACGAGGGTAACCCGACAGGTGGCAGGAAATCGAGGATCGCTGGCATTCCTGCCACTGTCCGATGGGGGTGGCGGCCCGCAGACTTGGTGGTGTCCGGTGCGCACCGGCGGCGAAAACCACCTCAACCACGCGAAAGCGAGCGCCGCCATGACCGTTCTGCTGCTCCTGCTCTTCCTGCTCCTCCTCGTCGGCGCCAGCGCCGCCGGGCTGACCGTCGACACCCGGGACTCGGCCGACTGGAAGCCGACCGAGGACGGCCGCCCCTGGCGCTCCCGCACCTGCTGAGGTGATTTGCTCCATCTGCGCCGTTAATCCTCGGCGGGACCGCGCCAAAAGGGGCGGCCCCGCCGACGGAGGCCATCCGGCGTACGGCAGGCTAGGAGCATGGCTGACGGCTCCTGGTACGACGCCGACATCGACCACGTGATCATCTCTGAGGCGCAGATCCGCGAGAAGACCGCGGAACTGGCCAAGCAGGTCTCGGCGGACTACGCCCACGTCGAGGACGGTCTCCTGCTCGTCTGCGTGCTCAAGGGCGCGGTCATGTTCATGGCCGACTTCGCCCGCGCGCTGGGCCGCCAGGGGCCGCCCGCCGAGCTGGAGTTCATGGCCGTCTCCTCGTACGGCCAGGGCACCACCTCCTCCGGCGTGGTGCGGATCCTCAAGGACCTCGACCGGGACATCGCCGGCCGGCACGTCGTGGTCGTCGAGGACATCGTCGACTCCGGCCTGACCCTCTCCTGGCTGCTGCGCTACCTGGAGTCGCGCTCCGCCGCCAGCGTCGAGGTGGTCGCCCTGTTCCGCAAGCCGGACGCGGTGAAGGTGCCGGTCCCGGTGAAGTACGTGGGCTTCGACATCCCGACCGAGTTCGTGGTCGGCTACGGCCTCGACTTCGGCGAGCGCTACCGCGAGGTGCCCTACGTCGGCGTGCTCAAGCCCGAGGTCTACGCCCGGGCCTGACCCCGGCGCCCGGCTGGTCGTCAGCCGACGTTCAGCGGGCTCTCAGCCTTCCGGTCTACGGTAGAGACCGGTGACGTGGAGGCACCCTCCACGCCCGACCCCTCGAACCGCGTGACCGGGCGGTCGGGTGGCCGGGTGGGGAGCTCCCCGCCACGCCGGCTCAAACCCGGGTTCGCCGTACGCGTAAGTGCCGGGCTCGCAAGCTCGCATCTGGCGCGAACGGTGTACCGTCGAATGACCGCGGCGCGGCAGTTGACGCGCCTCGGGGTCGGGGCCGGCCCGCACGGCGGCTACGGCCGCCGCCCGAGGCGGCGACACCATTCAGACGGTCAGGACGTCGATCAGGAGGATGCGGGCGCCTCGGTGCCCGACAACAGCATGGAACGTACGCGTTTCTTCCGCCGACCGGTGGTCTGGATCATCCTGGTCATCCTCGGCGCCGTTGTGCTCAGTCAACTCTTCACGGCTGGCCCGAGCTACCACCGCGTGGACACGTCGGTGGCGCTCGACCAGCTCCACACCGCAAAGATCAACAAGGCGGTCTTCCAGGACAAGGAGCAGACGCTCCAGCTCGACCTGGCCCAGAAGACGAAGTTCGGTGACACCACCACCGACCGGATCGAGGCGCAGTTCCCCTACGAGGTGGGCGGCCAGGTCTGGAACGAGGTGCTGGACGCCAAGGCGGCCAACCGGATCACCGGCCCGGCCGACACCAAGGTCTCCTCGGACAGCATCTGGGTGAGCCTGCTGGTCAACCTCCTGCCCATCGCGCTGCTCGTGCTCCTGCTGCTGTTCTTCATGTCGCAGATGCAGGGCGGCGGCTCGCGGGTGCTCAACTTCGGCAAGTCCAAGGCGAAGATGATCACCAAGGACACGCCGAAGACCACCTTCGCGGACGTGGCCGGGGCGGACGAGGCCGTCGAGGAACTGCACGAGATCAAGGACTTCCTGCAGAACCCGGCGAAGTACCAGGCCCTGGGCGCCAAGATCCCGAAGGGCGTGCTGCTCTTCGGCCCGCCCGGAACCGGTAAGACCCTGCTCGCCCGCGCGGTCGCCGGTGAGGCCGGCGTGCCGTTCTACTCCATCTCCGGCTCGGACTTCGTGGAGATGTTCGTCGGTGTCGGCGCCAGCCGGGTCCGCGACCTCTTCGAGCAGGCCAAGTCGAACGCGCCGGCGATCGTCTTCGTCGACGAGATCGACGCGGTCGGCCGGCACCGCGGCGCCGGCATGGGCGGCGGCCACGACGAGCGGGAGCAGACGCTCAACCAGCTGCTGGTCGAGATGGACGGCTTCGACACCAAGGGCGGCGTCATCCTGATCGCCGCCACCAACCGGCCGGACATCCTCGACCCGGCGCTGCTGCGCCCGGGCCGCTTCGACCGGCAGATCCCGGTCGACGCCCCCGACATGGAGGGCCGCAAGGCCATCCTGCGGGTGCACGCCAAGGGCAAGCCGTTCACGCCCGACGTCGACCTCGACTCGGTCGCCCGGCGCACCCCCGGCTTCAGCGGCGCCGACCTGGCCAACGTGATCAACGAGTCCGCGCTGCTCACCGCCCGCAAGGACCAGCGGGCGATCACCAACGACTCCCTTGAGGAGTCGATCGACCGGGTGATCGCCGGTCCGCAGCGCCGGACCCGGGTGATGAGCGACCAGGAGAAGAAGATCACCGCGTACCACGAGGGTGGGCACGCGCTGGTCGCCTGGGCGCTGCCGCACGCCGCGCCGGTGCACAAGGTGACCATCCTGTCCCGGGGCCGGTCGCTGGGCCACACCCTGGTCCTGCCGACCGAGGACAAGTACACCCAGACCCGGGCCGAGATGATCGACACCCTGGCGTACGCGCTGGGTGGCCGGGCCGCCGAGGAGCTGGTCTTCCACGAGCCCACCACCGGCGCCGGCAACGACATCGAGAAGGCCACCCAGCTGGCCCGCGCGATGATCACGCAGTACGGCATGAGCTCCAAGCTCGGCGCGATCAAGTACGGCACCAGCGGCGACGAGCCGTTCCTCGGCCGCAACATGGGCCACGAGCGGGACTACTCGGACGCGGTCGCCGCCGAGATCGACGGCGAGATGCGGGCGCTGATCGAGCTGGCCCACGACGAGGCCTGGGAGATCCTGGTGGAATACCGGGACGTCCTGGACAACATCGTGCTCGAGCTGATGGAGAAGGAGACCCTCTCCACGGCCGACATGGCCCGGATCTGCGCCCGGGTGGCGAAGCGCCCACCGATGGCCCCCTACCACGGCTTCGGCAAGCGTCAGCCCTCCACCGAGCCGCCCGTGCTCACGCCCGCCGAGAAGGAGACCCTCAAGGCGCAGGCCCAGGCCGACGGCGCCTCGGTCGGCGGGTCGCCCTCGAACAACTCGGACGGTACCCACTGACGACCGACCCGACGGCCAGCTCCCACGACCGGGAGCTGGCCGTCTCCGCGACCGAGCCCGACGGGGACGACGCGCTCGACTACGTCGCCGCGCGCCTGATCAGCGGCAAGCTGACCGGGCGGCCGGTGGAGGAGAGCGTCGACCTGGCCCGCATCGAGAAGGCGGTCCGGGAGATCCTGGTGGCCGTCGGTGAGGACCCGGACCGGGACGGCCTCCGGCAGACGCCGGCCCGGGTCGCCCGCGCGTACGCGGAGCTCTTCGCCGGCCTGCGGGTGGACCCGGCCCAGGTGCTCAGCACCACCTTCGAGGCCAACCACGAGGAGTTGGTGCTCGTCCGGGACATCGACGTGATGAGCCTCTGCGAGCACCACCTGCTCCCGTTCCGGGGTAGCGCGCACATCGGCTACATCCCCGGGCCGGACGGCCGGATCACCGGCCTGTCCAAGCTGGCCCGGCTGGTCGAGGTGTTCGCCCGGCGCCCGCAGGTGCAGGAGCGGCTCACCTCGCAGATCGCCGACCTGCTGATGACCAAGCTGGCGCCGCGCGGCGTCGTCGTGGTGCTCGAGTGCGAGCACATGTGCATGGCGATGCGCGGCATCCAGAAGTCCGGCGCCAAGACGATCACCTCGGCGGTCCGGGGCACCCTCCAGAACGACGCCAAGTCGCGCGCCGAGGCGATGGCCCTGATCATCCCGCGTTGACCGCACCGCCACCGGGCCCTTTCCCGCGGGGAGGGGCCCGGTGGCGTGTCCGGACTCAGCCGGCCAGCATGGCCAGCAGCAGGCCGGCCGTGGTCAGCACCGCTGGGACCAGGCAGACCAGCGCGCCGAAGCGGGGCGTCCGGTCGACCCGGTCGGCCGGACGGGGCCGGAACAGCCTTCCCACGGCGAGCCAGCCCAGCATGAACGCGACCGCCGGCAGCGGCAGACCCACCACGAGCGCGACCAACGTCGCCGCGCCGGCGCCGGTGGCCAGGAAGATCGTCAGCTGAACCAGCGGTACCAGCAGCGCCAGCGGCCCGTAGACCAGCAGGTTGCGGGGGCGGGCCGGCCAGCGGGCCAGCCGGGGCAGGCCGCGCGCGGCGAGGCTGTCGTCGGCCGCGTCCGCCCAGCCCCGTGCCGTTCGCAGCGCGGCCAGCACGGCCGCGGGCCCGGCCGCCATCGACCGGGCCGCCTCGGACACCTCGGGAGGCGTCGGCACCAGCGAGATCGCCGGGACGCCCAGCTCACGCAGCCGCGACTGCTGCGGCGCGAGCCGCTCGCGGACCGCGGTCAGCTCCTCCCGGGCGGCCGCCACCGACCGGGCCTGCTCGCCGGCGGCTGTCGCCGCGGCCCGGCGTACGCCGTCGAGCTGGCGGGCGGCGGCCACGTAATCTGCCCAGGCGGCGCCGGCCGGGTCCAGGTCGACCGTCGGGCCGCTGGACCGGGGCGCGGGCACAGCCGTGCCGGTGTCGCTCACGGTGCCTCCCGGGTTCGCGACTGCGGGGCTCGCAGAACCGGCGCACTCCTCGCGCTCACGGTGCCTCCTGGGTTCGCGACTGCGGGGCTCGCAAAACCGGCGCACTCCTCGCGCTCACGGTGCCTCCTGGGTTCGCGACTGCGGGGCTCGCAAAACCGGCGCACTCCTCGCGCTCACGAGATCCCCTCCCCGAACGGCACCAGCACCGTGCCTTGCTCGCCGGGGCCGTCCCAGAGCACCGCCCGGCCGGGCCGGGGTCGCCAGAGCACCGGCCGGTCGAAGAGCTGCTCCAGCCGGGCGCCGGGCACGTCGGTGACCACCACGGCGGTGAGCTTGTCGACCTCGCCGTCCGGGCCGAGCAACCCGGCCAGCGGCGCCACCGTGCGCCACCAGCCGAGCAGGTGCCGGCCGGCCGGCGGCCCCTCCAGCAGCAGCGCGCGTAGCAACTCGGGCGGCAGTTCGTTCGCGTCCGGCACGTCCAGCCCGAACACCACCAGGTAGCCCGGCTCGTCCGCCGCCATGGCCGCCCGCAGCCCGGTCACGTCGACGGTCTCCACCCGGTGCCGCCCGGCCAGCTCGGCGGCGAGCACGCCGGCCGGCTCGGCCGACCCGTTAGCCAGCGGCGCCAGCACGAACCGCGCCGCGCCGGGGTGCGCCGCCGCCGCGCTGCGGACCGCCGTGATCAGCAGCCGCTCGGCCTCCTCGTCCCGGCCCAGCACCGCCAGGTTCCGGCCCGCGGCCGGCCCGAGCGGCACGGCCACGGTGGAGCGCCGGACGTCCACCGCCCGACCGAGCAGCGCGGCCGGCGCGTGGGCCCGGCCGGCCAGCGCGGCCCGGTGGCGTGGATCGTTGGCGAGCAGGGGGCGGGCGAACCCGGCGAACACCACCGGCGGGGCGGCCCCCTCGGGCCGGGCCGACCAGAGCCGGTGCCGCAGGTCGGCGAGGACCGCCGGGTCCTCGTGCGGGTCCGGGAACCGGATCATCCGCTCGTGGCCCCGGGTCGCGCCGCGCGGGCCGCCCAGCCCACCGGCGGTGTTCACCACGGCGCTGCCGACCGGCAGGCCGGCCGCCGCGTCGTTGGTCGGCTCCAGCACCGCCGAACCGCCCGGCAACGCCACCCGGACCGGGAACTGGCCGAGCAGCGGATCGCGCGGGCCCCCGATGCCGAGGTCGCCCTCGCCGGCCAGGACCAGATGGATCCCGTACGACCGCGCGGCGCGGGCCAGCCCGTCGAGCCGGGTCAGCAGGTCGGCCGCGAGCCGGTCCCGCTCGCGCAGCAGCAGCGGGAAGTTGTCGATCACGCAGACGATCCGGGGCAGCGACTGGTGCTGGCGCAGCTCGGCGTAGCGCTGCCCGCCGGCCCGCCGGGCCGCCTCCTCCCGGCGGTGCAGTTCGGCCTCCAACTCGCCGAGCAGGTCCGCCACGTACTCGCGGTCGGCCGCCATCCCGGCGGCCCGGACCTGGGGCACCCAGGACCGGTCCCGCTCGGTCTGGAGGAACTCCACGAAGGACTCGCCGTCGTCGACGTCGGCCAGGTAGAGGACCAGCTCCTCCGGGCCGTAGCGGGCGGCCAGGCCGAAGAGCGCGTCGGTGAGGAACGCCGAACGCCCGGCCTGCGAGCGGCCGCTGACCAGCCAGTGCGGGGTCAGCTCGGTGAAGCCCAGGCCGACCGGCCGCCCCGCGGCGTCGCCGACCGTCGTGGTGAGCCCGTCGACCGAACCCTCCGCCCACAGGTCGCCCGCCGGCAGCAGGTCGGTGAGGGCCAGGCGGGAGCCGTCCTCGATCTGCCGGACCAGTCGCCGGCACACCTCGGCGACCAGCTCCGCGGGCGGATCCTCGTCCAGGAAGACCGGCGAGTTCAGCCCGCCCGGCGACTCCGCCCCCGGGCTGCTGAACCCGGCGGCGGGCGGGTCACCGACCAGCGCGTACGCGGTGCGCACCGCGAGCGGGGTGGCCTGCGGCAGCGGCGCCCCGGCGGGCCAACCGGCCACCACCAGGTGCAGCCCGGCCCGGGGACCCTGGGCGGCCAGCTCGGCGAGCCGGTCGAGGTCGGACGGTGCGACACCGTCGGGCAGCGCGGCCACCACCAGCAGCAGCGTGCGGTCATGCCCGCGCTGGCGGGCCGTGCCGGCGGACACCCACTGCTCGGTCTCCGCCAGCACCGCCCGGAGCCCGGCCAGATCGGTGGCGGGCGGCGGAAGCAGCCCCGCGTCGGCCAGCGCGGCGTAACCGGCGAAGGTGCCGCCCGAACCGCCGTCGACCACGCGGGCCAGCAGCGCGCCGGCCGGGCTGGCCGCGAACAGCCGCAGCATGAGGGCCCGGAGCAGCCCCGCCACCCGCGGGTCACCGGAGTCGGCGTCGATGCTCAGGTGACCACTGCCGAACAGTGGCACCAGCGCGGGGAACCGGGCGTCGTCCAGCGGCGCGGCGGTGCCCACCCGCACGAAGGCGGGCGGACCGCCACCGGGCGGGGTCGCCGGGGTCAGCGTCTCCAGCGGGTCGCCGGCCCAGCCCGGCGCGGCGACCGCCGCCGCGGCACGGAGCCGTTCGGCCAGCTCGTACTGCCGGTGGTGGTCGGCGGGGGCGGGCCGGATCTCGTCGAGGATTCCGGCCGCCGCGGTAGCGGTGGCCTCGGCCCTGCGATGCAGCGCGGCGGCCCGGCCGGCGCGCGCCTTCGGACTCGCCACCGTCCACCTCTCTTCCCGAGGCCGACACTCCTCCCCGGCTGTGACGGTATCCCAGCCGGGGGCCGTCCTCCGGGATGTCGGTCGGCGCGGTGCCGGGCTCGCCGGTGAGCAGGCTCACCCGCCGGACCCGGTCCGGCGGGTCGCCACGATCCGCCGATTCTGAGGCATTGGGTACGCGGCGCGCAGCCGATAGCCTCAGGAGGTGGAATCAGTGCAGCCCCCCGCCGGTTCCCAGGTCTCCCGCGTACCGGCGCAGCGGACCCCGCCCGAGCAGTTGGCGCCGCCCGCGCCCGCTCCGGCGCCGGTCCGCCCGAAGCGGCGGCTGCGGACCGTGCTCGCGGTGGTCGCCGGGGTGCTGGCGCTGGTCTGCGCGGGGGGCGGCATCGTCGGATTCGTGCTGTACGACCGGGCCACCGCGCCCGACCGCAGCGCGCCGGACGTGGTCGTGGACAACTACCTCCGGGCGTTACTGGTGGACCGCAACGACACCAGGGCACAGGAGTTTTCCTGCACATCCGGTGCCGACCTAAACGCGATCCGCGCCCTCCGTTCCGAAGTGGAACAGCGCGAGGCCAACTTCAACGTTGTGGTCCGGGTCGGCTGGGGGCCGCTCACCAGGGCAAAGAATGACGACGGCGAGTCGGTGACGACCACGTTGACGATCTCCGGCTCGGCGAACGGACAGATCCGCAGCAGCCGTCGTGAGGACTGGCAGTTCCGCGTGGTCGAGCGGGACGGTTGGCGCGTCTGCGGCGGCAGCAAGGTCAGCTGAGCCGGCTCATTCCAGCCAGAGCAGGTGCACGGGCACCTCCATGGTGGTGGGTGCCTGGCCGCGCCAGGCCCAGCGGTACCACTCCAGCTCCGGGGCCACCCGAACGCAGATGTCCCCGTCCGCGCCGGAGTAGGTCTCGGTGACCGCGCGCAGGTCCCGCTGCTCGGTCGTCCCGGTCACGTGCACCACCCGCCGGCCGGTCACCGAGTCGGCCTCGAACACGGGGGTGGGCGGGCGCCTAGTGGGCGCGTCGAGCGAGACCAGCCGGAAATCCGGCTCGGTCGGCCCGGCCGGCGGCCGTCGCTCGCCCACGGTCTCCACCCAGACCCGCTCCACCGGCACCAGCGGCGCGAAGACCTCCACCTGCTCGGACTCGGCGCGGTACCACTCGTGCTCCGGGATCACCGGCACGTAGGTCCGGCTGCCCTGCACCACCCGCTCGTCCGCGCGCAGGTCACCGCGCCAACCGAGGCCGGGCAGGCCGACCAGCACTCGTCGGCCGCGCAGCTCGATCCGGCCGGTGGCCGGGACGATCTCGACCGGGAGGGGTGGCTGGGGCGCCCAGTCGGGGTGGTCCGCGAAGGGGTCGGGCAGTGGGTTGCTCATGTGCCGGTTCGCCTCATGCGGTCCCGTCCACCGGGGCGCCCCGCGCCCGCATGAACGGCACGGGATTGATCGCGCCCCGGCTGGACCGGTCGCTGTCCACATGCACCTCGAAGTGCAGGTGCGGGCCGGAGGAGTTGCCGCTGGTACCGGAGAGGCCGATCACCTCGCCCGCCTCCACGAACTGGCCGGGTACCACCCGGGGACGCTCGATCATGTGGCAGTAGCGGGTGATGTATCCGCCGGCGTGCAGGATGTCGACGAACCAGCCGCAGCCACCCTTGTCCGGCCAGCCGTCCCGGTCGCAGTCGCGCTTCCCGGAGTGGTCGGGATCGCAGCGGGCCACCAGCACGCGGCCCGCGGAGGCGGCGTGGATCTCAGTGCGCTTGTCGGCGGCGAGGTCGACCCCGTTGTGGCTGGGTCGCTCCGTGGTGCGGAAGCCGGACACCACGCCGCCGGGCAGCGGTGCGGTCCAGCCGGAGGCGGCGATCCGGGCTCCGGCGGCGGCGTCACAGACCGTCTTCCCGGCGATCTCGACGGTCCGGGCCGCCCCACCGGCGAGGGCGTCCACGATCCGGCCGGCCAGGTCCTCGTGCTTGGCGTAGGCGTCGGGGAAGGCGCTGACCTGCACCCGCTGCGCCACCACGGTGAGCGGTCGGTGCTGCCAGTCCCGCACCTTGAGCATCTTCTCGTAGAACTTCCGGGCCGTGTACGAGGGCGTCATCCGCTGCTCGACGCTGCCCCACCCGGGTCGCTGCTGGAACAGGCCGAGCGAGTCGTGGTCGGCACCGACGCCCTCGTGCGGCAGGGCCAGGGACGCCCGTACCCTGCTGTTGGCGAGGTTGCGCAGCGCGGACTCCTGCATGGCGGTGGCCAGCGCGATGACCCAACCGCGAGCGGGCACCTTCATGTCCTGGCCGACCTTGACGATGACGGCGGCGTTGCGAAGCTGGCCCTCGCCGTACTCGGTGAAGCGCGGCATGTCCCCCGTGAGGTTGACCTGGTAGGCCGGGTCGCAGTTCAGGCCGGCGAGCACGCCGTCCTTCTGGTCGCCGCCCAGTTCGGTGAGGAGGAACGCGCCCGCGCCCCCGACGCAGCAGAGCAGGGTGAGCACCGTGGTGACGGCGGTGACCAGCACGCCGACCCGCAGCTTGCGACGGACCGGCGCGGCGGCGCCATCCGCGGCACTCACTGCCGCTCCCAGTCGACCGCGTCCACCAGCCACCGGCCGTCGGGGGCCACCAGTTCGAGCCGGAGCCGGCCGTTGTCGAGCGGCACCAGCGCCTCCACGAAGGACTCCGTCCGCGCCCGGAGGGTCACCGCCTCGGTCACCCGGCGGGCGGGCACCGTCTCCGGGTCGGCGCCGCCCATCTTCTCGATGAGGGCGGGCGTGGAGAGCGGCCGCAGGCGGGACTGCCACGCCTCGCCGCTGCTGCCCGGCCCCGTCAGCCAGGCGGCGGTGAACCGGCTCGCGGTCTGCTCCGGGGTGTCCTCACCCGGTCGCGTCTTCGGGGAGACCGCCGCCGGTGGACTCGACAGCACCCCGTCGTCACCGGCATGCGGGTCCACCGTGCTGATCGGCTGGCTCGGGCGGGTGCTGAGACCGGTGGTCGTGTCGACCGGGCCGGAGACCAGCCGGGCTGCGCCGATCACGCCGAAGACCAGGACGGCGATCACCAGCGCGACACCGAGCCGGGACCGCAGTATCCGAGTGACCAGGAACTCCAGCGCCCGTCGCACCGGTCTCACCGCGCCTCGGAGCGGATTCGCGGCGCTGGCTTCGACGCCGGGGTGCGCTCGGCCGAGTCCGGCCGGTAGACGGCGAAGGCGGGTGCCTCCTCGGGCACGTCCGGTCCGGTCCACGTCGACGGTGCCCGGCGGGGCCGGGGCGCCGAGCGCCCTCGACCACGTTCGGCCGGTGCGTCCTCGGGCTGCTCCCGGCCGTCGGGTCGGTCCCGCTCGATCACGGTGACGGTGTGTGCCGGGTCCTCGTGCCGAGCCTCCGGCCGGAGGCTGCGCTGGTCGGCCGTCACGGCACGCCGCCGGCCCATCGCCGGCTCGGCGGTGCCACCCGGCTCGGCCACGTCGAGGCGGGCGGCGATCCGCATGTCGCGGAAGAACCGCCGGTGCCAGGAGCCGGCCGAGCTGACCGCCTCGCTGCTGTCCTTGCCGCCGAGCTGCGTGATCCGCCGGTACGGGCGGAGCAGCAGCCAGCCCACCACGCCGCAGAGCCAGACCAGGACCACCTGGAGCCAGCCCGGCAGGGTCGGCGTGTTCATGATCAGATCCACGGCGAACAGGTAGATGGCCGCACCGGTGCCGAAGATGGCGATGTTGAAGACGGCGGCGACCACCGCGTTGGCCAGCCGCCGCAGGCCGGCGCTCGCGGGGCGCATCAGGCCGACCGTGCCCAGGATCGGCGCGGCGATCACCGCCCAGCGGAAGATCAGGAAGCCGAGCAGCACCAGCAGCGAGGCGGTCAGGTCGAACATGGCGAAGAGCAGCGAGGCCAGCACCGCGATGAAGCCGGCCCCGATCCGGTCCATGTCCCGGACGCCCTGGAGGTACTCGTACGCCTCCGGGTCCTCCGACTTGATCTGCTCGGCCACCCGTGCCCACTGCTGCTGCTTGGCCTTGATGGTGGCCTCGCGCGTCGCCGGGTTCTGCCGGAGCTTCTCCGCTTCCTCCCAGGAGAGGGACTTGGCGTCGTAGAGCGCCGGGCCGTACTTCTTGGCGGTCTCGCTGTCAGCCGAGCCGAGCACGCCGCGCAGCCAGTTGCGATAGAGCATCGTCTCGGTCGCGGTGTCACTGGCTCGCACGGCCGGGGGCCGGTGGTCCTTGCACGCCGCGGGGTTCGGATCGTCGCACTGGCCCGGTGGCGTGTCCCTGGAGGCCGGGCCGACCGCGTCGTGCACCACACCGAGGCTGGTGATCAGGGTGCTGTCGGCGATGTTCGCCGACTTGACCGGCCAGGCGGCCAGCGCGGTCACCGCCACCATCACGAGGATCGCCCACCCGGCCGTGGTCATGGCGTTGCTCATGTCCGACTGGCGGGAGCGCCAGAGCAGGTAGAGACCGACCACGCAGATGGTGATGATGCCGAAGACGCTGAACACCTTCTGATAGACGGCCTTGGTGGCCTGCTCCACCAGCGGGTCCGCCCAGCCCCACATGGTCCGCGGGTCCCAGGCGCGCTCGCGCAGCGCGTTGGACGCGCCGATGATCGCGTTGGCGAACATGAACTCGCCATTCGCCACCATCGTGGTGAAGCGGTAGTCCGGATGCAGCACCGAGGAGGCGCAGCCGCCGTCGACGTCGTACGTCGTGTAGCTGTATCCGGCGTAGCCGTAGTCGCTGTAGAGGCCCTTGGGGCCGGGCTGCTTGGCGGAGTCGGGACGGGAGGCGAACCAGCCGGCCAGGCCGGAGTCGGGCGCCCCCGGCACCGGGGCGTTGCGGCACTCGACCTGGTCCTCGCTGACCGCCTTCAGCTTGGCGACGCAGGCGCGGAAGTCGGCCTGCCACTCCTTGGTGCTGCACAGCTCGGCCCGGGCCTGAGCCGCGGGCACGGCGGCGTACGCGGGTGTCGCCCCGACCAGCGGCCAGGCGATCGTGGCCCCGGCCAACAGGCCGAGCGCGAGGAGGAGCGCCGCGATCCGGCCTCGGGCCCGAGGGCCCGTGCCAGACTCCCTGTCCGGCCTGCGGCGGGCCCAGACGGAACTCCGCCTTGCCGGACGCCGCCCGGACTCCGCCTCGGCTCGACCAGGGACTCTGACACAGGCCCTTGCCATGTCACGCCTCCAGATCAGCCAGGACGGTCGGCAGCTGCCCGGCGGCCTGGGCGACCGCGGCGGGGGTGGTGTCCAGGTGCTCCAGCAGCCCGTCGACGTACGACACGTCGACCCGGACCTTCTGCACGCGGCCGTCGACGTCGCGCATGACGAACTCGCGGAAGCCGAGCCGGGCGGCCGACCCGCTGTCGGCCTGGGACAGCGAGGCGAGGGTGGCCTCGTAGCCGTCGTTGACCGGCACCCGCAGCAGCCGTAGCGCCTCGGAGGCGATCTCGGTGTCCTCGGCGATCCGGCCGACGAACACGGTGGAGACCAGGTTCTGCACGTCGAGCCCGAGGATGTCCTTCGGGTTCTGCGAGGCGACCAGCGCGGCCAGGTTCCACTTGCGGGAGTCGCGGGCGAGGCGGACCAGGAACGACCGGCCGGAGCGCCAGCCCTCCATGAAGTGCGCCTCGTCCAGGCCGACCAGCTTGCGCGAGGACATCGAGCCGCCGTAGCAGCGGCGGACGGCCAGCCGGTGAGCGGTGTGCAGCATCGGCAGGGCCAGCGCCTCCTCGGCCGACCAGTACTCCCGCTCGATCTTGAGGTCGGGCAGCCGGAGCCCGGCCATGGTGATCACGGTGAGCGCTGCGTCGGCGCCGAGCAGCCCCTCCGGCGGGCGGCCGAAGAAGAGCATGGCCAGCGGCATCTCGGCGGTGTCCAGCAGCAGGTTCGCCAGCTCCCGGCCGGAGTCGTCGTCCAGTTCCTGCAGGGTCCGCACCACATCGTCCAGGGTGGACGTCTCCTCCGCCGGCACCTGGCGTACCGCGTGCCGGAACAGGGTGGCGGTGGACGCCTCCCGGGCGACCTGCGGCGGCACCAGCATCATGCAGATGTCCTGCACCAGCATCCGGCGCTCGGCGCGGGCGTTGGAGACCGCGATCTCGAACTCCCGGTCGCCGGCCGCACCGGCGCCGAACTCGCTGCGGAGGGGCGTGGGGATCAGCGCGTACGGTGCCAGGGTGCCCTGCTCCGAGCCGGTCAGGTTGAGCACCCGCGAGTAGGGCGCCAGCTCGGGCATGGCGCACAGCCGGGCCAGCGGGCCGGACGGGTCGAGCAGCGTCACCTGCACGCCGCGCCGGGCGGCCAGGTAGCCGAGCGCGCCGAGCAGGGTGGACTTGCCACCGCCCGGCTCGGCGACGAAGACGGCGAGGCCGGAGCGCTCGCGGACCTCCATGGGGAAGTGCAGGTCGAGGAAGACGGGGCGACGGCAGGTGCCGGCGGTCCGGCCGATCAGGTCACCGCGCCGGTCACCGACCGTGGAGGCGGCCTGGGGCAGCGCGGCGGCGAGCAGGTTGACCGGCATGCGCCGGACGTAGCCGGTGTTGGCGATCGGCTCACCGGGGATGAACTCGCGGGCCAGCCAGTCCTGGTTCTTCGGGTGCTGGAGCGAGATGCGCAGCTCGCGCGAGTAGAGCTGGATGAGCCGGCGGGCCCGCTCCAGGCACTCCTCGCGGGTGCGGCCGCCGACCGCGATCCGGTGCCAGCCGTGCGCGCGGGCCGAGTCCACCGGCAGGCCGGTCGTCATCTCGTCGCCGATCACGAGCGCCCGCTTGGCCAGCCGTTCCAGCTCGGGCGGGGCGTCGATGCCGTGCTCGGCGTAGTCGAGCTGCTGGGACCGGATCATCCGGAGCCGGTGTTCGAGGTTCCGGAAGGAGTCGCCGGGGCCCAGGATGTCGACCCGCGTGGAGAGCTCCATGGGCCACGGCAGCCGCTCGTGGAAGTGCAGCCAGGGCTCGTGCCGCTCGGGGATCTCCAGCGGTTCCATCCGGCCGACCGCGAGCACGGCCACGTGCCGCTCCTCGCCGGTCATCCGGTTGACCAGCTTCACCGTCGAGCCGTACGGGGTGCGGTAGCGCTCGACCTGCTCGGTGAGGGCCAGCAGGTCACCGCGTTCCCACCGCCCGTTGCTGACCGGGGAGAGCACGCCGGGCGGTGCCATGCAGAGCGCCACCGAGCGGTAGAGCAGCCACTCCAGTTCCTGCGCCGTGACCCGGCGGCCACGCATGCCGAACGCGCCGAGCACCTCGTCGAACTGCTCGACCGTGCGGCCCAGCCGGCGCCGCTCGCCGTCGGCGGTGCCCCGCCCGAAGGTGCGTAGCAGCCGCTCGGTGAGCGAGTCGCCGAGCGACCGGCGGGCGAAGGTGACGCCGAGGTAGGTCTGGCCCTCGGCGTGGTTGACCGCCATCAGGTGCCGCTGCGCCGCGACCAGGTGGTCGGCCCAGCCGGTGGTGCCGGGCACGTCGGGCAGCGGCGCGGCGGTGTGCGCGTCGATGGTGCGGGCCCACTCGTCGGCCGGGAACGGCCGGGTGGTGCGGCGCAGGTGCAGCCGGAAGCCGGCCAGGCCGGCGTACTGCTCGGAGATCGCCGAGAGCAGCGCCTCGCGCTCGGCGTCGGGGCGGAACGCCCAGCGCACCTCGGGCAGCCAGTACCAGGCGGTGACCGTGTTCGGTGTGAAGGTCAGGTGGCCGGCGATCTCGGTGATGGCCAGCTCGACCGACGGGTCCCGGTCACCGAACTTGATCTTCGGGGCCCGGACCCGGACCGGCTTGGTGGGGCGGCCGCTGCGCTCCGGGGACCGCTGCCGGGGCGGGGCCACCTCCCGGCCGGACGGGGTGGCCAGCTCACGTGCCTCCGGCCGCGGCTCCGCCGTCCGCCGGTCGCGCCGGCGGGCGGGGCGCTCGACCGGGGCCTCCGGCTCGGCCTGCTCCGGCTCGACGGTGGACCGGAGCGCCGGGAGCCGGTCGCCGGCCTGGTGCGGCACCCGGGTGCGGGTGGCCGGCGCCGGTTCGAGGGCGGGCTGCTCCGCCGCTTCGGGGGCGGTGTGCACCGCCGGGCGGGCGGCCTCGACCGCCTCGCGGGGCCGGCCCACGGGGCGGACGCCGGGTGCGCTCTCCCGGAACCGGGCGGCCGGCGGCTCGTCCTCGGGCCGGCCGGGCAGGGCCGGTGGCGGCAGGGGTCGCTCGACCGGCTCCACCGGAGCGGCGTGCTGGTGCGGGATCGGCAGGGGCGGCTCGACCGGCTCGACCGGGGCGGGGAGCTGGGACGGGACGGCCCGGGGCGGCGGGGCCGGCTCGACCGGAGCGACGTGCTGCTGCGGGATCGGCAGCGCCTCCCGGCCCACGCCGCGCCGGGGCGGCGCCACCACCGGTTCCACCGGGACGGACGGACCGGCGGGCGGGCCCGCCGGCCGGCGGACCCGGGGCTGCGCGCCGCCGAAGAGGTCGAGGAACGGGGAGTCGATGTCGCCGCTGTCGGCGACCACCGGCTCGCGCTGCTCCCCGTTGCGCGGGGCCAGCGGCCGGGGCGGCTGGAAGACGCCGACGCGACCGTGCTGAGGGCCGGGCACCAGCGCCGGGTCGAGGACGGCCTCGTCCAGCTCCTCGTCCGGTGGGTAGTCGAACGATCGCGCACGGTTACCGTAGGGCCCGGCCGGGCGTCCGGCCGGGGAACCCGGCGTGGAAGAGCGACTCATGCGACCGCCTCACCCGCGTCGTTCGTCTGCGCCGTCGGCGTACGCCCGGTCATGCCAGTTCCTCCCGGATCCTGATCCGGCTCGCGACGAGGCGCGGGTCGCGCAGCTCGGCGGCCGGCTCCCGGGTGCGTCGCCAGTCCGTCAGCGCGGTCCGGATGACCATGCGCGCCGGCCGGTCCGGGTCGACGTACCGGAAGATGAACGAGGTGGTCACGATGGCGAGCGAGATCTCCCAGGCGGGAAAGAGCTCGACCTGGAGCGTGAACAGCCAGTGGATGAACATGTAGAGGGGTACGAGCAGCATGAACAGGCCGTACTGGGCGTACGGCAGGTGGACGGGAAGGGTGTACCCGGGCGGCCCCAGGTAGACGAGGCGTGCCCGGTAGATGTCGTCGTCGGTGCGCAGCCGCATCGTCGCCCAACGCCTATTCGAAGATCAGGTTGATCAGGTAGTCGCCGACGAAGAAGAGTGTGGCGGCGCCGGCGATGAAGGCCAGCCCGATGATCGCGATGGCCGAGCTGGTCAGCACCTTGGAGATCTCACCGCGGCTGGCCCGGCCGATGAAGATCACGCCGAGCACCGCGAGCAGGATCGGTGCGATCTTGCTGGCGAAGAAGGAGACGACACCGCTGGTGTCGATGCCCTTGGGAGCGGGCTCGGCGAGTGGAGTCGACGCCAGGGTGTGGAGCGCGTGGTCGACGGCGGCGGACGCCGTCCCCATGAGCTCGATGGCGATCACTGGAAACCTCCCCAAGGTCGCGGCCGGCGGCGCCGCGGTGGTGCATGTGGGCAAAGCCTGGCGGGATGGTGCTCGTTGCACACAGCGTCGGCGACGCTGCGTTCGTCACCCACCACGGAGGGTGGTGAGCTTTGGGGGGATTGTTCCCGCTTCGGCCCTCCCTCCAGGCTTCGCCATCTCGATGCTGGGCAATTCCAAAGCGTACGGCCCGGTTACCTTTGCGACAACCCGCGAAGAGTCGACCCGGAACGGACCCGAAGACCGATCGTACACCTGTTCCAATCGGCACGTCAGAGCCGTCGTCGGGCGGGGTTGCCCGGGCCGCCGGAAGCCCTGCTGGCGACCGGTACTGTCGGGTCCGTGACCGATCTGGTACGGGCGGAGACCCCGGTGGTGATGGGCGTCCTCAACGTCACGCCCGACTCCTTCTCCGACGGCGGCAGATACGCCGACCTGGACGCCGCCGTCGCACACGGAGTGCGACTGCGGGCGGCCGGCGCGGACCTGGTCGACGTGGGCGGCGAGTCGACGCGGCCGGGTGCCGAGCGGGTCGACGCGGAGACCGAGATCGCCCGGGTGCTGCCGGTGATCCGCGAACTGAGCGCCGCCGGCATCCCGGTCAGCATCGACACGAGCCGGGCCCGGGTGGCCGAGGCGGTCCTCGCCGCCGGCGCGGACGTGGTCAACGACGTCTCCGGCGGTCTCGCCGACCCGGACATGGCCCGGGTGGTGCGGGACGCCGGGTGCCCCTGGGTGCTGATGCACTGGCGGGGCCACTCGCGCGAGATGCGGGACCTGGCCCGCTACACCGACGTGGTGGCCGACGTGCGGACGGAGCTGAGCCGGCGCGTCGACGAGGCGCTGGCCGCCGGGGTGGCCGCCGACCGGATCATCGTCGACCCCGGGCTGGGCTTCGCGAAGACCGCCGCGCACAACTGGGAGCTCAGCGCCCGCCTGCCCGAGCTGGTCGACCTGGGCTTCCCGCTGCTGTTCGGGTCGAGCCGCAAGTCCTACCTGGGCCGGCTGCTGGCCGACGCCGACGGCAACCCCCGGCCCACCGCCGAGCGGGAGGCGGCCACCGTCGCCACCAGCGTGCTCGCCGTGGCGGCCGGCGCCTGGGGGGTCCGCGTGCACGACGTCCGGGGCACCGCCGACGCGCTCGCCGTCTGGCGGGCCACCGGCCGCCCACGCCTCGCCCGGCCCACCACGGAGGAGAAGGAGCGATGACCGACCGGATCGAGCTGACCGGCCTGCGCGCGCACGGCCGGCACGGCGTCTACGACTTCGAACGCGCCCAGGGACAGGAGTTCGTGGTCGACGCGGTCCTCGAACTCGACCTCGCCCCGGCCGCCCGCTCCGACGAGGTGACCGACACCGTGCACTACGGCGAGCTGGCCGAGAAGCTGGTCGCCGTGATCACCGGCGAACCGGTCAACCTGATCGAGACGCTCGCCGACCGGCTGCTCGCGGTCTGCCTGGCCGAGCCGCTGGTCGCCGCCGCGACGGTCACCGTGCACAAGCCGGAGGCCCCGATCCCGCACACCTTCCGGGACGTGGCGGTGACGATGCGGCGTACCCGATGACCCGGGCCGTGCTGTCGATCGGCAGCAACCTGGGCGACCGCCTCGCCCACCTGCGTGCCGCGGTGGCCTCGTTCGGCGACACCGTGCTGGTGGTGTCCGGCGTCTACGAGACTCCACCGTGGGGGGACGCCGACCAGCCCGCGTACCTCAACGCGGCGGTGCTGGTCGCGGACCCGGCGGCGACCCCGCGCGACTGGCTGGCGCGGGCCCGGGCCGCCGAGGCGGCGGCCGGGCGGACGCGGGACCCGGAGCGGCGGTACGGCCCGCGCACCCTCGACGTGGACGTGATCGCCGTCTGGGACGCGGCCGGGGAAGCGGTGCACAGCGCCGATCCGGAGCTGACCCTCCCGCACCCCCGGGCCCACCTGCGCGCCTTCGTGCTGCGGCCGTGGATCGACATCGAGCCGCACGGCCGGCTGCCCGGGCACGGCTGGCTGACCGACCTCCTGAACGCCGAGCCGCTGTCCTCCGACGCGCTGGAACTCAGTCCGCGCCCCGAGTTGGCGTTAGAGTCGGACACATGACGCTGTGGAGCCGGACGGCATGAGCCAGGCGCAGTCCCCGCGCGACCCCGACCGTTTCCGGATGGGTCCGACCCGGCTCTCCACGCTGGTGGTGGCCGCGCTGGCCGCCGCCGCGCTGGCCTGGCTGCTGATCAGCGCCTTCTACTACGAGATGGCCCCCGAGCTGCCCTGGCTGCCGGTGGTCACGCTGGCCGGCCTGGCCGTGCTGGAGGGGTACGCGGCCATCAACACCCGGGGCCGGATCGAGCGCCGACCCGGCCGGGATCCGGTGAACCCGCTGCTGGTCGCCCGGTTCGTGGTGCTGGCCAAGGCGTCCGCCCTGGCCGGGGCAATCTTCGCCGGCTTCTACGCGGGGCTGACCGGCTGGCTCTTCGTCGAGCGCACCAACGCCGCCGTGAGCGACCGGCCGGCCAGCGGTGCCGGGCTGCTCGCCTCACTGGCCCTGGTCGCGGCGGCCCTCTGGCTGGAACGGTCCTGCCGGGTCCCCGAGCAGGATGACGACGAGGATCGGGAGCCCGGCGACCGGGAGACTCCGCGCGGCCGCCTCTGAACAGGGGGTTCCCAGCACCTTTCCCCGCAGGTACCGTGCCTGGCGACCGGAGAGCAACGGCCGCCGCCGGTCCGCCCGCGCGTCGGACCGCACGGCTGCCACGTGGGAGGCGCGGGCCATGGCGTACGACGAGACGGGCCGGAGTGCGCCGCTGGAGACGTCGTCCGGCGTGCCCGCCGCCGTGCTGGAGAACGTCTTCGACGACCCCTCCCACGGCGAGCCCGGTCGGGACCGGATCGCCGTGCACGTGGTCTGGGAGTTCCTGCTGCTGGCCGGGCTGGCCGCGGTGACCTGGCTGCTCTGGCGTGAGGACGCCGACGCGCTGCGCGGGACCGCCCTCAAGACGCTGCTCGTCGACGTGGCCGGGCTCGGGCTGCTCGCCCTGGCCGCCGGGCTCAGCCTCCGCGCCGCCGCGGTGAACCTGGCGATCGGGCCGGTCGCCGTGGCCGCCGCCCTGCACTTCGCCGAGCAGGGCGACCGCGGTGTGCGGGAGTCGCTGCTCCCGGCCCTGGTGGTGGCGGCACTCGGCGGACTGGCGCTCGCGCTGGCCGTGGTGGTGCTGCACGTGCCCGGCTGGGCGGCCAGCCTGGCCGGCGCGGCCGGCGTGATCGTGTACATCGAGCGGCGGACCACCCCGATCGTGGTGCAGGGCGGCTACGACCCCCGGCGCACCGCCCTCTACCTCTTCGTCGGCTTCGCGGCGGTCGCCGTTCTCGGCGGGCTCTTCGGCGCGATCAAACCGGTCCGCCGGCTGGTCGGTCGGTTCCGGCCGGTCGCCGACCCGGCCCGGCGGCGGGGCGGCGTGGCCGCCACGGTGACCGCGCTGGCGCTTGTCGGCTCCACGGTCCTGGCCGTGCTCGGCGGGGTGCTGATCGCCGCGAACGGGGTCGGGCCGGTGGCCCCCACCAGCGGGTTCGACTGGTCGGTGCTGGCGGTCGGCGCGGTCCTGCTCGGCGGCACCAGCGCGTACGGCCGGCGGGGCGGGATCTTCGGCACCCTGCTGGCGGTCTGTGCCGTGGAGGTGTTCCTGGCGTGGGCCGTGGCGCAGGACTGGACGATCAGCCGGTGGGCCGTGGGCGGGGCCGCCCTCGGCGCCGGGCTGCTGGTCACCCGCCTGGTCGAGACGTTCGGCCGGCCGCGTCCGGCGGTGCCGAGCGGGGTGCCGGCCGGCCCCAACGGGCCGAGCGGCGACGGCACGATCAGCACCGGCTGGGCGCTGACGCCGTCGCCCGGACCGGCCGACGCCTGGCCCTCGGTGCTGCCGGTGCGGGACACCGACACCGTCGACTCGTGGGAGTCGCCGTGCTGGGAGAGCGAGCCCCGCCGCTGGGACGACGGGGACCGCTGACTCGGCCCGGACCGGCGCCGCGTCGCGTCCGTCCGACCGGAGCTGATCTCGCCGGTTAGGCTCGGCGGCATGACGGAGACTCCTGCCCCCGGCGGCCGCACCTTCGACGAGCTGGACAAGCTCTCCACCGAGGACCTGCGCGAGCAGGCGTTCCACCTGGCCCGGGAGCGCCGCGACGTCGAGTTCTTCTGGTCGGTGCTGCGGCACATGCCCAACGCGGACGAGGCCGCTGTCCTGGACGGCGCGCCCAACTCGATCGGGCCGATCATCGACGAGGCCAACGCCCTGTGGCGGGAGATGACCGGGCACGGCTACGAGGAGGCGGAGTCCACGCCGCTGCTGCGGGCCGCCTTCATCGACTACCTCCTGAAGCACTGAGCCGATGGCCACGCGCCGCCCGTCGGCGGTCGCGCGGGTACGCAGGTTTGCCCGGCGCGGCGGCCCGGGAACTGACCGGTCCATGGCCCTCACCAACCGCCCCCGCACCGTCGCCGCGTACGGCACGGCCGCCGGCACCGGCACGCTCGCCGCGCTCCTGCTCGTCGCGGTCTGCGGCAGCCCCATGTACGTGGGCTGGGTGCAGGACCACACCGACCCCACCGGTGCGGGCGGCTGGTTCCTCCGGCTGCTCGCCTGGCCGGCCTGGCGGCTGCACGCCGACGACCCGTCGCAGGGCGTGCTCGCCACCAACCTGCGGGCGATCCTGCTGATCGTGCTGGCCGCGGCGCTGCTCTACCTGCTGCCCGGTCCGCAGGTGGCCCGGGTGGAGAGCTCGGGCAGCCAGTTCTTCTCCGGCTGGGGCGCGTACGCCCTGGCCGCCGGGTGCACGGCCCTGCTCGCGACCCTGCTCGGGCCGCACGGCTCGCTCTTCGCCGCCTTCCAGGCCGCCAGCACCGGGGTCACCTACGGCTTCTTCGCCGGCTGGATCGTCGGCCTGGCGAGCCTCGGGGGCCGCGCCTGACCGGTCGCCCGCCGGCGACGGGATGGACGGCTCAGTCCAGCACGCCCAGGTCGAGCAACCGGGAGCGGCTGAGCAGGCCCACCGGCCGGCCGTCCTCGGTGACCACCGCGTGCTCGACGCCCGAGGTGAGCAGCCCGCCCAGCGCGTCGTACGCCGAGGCGCCCAGGGACACGGTCGGCAGGTCGGCCGCACCGCCGGCCGGGAGCGGGTCGAGCACCTCGCGGGTGACCGGCGTCACCGCCAGCCGGCGGATGCCCCGGTCGGCGCCCACGAACTCGCGGACGAACGGCGAGGCAGGCGACCCCAGCAGGGCGGCCGGGGTGTCGTACTGCTCCAGCCGACCGCCCTCGGAGAGCACCGCGATCCGGTCGCCCAGCCGCACCGCCTCGTCGAGGTCGTGGGTGACCAGGACGATGGTCTTGCGGACCTCGGCCTGGAGCCGGAGGAACTCCTCCTGGAGCCGGGTCCGGACGATCGGGTCGACGGCCGAGAAGGGCTCGTCCATGAGCAGCACCACCGGGTCGGCGGCGAGCGCGCGGGCCACGCCGACCCGCTGCCGCTGGCCGCCGGAGAGCTCGTGCGGGTAGCGGCGGCCGAACTGCCCCGGGTCGAGCCCGACCAGCTCCAGCAGCTCGTCGACCCGGGCCCGGGTGCGCTCCCGGGGCCAGCCGAGCAGGCCCGGCACGGTGGCCACGTTGGCGGCGACGGTCTGGTGCGGGAAGAGGCCGACGTTCTGGATGACGTACCCGATGCGGCGGCGCAGGGTCACCGGGTCGACCCGGGTGACGTCGTCGTCGCCGAGCAGGATCCGCCCGTCGGTGGGCTCGATCAGCCTATTGATCATGCGCAGCACGGTGGACTTGCCGCAGCCGGACGGGCCGATCAGCACCACCAGTTCGCCGGCCTTCACCTCCAGGCTCAGCTCCCGCACCGCCTCGGTGCCGTCCGGGTAGCGCTTGCGGATGCGCTCCAGCGTGATCGAGGCGGCGCCGTGTCCGGCACCCGGGGTAACGTCCACGTGTGTCCCTCCACCTGAGCTACCGGGCCGCGCCGGGTAACCCGTGGTTCTCCTGGCAGTACGTGCGGGACAACTCTGACACGATCCTGGCCGCGCTGCGCGAGCACACCTGGCTGACCGCCCGGGCCGTGCTGATCGCGGCGCTGGTGGCGCTGCCGCTGGCGGTGGCCGCGTACTGGTTCCGCTCCCTGGCCGCGCCGATCGTGGCGCTGACCGGGGTGCTCTACACGATCCCGTCGCTGGCGCTGTTCGCCTTCCTGGCGCCCTACCTGGGCATCGGCGCGATCACCGTGCTCACCGTGGTGGCGCTCTACGCGCTCCTGGTCATCGTGCGCAACGCGCTCGCCGGGCTGAACCAGGTGCCCCCCGAGGTGCGGGAGGCCGCCGAGGGCATGGGCTACGGCCGCTGGGGCCGCCTGTTCCGGATCGAGCTGCCGCTGGCGCTGCCCGGCATCCTCACCGGCGTACGCCTCGCCACGGTCTCCACGGTGGCGCTGGTCACGGTGGGCGTGGTGGTCGGCCGGGGCGGCCTCGGGCAGCTCATCTTCGCCGGCTTCCAGAACAACTTCTACAAGGCCCAGATCATGACCGGCACCGTGCTCTGCGTGCTGCTGGCGCTGGTGCTCGACCTGATCCTGGCCGGCGTCGGCCGGATGCTTACCCCCTGGCTGCGGGGACGGAACTCATGAACCCGGTGCAGCAGGCGGTCGTCTGGCTCAACGACCCGCTCAACTGGACGAACCCGGGCGGCGTCGTGGACCGGCTGGGCGAGCACCTGAGCATGTCCGCGCTGGCGGTGCTGCTCGGCTGCCTGGTGGCCTGGCCGATCGGGCTCTGGCTCGGGCACACCGGCCGGGGCGGCGGCCTGGTGCTGCTGGTGTCCAACGTCACACTCGCGATCCCGACGCTGGCCCTGCTGACCATCCTCCCGCTGACCTTCCTCGGCTTCGGCCGGCCCGCGGTGGTGGTCGCGCTCGCGGTCTTCGCGGTGCCGCCGCTGCTGGCCAACGCGTACACGGGGGTGCGGCAGGCCGACCCGGAGGCCCGGGACGCGGCGCGCGGGATGGGGCTCTCCGGCGGGCAGGTGCTGCGCCGGGTGGAGTTGCCGCTCGCGGTGCCCTACCTGGCGGCCGGGTTCCGCACCGCCGCCGTCCAGGTGGTGGCCACCGCGGCCCTGGCCTCGTTCGTCAACGGCGGCGGGCTCGGGCAGATCATCCGCGCCGGCTTCGGGCTCGACATCGCGGCCGGCGGCGGCCAGATCATCGCCGGCGGCGTGCTGGTGGCCGGGCTGGCGCTGCTCGTCGAGGGGGTGCTGGCCATGGTCGAGCGGATGGTCACGCCGCGCCCGCTGCGCCGGGCCCGGCGGGCGGCGAACCGCCGCGCGGCCGAGGCGACGGCGGGCGGCTGAACACCCCGAGGGTGACGATCCGGTGACGAATTCCGCTCGGAGTTTGTCGGTCGGGTCCGGAAGATATTGGCTGGAAGACGCGGGCGTTCGATCGGACCGCCCGTCGGACACGCGGCCGGCCCGGGACGGGTCGCGCCGGGACACGGAAGGCGGGCACTGATGCACGCACGTTCACGGTTGGCCGTGGGGGCGCTCGGCGTCCTCGCCGCGGCGACCCTCCTCACCGGCTGCGGTGACGCCGGTTCCTCCGGCACCGACGCGCCTCAGCAGGGCGCCTCGGGGGCCGGTTGCGCCCCGGTGGCGGGCGACAAGCTGGTCGTCCTCACCGACGACAAGAAGCTCCAGAACACCGACAACGTCATCCCCGCGGTCAACGCGAAGGCGGCCACCCCGCAGCTCGTCGCCGCGCTCGACAAGGTCTCCGCGAAGCTCGACACCCCCAAGCTGATCGAGCTGAACCGGGCGGTCGACGTCGACCGGAAGACCCCGCAGGTCGCAGCGAAGGAGTTCGCCGACGCCAACGGCCTGACCGACGGTGTCGAGAAGGGCCCCGGCGGCCAGGTGACGGTCGGCGCCGGCAACTTCAGCGAGAGCCAGACCATCGCCGAGCTCTACAAGATCGCGCTCACCGCGGCCGGCTACCAGGTCAAGGTCCAGACGATCGGCAACCGGGAGCTCTACGAGCCGGCCCTGGAGAAGGGCCAGGTCCAGGTCGTCCCCGAATACGCCGCGACGATGGCCGAGTTCCTCAACACCAAGGCCAACGGCAAGGACGCCCAGCCGGTCTCCTCGCCCGAGCTGGACAAGACGGTCAGCGCGCTGAAGGCGGCCGGCGACAAGGTGGGCATCAGCTTCGGCCAGCCGGCCCAGGCGCAGGACCAGAACGCCTTCGCGGTCACCAAGGCGTTCGCCGACAAGTACCAGCTCGCCACCCTCTCCGACCTGGCGGCCAAGTGCTCCGGCACGGCCACGGTGCTGGCCGGTCCGCCCGAGTGCCCGCAGCGGCCGAAGTGCCAGGCCGGCCTCGTCGAGGTCTACGACTTCAAGGCCGGCTCGTTCAGCTCGCTCGACGCGGGCGGTCCGCAGACCAAGAACGCCCTGAAGACCGGCGCGGCCAGCGTCGGCCTGGTGTTCTCCTCCGACGCCGCGCTCGCCGCGAGCTGACCACCGCCGCAGCGCCGGCGGGCCGCCCGGCCCGCCGGCGCGACGGCAGCAGCCGCCGTGGCCGGGCAGGGAAACCCTGGTCACCGGCTCTACATCGAGGCTTTCGGCCCGTTCCCTACCGGGGCAACTCTCGGTAGTCTGCTCAGCCATGCCCGCCTCGGTCGCCCCTGCCGGAAACCGCAGTCCCCAGCTCCTGGCCATCCTGTTCTGGATCGGAGTGGCGCTCGCGCCGCTGGCGGCGCTCATCCTGCTGGTGGCCGACGGCAACGGCTCGCTCCGGTTCGGCGCCGTGCTGGCGATCCTGGCGGTGGTGCTGATCGGCCTGTCCGTCGCGCTGCGCGCCGAGACCGGCGGCAGGGCGGTCGGCAGGGAGGAACTGCACGAGGAGATCGAGCAGCTCCGCCGCCAGCTGCGCGCGGAGATCGGGGCCGCCGCCCAGCGCGGCAACCAGGCGCTCGACCAGGCCCAGCGGACCGAGGATTCGGTCACCGCGATGCGCCGCCGGCTCGACGCCGCGGCCGCCGGCATCGCCGCCGCCGCGGGGCTCACCACGCCCGCCACCGAGGAGCCGGCCGGTGGCCGCGCCCGGGTGCCGGTCACCGAGCCCTATGACGAGGGGCACGCGCGCACCGAGCCGGGCCGGGCCCAGCCCCCCGCGCGGGACGAGGACGAGCTGGCTTACCGGCCGCAGCCCGGCACCCGGTACGGCGCGGATTCCGCCGGCGACCGCTCGGACCGCCCCCAGGCGAGCGTCCACGGTGCCGACCGCTCGGCGGCCGGGGTCTACGGCGGCGACCGCCCGCAGGCCGGGGTCTACTGGGGCGACCGGCCGCAGGCCGGCGTCCACGGCGGCGACGGCCCGCAGGCCGGGGTTCACGGCGGGGACCGCTCGTCGGCCGGCGTCTACGGCACGTCGCGCGGTCCGGAGCCGGAGGTCCGCCCCGAGTCCCGGCCGCTCGGGGTCGTGCACCACACCGAGACCGTGCACGTCACCACCCGGCACACCATCGTGGACGGTGGCACCGACCCGGCCGCCACCCGGTACGGCGGCTACGCCGGCCGCTGGTCCCCGGCGCCGGACGAGCGCTCGTGGAGCGGCGCCGAGCCGGAGGAGCGCCCCCGCGCCGGGTACCGGGACGGCGAGCACGACCGCACCCGACCCGGACGGGACGAGCGCTCCCGGTCCGCCCAGGCCGCCGGCGGCTGGTCCGGGTCGGCCGGCCCTCGCGAGGACGCCTCGCGATCGGGCGCACCCGGAGGTGAGCACCCCTGGGCGGGCACGGGCCGGGCCTACGGCGAGGACCCGGGCTGGTCCGGGCGCGAGAGCGACGACCGGGGCTGGTCTTCCGCGCGCGAGAGCGGCCGGGGCCGGTCGACGCGAGAGACTGAGGATCCGGGCTGGTCCGGGCGCGAGAGCGACGACCGGGGCTGGTCTTCCGCGCGCGAGAGCGACCGGAGCCGGTCGGCGCGGGAGGGCGACGACCGAGGCTGGTCCGCCGATCAGGCCGACGACCGGTCCTGGTCCGCCGCCGCGCGCGACGAAGCCGTCCGCGGCGGCCAGGGCACCTGGGCCGGGCAGGGCAGCTGGCAGGGTCAGGACGACCGGGACGGCTACGGCGACCGGAACGGCTACGGCGACCGGAACGGCTACGGGGATCGGAACGCCCACGGCGACCGGGTGGCCGACGGCTGGGCGGGGACGGACGCGGGCCGCGCGGTGCCGGACGACCCGGACGGTGACTACTGGTCCGAGCTGCGCACCGGCAACCGCTGGGCCGCGGTGCGCGACGACGAGCACGGCCGGGAGGTCCGCGTCGGGGAGCGGCGGGCCGCGGTGCACGCCGACAGCGGCGGCACCGAGTACCGGATCGAGGACCGCTGGGCGTCCGTGCGCGGCAGCGGCGGTGCCGGCGAGGCGGGCGGCGGCCGGGGCGGGGAGCACCGCCCGGCGCTCCCGGCCGGCGGGGTGCCGGTGCCGGAGGAGTGGCGTCCCCCGACGCAGCGCAGCGGCCAACCGGAGTGGCGTCGGGCCGAGCCCGAGCCGGCCCGCTACGGCTACCCGCCGCGCGGCGACGCGCCGCGGGCCGGCGGCACCCGGGCCACCGAACGCTGGGGCTGACCCGGGCTACTTGTCGATGTCGCCGACCACGAAGAACATCGAGCCGAGGATGGCGATCAGGTCCGGCACGAGGCAGCCCGGGAGCAGGGTCGCGAGCGCCTGCACGTTGGCGTACGAGGCGGTGCGCAGCTTGAGCCGCCACGGGGTCTTCTCGCCCCGCGACACCAGGTAGTAGCCGTTGATGCCGAGCGGGTTCTCGGTCCAGGCGTAGGTGTGCCCCTCGGGCGCCTTGACCACCTTGGGCAGCCGGGTGTTCACCGGCCCGGTGAGCCGGTCCACCCGGTCCAGGCACTGCTCGGCGAGGTCCAGCGAGGCGTACACCTGGTCGAGCAGCACCTCGAAGCGGGCGTGGCAGTCCCCGGCGGTCTTGGTGACCACCGGCACGTCGAGCTGGTCGTACGCCAGGTAGGGCTCGTCCCGTCGCAGGTCCAGGTCGAGCCCGGAGGCCCGGGCGACCGGCCCGGAGGCGCCGAACGCGGCGGCGTCGGCCGCCGACAGCACGCCCACCCCGACGGTGCGGGCCAGGAAGATGTCGTTGCGCCGGATCAGGTTGTCCAGGTCCGGCATCCGGCGGCGGACCTCACCGATCGCCGCCCGGGCCCGCCCGGTCCAGCCGGCCGGCACCTCCTCCTTGAGCCCGCCGACCCGGTTGAACATGTAATGGATCCGGCCGCCGGACACCTCCTCCATGACCGCCTGGATGGTCTCCCGCTCGCGGAACGCGTAGAACATCGGCGTGATCGCGCCGATCTCCAGCGGGTAGGAGCCGAGGAACATCAGGTGGTTGAGCACCCGGTTCAGCTCGGCGAGCGCCATCCGCAGCCAGGTCGCGCGCTCCGGCACCTCCATGCCCATGAGCCGTTCGACGGCGAGCACCACGCCCAGCTCGTTGGAGAACGCGGAGAGCCAGTCGTGCCGGTTGGCCAGCACGATGATCTGCCGGTAGTCGCGGACCTCGAACAGCTTCTCCGCGCCCCGGTGCATGTAGCCGACGATCGGCTCGGCGGAGACCACCCGCTCGCCGTCGAGGACCAGCTTCAGCCGGAGCACACCGTGCGTCGACGGGTGCTGCGGCCCGATGTTGAGCACCATGTCGGTGCCGAGCTGCTCCCCGCCGGCCCCGGTGCCGACGGTCAGTTCGCGGAGGTCGCCGGCGTCGGTGGTCATGTCCGTCATCGTGCCATGAGCGGATCGAGGGCGACGCCGACCGGTTGCAGCAGCCACCAGTGCCCGCCGAGGCCGGCCGGGTCGGTCAGCTCGGCCACCGCCGACGCGGCGGCGAGGGCCCGCACGTAGCCGGCCGGGTCCCGCGAGGCCAGGCTCAGTGGCGGTCGCCCGCCGTCGGCCCCGAGCGCCCGCAGCCCCTCCCGCTGTGAGACCAGGGTGTACGCACACCGCGCGACCCGCTCACCGGCAGCGGCGACCGAGTCCATGGCGACGTGCGCCGTCACGTCACACGACCCGTCCGGCACGGGCGCCACCTGCCGCCCACCCCGATACCCGGTCAACGTCCCGCCGATCGGCCGGTCCTCCCGCAGATGCCCGTAGTCCACGGCCAACGCCACCCCCCGGTCGAGGTGCGTGACCGCCGCCGCCCAAGCCTCATCCCGGCTCCGCCCCACCTCGCCGCGCCCGCCCACCCCGTTGATCAAGAAGTTTGCGTCTGAACCCGGGCCCATTCCCGACGCAAACTTCTTGATCGACGCCGGGGCCGGGGCCGGGGCCGGGGCGGGCCACCACTGGTCCAGCCAGGAGCCGTCTTCGACGTCGACAGGGTCCCCTGTCGACTCCTCGCCCGTCGCCGGGTCCACCAGCAGGTACCGCCAGCCTCCGGGGGTGTTCACGGCGAGGTCCAGCGGAACGTTGTCCAACCACTCGGTGCCCACCAGCAGACCCGTGAGGCCCTGGGGGATCTCGTCCATCCACTCGATCTCCGCGGGCAGGTCCTCCGGTCGGGAAGCCTTCTCGACGGCGACGAGGCGTACCCGTTGGGCCAGCGGAACCGGCGCGGTGGACAGGGCCCCGGCGGAGGCCGGCCCGGAGGGCGACGGGCGCGCGCCGGCCGTGGTGGCCCCCACGGCGAGCGCCAACGACCGCAACAGCTCGCCCCGACCCGCACCCACGTCCACGATGTCGAACCGGGCGGGATGGCCGAGGGCGGCATCGAGGGAGACGAGAAGACGGGACAGGCACGAGGCGAAGACGGGAGACGCGTGGACGCTCGTGCGGAAGTGCGCGGCAGGTCCCGCACCCGAGACGAAGAACCCGTCCGGCCCGTAGAGGGCCGTGGACATCGCGTCGCGCCAGCGGAGCGCCATCAGTTCATTCCTCGTTCAGGGGGCGTCACCGTGCCGACCCTACGGTGAGCGGACATGAGACGAACCGCAATCCCCGCGCTGGCCGTCGTTCCGCTCCTGCTGGTCGCCGCCCCCGCGGTGGCCGCGCCGGCGGCCGACGCCCCGCGCCCGGTCCGGGCGGTGACCGAGACCGCCTCCCTCTTCGACGACGAGGCCGGTGGCGACGCGGACGCCGACGACCCGGCGATCTGGGTGCACCCGACCGACCGGGCGGGCAGCCTGGTCATCGCCACCGCGAAGAACGGCGGCCTGCGGGTGTACGACCTGCGGGCTCGCGAGCGGCAGTCGATCGCCACGCCGCCGGCCCCGGGACCCGACGACGAGCCCGGCCGCTTCAACAACGTCGACCTCGTGGCCGGCTTCCGGCTGGCCGGGCGGGCCACCGACCTGGCCGTGGTCACCGACCGGGGGCGCGACACGCTGCGCTTCTACCGGATCGACCCGGCCACCCGGCGGCTCACCGACGTCACCGCGCCGGACGTGCCGTTCGCGTTCAGCCGCGACCAGGCCGAGGTGAACGAGCAGCGCACCGCCTACGGGCTGGGCACCTTCGTCGACCCCACCGGGGCCGCGTACGCGGTGGTGAGCCGGCGCAGCACCCCCGCGGTGGGGGTGTTCCGGCTGGTGGAGCGGGCCGGCCGGGTCAGCTACCGGCCGGTGGACCGGCTGGTGCTGCCGTCGACGTTCACCCTGCCGGACGGGACCTCCTGGTCGCCGTGCACCGACCCGGGCGACGGCCCGCAGGTCGAGGGGACCGTGGTGGACCCGGCCACCGGCGTGGTCTACCTGGCCCAGGAGAAGGTCGGCCTGTGGCGGACCCGGCTGGCCGGCGGCCGGCTCGCCGAAACCCCGCAGCCGGTCGAGCGGGTCCGCGAGTACGGCGTCCCGGCGGCCTTCGACGCCGAGGAGGACGACTGTGTGACCGACCACTCCGCCGACCCGGGCTTCGGCGGGCGGATCGCCCAGGACGTCGAGGGGCTGACCATCCACCGGACCGGCCGGCTGACCGGCACCCTGATCGTCTCCAGCCAGGGCGACGACACCTTCTACACCTACGACCGGCGCACCAACCGGCCCACCGGGCGGTTCGCAGTGGTCGACGGCCGGGTCGACGGCGCGCAGGAGTGCGACGGCGCTGCGGTGACGGCCACCCCGCTGCCGGGGTTCCCGGGCGGCCTGCTGGTGGTGCACGACGGGCGGAACACCCCGGAGACGCCGGGCGGGGACGGCGAGGCGCGCCCCGACACGGACTTCAAGTTCGTCGACGCGGGCTTCCTGCGCGGCCGGCGCTGACGTAGCAGAAGGGGCCGCTCCGCGCCGCCGGAGCGGCCCCTTCGCGCCGTCGGTGAAGGTTTTCACACATGCTTGTTTCGGCTCTGTGACCCCGGCGCATACTTGCGATCGACCGGTACCCCCTCCGAGGACTGGATCGATTGCCATGAGCGCACCGCTGCGTTCGCGTCCGGCCGCCCCGCACCGGGCCGCCGACGCCCCGCTCGTCTTCCCGCGCACCCTCACGGTCGGCGTGATCGGCGCCGGCCGGGTCGGCGCCGTGCTCGGCGCGGCCCTCGCCGCGACCGGCCACCGGGTGGTCGCCGCCGCCGGCGCCTCCGGCGCGACCAGGGCCCGCATGGCGCTGCTGCTGCCCGAGACCCCCACCCGCTCCGCGGCCGCCGTGGCGCGCGTCGCCACCGACCTGCTGGTCCTGGCGGTCCCCGACGACGCGCTCGCCGGCGTGGTGGCCGGCCTGGCCGAGGCCGGCGCGCTGCGCCCCGGACAGGTGGTCGCGCACACCTCCGGCGCGCACGGGCTGGCCGTCCTCGCCCCGGCCGCGGCCGCGGGCGCCCGGCCGCTCGCGCTGCACCCGGCGATGACCTTCACGGGTACGCCGGACGACCTGACCCGCCTCGCCGGCATCTCCTACGGGGTCACCGCCCCGGCCGAGCTGCGCCCGTTCGCCGCCCGGCTGGTGGCCGACCTGGGCGGCGTGCCCGAGTGGGTGGCGGAGGGCGACCGGCCGCTCTACCACGCGGCCCTGGCGCACGGCGCGAACCACCTGGTGACCCTGGTCAACGAGGCGGCCGACCGGCTGCGCGACGCCGGGGTGGACCGGCCGGAGAAGGTGCTCGCCCCGCTGCTGCGGGCCGCCCTGGAGAACGCCCTGCGGCTCGGCGACGACGCGCTCACCGGCCCGGTCTCGCGGGGCGACGCGGGCACGGTACGCCGGCACCTGGAGCGGCTGGCGGCGACCGCCCCGGAATCCGTACCCCCCTACCTGGCGTTGGCCCGACGGACGGCGGATCGCGCGATCGCGGCGGGTCGGCTGCGGCCGGCCGACGCGGCGCCGCTGCTGGACGTCCTGAACGGCATGCAGGTGTGGGCGTGAGGGCGAGGAGTGAGCCGGTTTTGCGAGCCCCGCAGTCCCGAACTGAGGAGGCACTGATGACGGAGCTGGTGCACACCCGCAAAGAGCTGGCGGCGGCCCGCGAGCGGCTGACCGGCACGGTCGGCGTGGTGATGACCATGGGTGCGCTGCACTCGGGGCACGAGACCCTGCTGCGGGCGGCCCGCGAGCGGGCCGACCACGTGCTCGTGACGATCTTCGTGAACCCGCTCCAGTTCGGCCCGAACGAGGACTTCGACCGCTACCCGCGCACGCTGGACGCCGACCTGGAGATCTGCCGGCGGGCCGGCGCGGACGTGGTCTTCGCCCCCGCCGTCGAGGACATGTACCCGGAGGGCCAGCCGAAGGTGCGGCTGAACCCGGGGCCGCTCGGCGAGGACCTGGAGGGGCTGAGCCGTCCCGGCTTCTTCCACGGTGTGCTCACCGTGGTCATGAAGCTGCTCCAGCTCACCCGTCCGGATCTGGCCTTCTTCGGCGAGAAGGACTACCAGCAGCTCACCCTGGTCCGGCGGATGGTCCGGGACCTGGACGTGCCGACGGAGATCGTCGGCGTGCCGACCGTACGCGAATCGGACGGGCTGGCCCTGTCCAGTCGCAACCGCTACCTGTCGGCGGAGGAGCGGCAGGCCGCGCTGAGCCTCTCGACGGCGCTGCGGGCCGGCGTCACGGCCGCCGAGCAGGGCGCGGACGGCGGCGCGGTGCTGGCCGCCGCACACCGGGCCTTCGACACGGGTACGCCCGGCGCCCGCCTCGACTACCTGGTGCTCACCGACGCCGACCTGGAACCCGGCCCGGTCTCCGGCACGGCGCGGCTGCTGATCGCCGCCTGGGTGGGCGCCACCCGGCTGATCGACAACACGGCGATCCACCTCGCCCCGCGTTCCTGACTCACCAGTTCCTTTTCCGAAAGGCACCCCGATGCTCCGCACCATGCTCAAGTCGAAGATCCACCGGGCCACGGTGACCCAGGCCGACCTGCACTACGTCGGCTCGGTGACCGTGGACGAGGACCTGCTCGACGCGGCCGACCTCATCCCCGGCGAGCAGGTCGCGATCGTGGACATCACCAACGGCGCCCGGCTGGAGACGTACGTGATCCCGGGGCGGCGGGGCAGCGGCGTGATCGGCATCAACGGCGCCGCGGCGCACCTCGTGCACCCGGGTGACCTGGTCATCCTCATCTCGTACGGGCAGATGGACGACGCCGAGGCGCGCGCGTACCAGCCGCGGGTGGTGCACGTCGACGCCGAGAACAAGGTCGTCGACCTGACCGCCGACCCGACCACGGCCGCGCCCGGCACCGCCGGTGACCCCGTCCCCAACCCGCTGGCCGCCGCCCTGGGCTGAGCCGGGGCCGCACGCACCGTCTGTCACCGGAAGGTCATTTCCCGCTACCCTTGTCGCACCGTCGGAATCGACGGTCGTCGGGCTGGGGGAGGCGCGATGGGCCGTGCGATGCGCAGCCTCGTCGCCGCGCTGGTCGCGGGGGCGGCGCTGGCCGGTTGTGCCTCGTCGGGCGGGCTGGACGGGGATCTCACCGACGACTGGGCTGCCCTCCCGGCGGCCGGCGCGTTCACCCCGGCCGCCGGGGTCTGCCAGGTCGCCGACTTCACCCCCACCGTGGGCCTGTCCGGTTACGACCCGGTGGGCTGCGACCTGCCGCACCGGGTGGAGACGGTGCACGTGGGGGCGTTCACCGTCGAGCGGGCGACGCCGCCGGCGTTCGGCTCGCCCGAGTTGCGTGCCGCGTTCGCCGAGTGCGACACCCGGGCCGGCGGCTACGTCGGCGACGACTGGCGGGCCGGCCGGCTGCGGCTGGCCGTGGCGCTGCCCACCCGGGCCGGGTGGGCGTCCGGTTCCCGCTGGTACCGCTGCGACCTGACCGAACTGACCACCGTCGAGGCGGCGGCGACCGTGGTGACCCGCACGGGCAGCCTGCGCGACGCGCTCAAGGGGCCGTCCCCGCTGCGGCTGGGCTGCCAGCGCACCGGCCGGGACGCCCGCCGGGTCCAGACCCTCACCCCGGTCGACTGCCGCGCGACGCACGACGCCGAGTTCGTCGGGGTGTGGGTGGCGCCGGACCGCCCGTACCCGAAGAAGGACGCCGACTGGGCACCCCTCTACACCGGCTGCAACAGCGTCCTGGCCCGGTACGCCGGCGTGCCCGACGACCCGACGCTGCGGTTCCGTAGCGGCGTGGTGGTCCGCCCGCCCGGCGCCGGCCGATGGGCGGTCGGCGACCGGGGCGTGCGCTGCTACCTCTGGTTGAGCGACCGCATGGTGACCGCCTCGCTCAAGGGGGCCGGCACGGCGGGCCTCCCGGTCCGGACGAGGTAGCCGAAACCACTCGTCCCGCCCCCGCCGCCCGGGGCGAGAGCCCTTCGGGTTGACTGTGTTCATGGACCTTCCGACCGTCGACCTGCCGGCCCTGCCGAGGCTGCTGGCCGCGCCCGCACCCGGCTGGGTGGAGACCACCGACGTGATCGTCGTCGGCTCCGGGGTCGCCGGGCTGACCGCCGCGCTGCACCTGCGCGAGGCCGGCCTGCACGTCACCGTGGTCACCAAGGTCAACATGGACGAGGGCTCGACCCGCTGGGCGCAGGGCGGCATCGCCGCGGTGCTCGACCCGGCGGACACGCCGGCCTCGCACGCGTACGACACCGAGGTGGCCGGCGTGGGCCTGTGCGACCCGGCGGCGGTCCGGGTGCTGGTCGAGGAGGGCCCGACCCGGCTGCGCGAGCTGATGCGGATCGGCGCGGAGTTCGACCGCAACCCGGACGGCTCGCTGATGCTCACCCGCGAGGGCGGTCACCGGGCCGACCGGATCGTGCACGCCGGCGGCGACGCCACCGGCGCCGAGGTGCAGCGGGCGCTGCACGCCGCGGTCCACCGCGACCCATGGATCCGGCTGGTCGAGCACGCCCTCGTGCTGGACCTGCTGCGCGCCCCCGGTGACGGCCCGGACGGGCTCGGCCCGGCCTGCGGGATCACCCTGCACGTGCTCGGCGAGGGCAGCGAGGACGGCGTCGGGGCCATCCTGGGCCGGGCCGTGGTGCTGGCCACCGGCGGGATGGGCCAGATCTTCGCGGCCACCACCAACCCGGCGGTCTCGACCGGCGACGGCGTGGCGCTCGCGCTGCGGGCCGGCGCGGCGGTCACCGACCTGGAGTTCGTGCAGTTCCACCCGACCGCGTTGATCGTGCCGCCCGGTGAGCCGGGCGCGGGCCTCGCCCAGCAACCGCTGGTCTCCGAGGCGCTGCGCGGCGAGGGCGCCCACCTGGTCGACGGCGACGGCAAGCGGTTCATGGTGGGCCAGCACGAGCTGGCCGAGCTGGCGCCCCGCGACGTGGTGGCCAAGGGCATCCACCGGGTGCTGCTGGCCACCGGCGCGGACCACGTCTGGCTGGACGCCCGCCACCTGGGCGGCGACTTCCTGGCCCGGCGCTTCCCGACCATCGTGGCCTCCTGCCTGGCCATCGGCGTCGACCCGGCCACCGACCTGATCCCGGTGGCCCCGGCCGCCCACTACGCCTCCGGCGGCGTCCGCACCGACCTGCGCGGCCGCACCTCCATCCCCGGCCTGTACGCCTGCGGCGAGGTCGCCTGCACCGGCGTGCACGGCGCCAACCGGCTGGCCAGCAACTCGCTGCTGGAGGGGCTGGTCTTCTCCCGGCGGATCGCCGAGGACATCGCCGCCGGGCTGCCCGAGCAGGCGAAGCCGGCCGAGGTCGGCGCCTGGGTGGGCGGGCAGGGCTGGCTGGTGCCGGCGGGTGCCACCCCCACCCTGCAACGGGCCATGACGCGAGGCGCGGGCGTCCTCCGGTCGGCGCCGACCCTCGCCGGGACCGCCGCCGCCCTCACCGAGCTGGGCCAGGCCCGTGGCGTGCCGCGCACGGCCGACTGGGAGGCGACGAACCTGCTCACCGTGGCGTCCACCCTGGTCGCCGCCGCGTACGCCCGCCGGGAGACCCGGGGTTGCCACTGGCGGGAGGACTTCCCGACGGCCGACGAGCGGTGGCGGGGCCACCTCGTGGCGGCGGTCGGCGCGGAGGGTTTACTGACCGAGCGCTGGGAGGAACAACCGTGAGCGCGAGGAGTGAGCCGATCCTGCGAGCCCCGCAGCCGCGAACGAAGGAGACACAGTGAGGGAGTCGACGGAGCGGGCGCTGCGGGACGGCGGCCTGGATCCGGAGCGGGTCCGGCGGATCGTCGTCGACGCGCTCACCGAGGACCTGGGCGCCGACTTCCTCGACGTCACCAGCGTCGCCACCATCCCGGACGCGCAGAACGACACCGCCGACCTGGTCGCCCGCGCCGATGGCGTGGTGGCCGGGCTGCCGGTGGCCGCGGCCGTGTTCGAGCTGGTGGGCGAGGTGACCGGGGCGGACCGTACGGTCGAGGTGTCGCTGGTGGCCCACGACGGGCAGCGGGTGGCGCGCGGCGACGTGCTGGCCACGGTGACCGGCCCGACCCGGCTGCTGCTCACCGCCGAGCGGACGGCGCTCAACCTGCTCTCCCGGATGTCCGGGGTGGCCACCCACACCCGGGCCTGGGCCGACGCGCTGGCCGGCACCAAGGCGACCGTGCTCGACACCCGCAAGACGACCCCCGGCCTGCGGGCCCTGGAGAAGTACGCGGTCCGTGCCGGCGGTGGCACCAACAAGCGGATGGGCCTGCACGACGTCGCCATGATCAAGGACAACCACAAGGTGGCCGCGGGCGGGATCGGGGCCGCCTTCCGCCGGGTCCGGGAGGCGTTCCCGGACGTGCCGGTGCAGGTGGAGGTGGACACCCTGGCCGAGGCGGTGGAGGCCGTCGAGGCGGGCGCCCGCTTCCTGCTGCTGGACAACATGAGCCCGGCGCAGCTGCGTGAGGTGGTCGCCGCCGTGGGCGATCGGGCGGAGCTGGAGGCGACCGGCGGGCTCACCCTGCCGGTGGCCGCCGAGTACGGCGCGACCGGCGTCGACTTCCTCTCCGTCGGCGCGCTGACCCACTCCTCGCCGATCCTCGACATCGCGCTGGACCTGCGGGAGGAGTGACGGGTCAGGTCAGCCGGGCGGTGAGCGCGGTGGCCGGCACCAGGTTGAAGATGACCTGACTCTCGGTGTCGTCCCGGGCGTCCAGCCCGTACTTGGCGCGGAAGAGCTGGAGCGCGCGGTGGTAGACCTCGGCCTCCAGCTCGTCGGCCTCGGCGAGGGCGAACGCCTGCCCGGACGCCTCCGGCCGGTCCAGCACCACGGTCAGCCCGGTTAGCCCGTGCCGGGCGACGTTGCGGACCAGGTCGCCGCCGGCGATGTACCAGGTGCCGTCCAGCCGGACGTAGCGGGCATCGCAGGACTCCAGCTCGGTCGTGCCTCGGCGGAGGCAGACGTTGAGGGTGAGGCAGGCGTCGAGGTCGCGCACCGGGGCGGTCTCCCACAGCTCGTCGAACCGGTCGTCGACGAACTCCCCGAGCGGGGTGGAGACGAACGCCTCCAGCTGCTGGGCGTCGAAGGTCTTGCCGTGCACCGGGAAGAACGAGATGAACGCCTTGTCGTCCCAGCGGTACATCTGGACCGAGGGCGCGGTGGCGTAGATGCGTACCCGCAGGCGCGAGCGGGCGGCCGGCGCGAGCTGCTGCTGGAGCCGGCCGAAGTGGTAGAGGTTGTTCATGATGGCCACGGCCGTGTCGGCGCGGCGCAGCTCCTCGGCGCGTAGCCGGACGGCGGGGGAGTCCGGGTCGAGCAGCAGCACCTTGACCGTGGCGCCGTTGGCCAGGGCGAAGCGCAGCGCCCCGAGGAACCGGGTGGTGTACGGCCCCTCCAGCATGCTGGTGAAGGTCTCCAGGATGGCGACGACCTCGCGGGACTGCGACACCCGCTGGATCAGCGCGTCCCGGTCCAGCCGCGGGTGCTCGATGATGGTGGCGGTCCTGAGCTCCCGGAAGAGCGGGTTGAGCACCAGATAGGTCAGTAGCGTCATGATCAGGGCGGCGCCGATGTTGAGGTAGAGGTCGCCGCGGAACGTCTGCCCGTGGCGTTGCCAGGACTGCGCGGCCTGGACGATCATCCAGAGCGCCCCACCGGCCAGCACCGCGAGCACCAGCACGTGCCGGCGTCGGCGTAGGAGGGCGCTGCGCCCCCGGGCCCACCACATCCTCGACATGTCCGCTCCCCGTCCGGCCGTGCCGTGGATAGAACCATGTTCATGCCGCGATGTGTCCAGGATACGGTTCGGCCGCCGCTCCGCGCCCGCCCGTACGCCGGTTGTCTAGGCTGCGATCGTGCTGCTCTGCATCGACATCGGGAACACCAACACCGTGCTGGCGACCTTCGACGGCGACAAGCTGGTGCACAACTGGCGGATCAAGACCGACGCCCGGTCCACCGCGGACGAGCTCGGCCTCATGTTCCGCGGGCTGCTCGCCGGTGACGCCGTGGAGATCACCGGGGTGGCCGCCTGCTCGACCGTGCCCGCCGCGCTGCGCTCGCTGCGCACCATGCTGGCCCGCTACTACGCCGACCTGCCGAGCGTGATCGTGGAGCCCGGGGTGCGCACCGGCGTGCAGCTCGCCATCGACAACCCCAAGGAGGTCGGCGCGGACCGGGTGGTCAACACCCTGGCCGCGTACACCCTCTACGGCGGGCCGTCGATCGTCGTGGACTTCGGCACCACCACGAACTTCGACGTGATCAGCGGCCGGGGCGAGTTCCTCGGCGGCGCTTTCGCCCCGGGCATCGAGATCTCCTTCGACGCGCTCGCGGCCCGCGCCGCCCAGCTGCGCAAGGTCGAGGCCACCCGGCCCCGCTCGGTGATCGGCAAGAACACGGTCGAGTGCCTCCAGGCCGGCCTCTACTTCGGCTTCGCCGGCCAGGTGGACCGGATCGTCGAGCGGATGACCGAGGAACTGGGCGAGGTCAAGGCCGTGATCGCCACCGGTGGCCTGGCCTCGCTGGTGCTCAGCGAGTGCCGCACGATCACCCACCACGAGCCGATGATCACCCTGATCGGCCTGCGGATGGTCTACGAGCGCAACACCTGAGCGTCAACGCCGCCGGGGTGCCCGCGCCGAGGTCCACCACCCGGGCCGGGGTGGCCGGCCCGTCCAGCGCCCAGCGCAGCGCCTCCTCGGGATAGCGAGGGCGGAACCGGTCGTAGTCGGCGGCGGCGGCGCCGAAGGAGAGTGCCTGGTTCACGTCGGCCATGGGGCGAGGCTAGTGCGGGGACGGCTCCGGCGTACCCCCGGGCGATCCGGGTGCGGGCGGGGTCAGGAGCACCGCGCCCGGGCGACCAGGGTGCGGTAGGGGAGGTCGACGGTGTCCCGGCCGGCCAGGTCCGGGTGAGTGGCGAGCAGGTCGCGCAGCTCCGCGTCGACCTCGCGGCGCCGGTCCGGCCCGGCGGTCAGGTAGTGCGAGCGGGTGCGCACCATGCCGAGCAGGTCATCCGGGGTCAGGGTGGTGGTGTGGTCGAACACCGCCCATTCGGGCGGTGCGAATCGGGGACCGAAATCCGCCACGGTCGCGCGCAGGTGGTCGACGGTGTCCCCGATCTCGGCGATCCGGTTCAGCTCGGTCACCCAGCCGGCCCGCTCGTCCCGGAGGTTCCAGAGCGCCGCGAGGGTCCCGCCGGCCCGCAGCACCCGGGCGATCTCCGGGTGCGCCCGCTCACGGTCGAACCAGTGGTACGCCTGGCCGACCAGCACCGCGTCCGCGTACCCGTCGGGCAGCGGGACCGACTCGGCGCTGCCGGCCCGGGCGGCGACGCCCGGCGTGACGGCCTCGAACTGGGCGCGCATCCCCGGGTCGGGCTCGACGGCGGTCACCTCGTGCCCGAGGGCGAGCACGCCGCGGCTGACGATCCCGGTGCCGGCGCCCAGGTCGACGGTGCGGGCCGGCGGGGTGAGCCCGTCGAGCGCCCAGCGCAGCGCGACCTCGGGATAGCGGGGCCGGTAGCGGTCGTAGTCGGCGGCGGCGGCGCCGAACGAGAGGGCCTCAGTGGGGTCGGTCATGGCGGGCAGGTTATCCCGTAACGGCCCGGCAGCCCCTTGAGTACGCTCGGGGCCTGACCCCGCCCGAATTCTCCGTCTGAGGAAGCGTGCCGTGACCGAGCAGAACGCCCTGCCAGTAGACCCCGCCGACGACCTTCCGGAGCAGATGAAGGTCCGCCGGGAGAAGCGGGACCGGATGCTCGCCGAGGGCGTCGAGCCCTACCCGGTCGGCTTCCCGCGGACCAGCACGCTGGCGGAGATCCGCGAGCGCTACGCCGAGCTGCCCACCGACACGGCCACCGGCGACCGGGTCTCGGTCACCGGCCGGGTGATCTTCGTACGCAACACCGGCAAGCTCTGCTTCGCCACCCTGCGGGACGGCGACGGCACCGAACTCCAGGCGATGCTCTCCCTGGACCGGGTCGGCGCCGAGCGGCTGGACGACTGGAAGCGCCTGGTCGACCTGGGCGACCACGTCGGGGTGACCGGTGAGGTGATCACCAGCCGGCGCGGCGAGTTGTCGGTGCTGGCCGAGGAGTGGGCCGTCACGGCCAAGGCGCTGCGACCGCTGCCGGTGGCGCACAAGCCGCTGAGCGAGGAGGCCCGGGTCCGCCAGCGCTACGTGGACCTGGTGGTGCGCCCGCAGGCCCGGCAGATGGTCCGCACCCGGGCCGCCGCCGTGCGCAGCCTCCGGGACACCCTGCACGCGCAGGACTTCATCGAGGTCGAGACCCCGATGCTCCAGTTGCTGCACGGCGGCGCGGCGGCCCGCCCATTCGTGACCCACAGCAATGCGCTGAACACCGATCTGTATCTGCGAATCGCGCCGGAACTGTTTCTCAAGCGCGCGGTCGTCGGTGGCGTCGACCGGGTCTTCGAGATCAACCGGAACTTCCGTAATGAGGGCATCGACTCTTCGCACTCGCCCGAGTTCGCGATGCTCGAGACCTACCAGGCGTACGGCGACTACAACACCATGGCCGAGCTGACCCGAAATCTCGTGCAGCAGGCCGCTCTCGCGGTCGCGGGCTCGACGGTGGTCACGCACGCCGACGGCCGTGAGTTCGATCTGGGCGGCGAGTGGCGCTCCGTGTCGCTGTTCGGTGTTCTTTCCGAAGCGCTCGGTGAGGAGGTCACCGTCCGCACCGAAAGGTCCCGCCTGGTCGAGTACGCGGACAAGGTCGGCCTCTCCGTCGACCCGAAGTGGCTCCCGGGCAAGCTGGCCGAGGAGTTGTTCGAGGAGCTGGTGGTGCCGTCGCTCCAGGCGCCCACCTTCGTCCGTGACTACCCGGAAGACACCAGCCCGCTGACCCGGGCCCACCGCAGCGAACCGGGCCTGGCCGAGAAGTGGGACCTCTACGTGCTCGGTTTCGAGCTGGGCACCGCGTATTCCGAGCTGGTCGACCCGGTGGTGCAGCGGGAGCGGCTGGTGGCACAGGCGCAGCTCGCGGCGCGGGGCGACGACGAGGCCATGCGGCTGGACGAGGACTTTCTCCGGGCCATGGAGTACGGAATGCCGCCGGCCGGTGGTATGGGAATGGGAATCGACCGGCTCTTGATGGCCCTGACCGGCCTGGGAATTCGGGAAACCATCCTGTTCCCGTTGGTCCGGCCCGAGTAGGACAGAAGCTTCTCCGGGTCGTTACCGCGTCCTATTGACGGAGCAAGCATCGGGCGGGTTATTGTGCTCCTGTATTGCAGGAGCACAACCCTGCTCGAAAGGAATGTGGGACGTGGCCAAGCAGATCATTCACAAGCTGGTCGATGACCTGGACGGCGGGGACGCTGACGAGACCGTCAAGTTCGCGCTCGACGGTGTGCAGTACGAGATCGACCTCTCGGCTTCCAACGCTGAAAAATTGCGTGACGTATTCGCTCAGTACATCGCGCACGGCACGAAGGTCGGCCGCGGTGGCGTGGTCGTGGGTGGCCGGGCCGCGCGCGGCCGGGGCGGCGCGACCGCCGACCGCGAGCAGAACAAGGCCATCCGGGCCTGGGCCAAGAAGGCCGGCAAGGACATCTCCGACCGGGGCCGCATCCCGCAGGAGATCGTGGACGAGTACCACGCGAAGGCGGGGCACTGACCCCGACGACCCACAGCGGGCGATACGACGCCGGACCGGAGTGCGACTCCGGGCCGGCGTCGCCGTTTCCGCCCGGCTGCGCCGTCTGTCCGGTCCGCTCCCGGGCGCGTGGGGCGGTGTGCCGGACCCGGGAAGAAACCGGCGCCCGGGAGAGTTGTCCACAGGCGGTGGAGATGCTGTCCACAGGTTGTGGAAGACCGCGGCCGGGCGCCGACGCCCCCGCCTCAGCCCCTCGACCGGGCTTTTCCACCAGCGGTCGAATTTCGCTCTGCGCGTACAGGCAGGGGTACCGGAACACCTCCTGAGCGCGGACGGTTGTCAGAAACGACGCGTGAACGGCCATTCGCGGGGACACACGACCTCAGCGGAGTCGGTCCGCGGCGATAGAGTAAGGAGGCACGGACGCCCGTCCCGGACGTCCGCGCACCGGCCCCGCCGAGATCTGACCATCAAGGCGCACGGCACGTGAGGAGCACGAGGGCATGTTCGAGCGGTTCACCGACCGAGCGCGACGGGTTGTCGTCCTGGCCCAGGAAGAGGCCCGGATGCTCAACCACAACTACATCGGTACGGAGCACATCCTGCTGGGCCTGATCCACGAGGGTGAGGGTGTCGCGGCAAAGGCCCTGGAGAGCCTCGGCATCTCCCTCGAGGGCGTCCGTCAGCAGGTCGAGGAGATCATCGGCCAGGGCCAGCAGGCGCCGAGCGGGCACATCCCGTTCACGCCGCGGGCCAAGAAGGTGCTGGAGCTGTCGCTGCGCGAGGCGCTGCAGCTCGGCCACAACTACATCGGCACGGAGCACATCCTGCTCGGCCTGATCCGTGAGGGCGAGGGCGTCGCCGCCCAGGTGCTGGTCAAGCTCGGCGCCGACCTCAACCGGGTCCGCCAGCAGGTGATCCAGCTGCTCTCCGGCTACCAGGGCAAGGAGCCCGCCGCGGCGGGCGCCGCGCCGGGCGAGGCCGCGCCGTCGACCAGCCTCGTGCTGGACCAGTTCGGCCGGAACCTGACCCAGGCCGCCCGCGAGGGCAAGCTCGACCCGGTCATCGGGCGCGAGAAGGAAATCGAGCGGGTCATGCAGGTGCTCTCCCGCCGGACCAAGAACAACCCGGTCCTGATCGGTGAGCCCGGCGTCGGCAAGACCGCCGTGGTGGAGGGGCTGTCCCAGAAGATCATCAAGGGCGAGGTGCCCGAGACGCTGAAGGACAAGCAGCTCTACACCCTCGACCTCGGTGCCCTGGTCGCCGGTTCCCGCTACCGCGGTGACTTCGAGGAGCGCCTCAAGAAGGTGCTCAAGGAGATCCGCACCCGCGGCGACATCATCCTGTTCATCGACGAGATCCACACCCTGGTGGGTGCGGGTGCCGCCGAGGGCGCGATCGACGCCGCCAGCATCCTCAAGCCGATGCTGGCCCGCGGCGAGCTGCAGACCATCGGCGCCACGACCCTCGACGAGTACCGCAAGCACCTGGAGAAGGACGCCGCTCTCGAGCGCCGCTTCCAGCCGATCCAGGTGGGTGAGCCCTCGCTGGCCCACACCATCGAGATCCTCAAGGGCCTGCGGGACCGCTACGAGGCGCACCACCGCGTCAGCATCACCGACGCGGCTCTCGTCGCGGCCGCCACCCTGGCCGACCGCTACATCTCCGACCGCTTCCTGCCGGACAAGGCGATCGACCTGATCGACGAGGCCGGTGCCCGGATGCGCATCCGCCGGATGACCGCGCCGCCAGACCTGCGTGACTTCGACGAGCGGATCGCCCAGGTCCGCCGCGACAAGGAGTCCGCGATCGACGCGCAGGACTTCGAGCGGGCCGCGCAGCTCCGCGACAAGGAGAAGCAGCTTCTCGGGCAGAAGGCCCAGCGGGAGAAGGAGTGGAAGGCCGGTGACCTGGACGTCGTCAGCGAGGTCGACGACGAGCAGATCGCCGAGGTGCTCGGCAACTGGACCGGCATCCCGGTCTACAAGCTGACCGAGGAGGAGACCTCGCGCCTGCTGCGCATGGAGGACGAGCTGCACAAGCGCGTCATCGGCCAGGAGGACGCGGTCAAGGCGGTCTCGAAGGCGATCCGGCGCACCCGGGCCGGCCTGAAGGACCCGAAGCGCCCGTCCGGCTCGTTCATCTTCGCCGGCCCGTCCGGCGTCGGTAAGACCGAGCTGTCCAAGGCGCTCGCCGAGTTCCTGTTCGGCAGCGAGGACGCCCTCATCCAGCTGGACATGTCCGAGTTCCACGACCGCTACACGGTCTCCCGGCTGGTGGGCGCCCCTCCCGGCTACGTCGGCTACGACGAGGGCGGGCAGCTGACCGAGAAGGTGCGTCGCCGGCCGTTCTCGGTGGTCCTCTTCGACGAGATCGAGAAGGCCCACCCGGACGTGTTCAACACGCTCCTCCAGATCCTGGAGGACGGGCGCCTCACCGACGGCCAGGGCCGGATCGTGGACTTCAAGAACACGGTCATCATCCTGACCACCAACCTCGGCACGCGGGACGTCGCCAAGGCGGTGTCGCTGGGCTTCCAGGCCTCTGAGGACTCCGAGTCGAACTACGACCGGATGAAGCAGAAGGTCAACGACGAGCTCAAGCAGCACTTCCGGCCCGAGTTCCTGAACCGGATCGACGACACCATCGTCTTCCACCAGCTGCGCGAGAACGAGATCCTCTCGATCGTGGACATCATGATCGCGCGGATCGAGACGCAGCTGAAGAACAAGGACATGGGCCTGGAGCTGACCGACAACGCCAAGAAGTACCTGGCGAAGAAGGGCTTCGACCCGGTGCTGGGCGCGCGGCCGCTGCGTCGCACGATCCAGCGCGACATCGAGGACAACCTGTCCGAGCGGATCCTCTTCAACGAGCTGACCCCGGGTCAGATCGTCGTGGTGGACTGCGAGGGCGACCCGAGCAACATCGACAAGTCCAAGCTCGTCTTCCGGGGCGCCGACCGGCCGGTGGCCGTGCCGGACGCGGTCCCGGCGGACCTCGGCGGCACCGCCGCCACGGGCGCGGACGACGCGGCGTAACTTCGGGCAACTGATCGAGGGCGACGGCCCCGGTAGGCGAGAGCCACCGGGGCCGTCGCCTTTTCTCGATCGGGACCGGGCCGGGTCAGGGCCGGGGGAGCGGGACCGGCGGGCCGTCGCCGACGAGCCGGAAGGACTCCTCGCCGACCGGCTCGACCAGGCCGTCGGTGACCAGCCCGGCGAGGGCCCGGGCGCGCTGCACGTCGTCGTGCCAGACCTGGTCCAGCCGCTGGTGCGGCACCGGCCCGGGGGCCTCGCGGAGCACCGCGAGGAGCAGGCCACGCACCTGGCGGTCGGTGCCGGCGTAGCGCTGGGGGCGACGGGTCGGACCGGCCGGGGCCGGCCGGCCGGAGGCCCGCCAGGCGCAGATCGACTCGACGGGACACACCCCGCAACGCGGGGCGCGGGCGGTGCAGACCACCGCACCCAGTTCCATGAACGCCGCGCTGGCCAGTGCGGCCGCGGCCGGCTCGACGGGCAGCAGCTCCTCGGTGGCGGCCAGGTCGGCCGGTCGGGTGGCCGGTCCGGCGTCCGGCTCGCCGGCGATCGCCCGGCAGACCACCCGCCGGACGTTGGTGTCGACCACGGGGTGCCGCTGCCCGTACGCGAAGGCCGCCACGGCCCGCGCCGTGTACGTGCCCACCCCGGGCAGCGCCAGCAGTTGGTCGAGCCGCTCCGGCACCTCGCCCCCGTGCCGTTCCACGACGGCCACCGCGCAGTCGCGCAGGCGTACGGCCCGGCGGGGGTAGCCGAGCCGGCCCCACATCCGGATCGCCTCGGCCGGGGTGTCCTCCGCCAGCGCGGCCGGCGTCGGCCAGCGGGACAGCCACGCCTCCCAGGCGGGCAGCACCCGGACCACCGGTGTCTGCTGGAGCATGACCTCGCTGACCAGGATCGGCCAGGCGCCGATCCCCGGCTCACGCCACGGCAGGTCGCGGGCGTTGCGCTCGTACCACCGGCTGACCAGGGTGGCGAAAGTGGGTTCGGACATCGCGCCGCCGATGATGTCACGGGCGGCCTTCCCGCAGGTTGGGCGGGGCGGGCGGGCCGTCGCGGCCGGCCGGCGGCGACGGGGCAGAATGTCCGGATGAACGAGCTCGCGATCACCGTCATCGGCCGGGACCGGCCGGGCATCGTGGCCGACGTCGCCGAGGTCCTCGCGCGGCTCGGCGCGAACCTCACCGACTCGACGATGACCCGGTTGCGGGGACACTTCGCGATGACCCTGATCTGCGTGGGCCCGGCCGCCGCCGACGTCGAGGCCGCGCTGGCCCCGCTCGCCGCCGAGGGCCAGCTGTTGGCCACCGTACGTGCGGTCACCCCCGACGGGCAGACCGAGCCCGCCGGCGAGCCGTACGTGCTGGCGGTGCACGGTGCGGACCGGATGGGCATCGTCGCGGCGATGACCCGGGTGCTGGCCGACGCGGGCGGCAACGTGACCGACCTGAGCACCCGGCTGACCGGTTCCCTCTACGTGGTGGTCGCCGAGGTCGAGTTGCCGCCGGGCAGCGCCGACGAGGTGGCCGGCCGGCTCACCCGTGCCGCTGCGGATCTGGGCGTGGGGGTCAGCCTCCGGCCGGCGGACACGGACCTGCTGTGACGGCCGAGGAGTACGCCGGCCTGGGCGGCTGGACCCCGGAGAAGCTCGGCCTCCCCGGTGCCGTACGCACGGTCGTGGCCGCGCCCGACCCGGTGCTCAGCCGGCCCGGTCCGGCGGTCGACCCGACCTCGGCGGAGGTGGTCCAGCTCGCCGCCGACCTGGTCGCCACCATGCGGGTGTCGCCGGGCTGCGTGGGCCTGGCCGCGCCGCAGGTCGGGGTGAGTGCCCAGGTGTTCGCCGTGGACGTGACGGGGCATCCGAAGGCGGTCACCGTGCACGGCGTCTTCGTGCTCTGCAATGCCACGGTGGTGGAGGCGAGCCGCTGGAAGGCCGGGCGGGAGGGCTGCATGTCGGTGCCGGACCTGACCGGTGACGTGAAGCGGGCGAGCCGCCTGGTGGTCGAGGGTGTGCTGCCGGGCAGCGGCGACCCGGTGCGGCTGGTGACCGACGGGTTCGAGGCGCGGGCGCTCCAGCACGAGATCGACCACTGCAGCGGCCTGCTCTTCCTCGACCGGGTGGCCGGGGCGCACGCCGTCTACCAGCGCAAGGTCTACCTCTGACCGGCCGTGGTCCGGCCGTGCCGCTCGGTGACCTCAGCCGTCCATTGTGGAGCGATGTGGCGTCGGGGTGCGGGGCCACCGGCGCGTCGCGCCAGCGGGCCGGGCGTCGCGCCGTTACGGTGAACGCATCATGCGTATGACGGTCGGCCCGCTGCCTCCCGCCGTGTACTGGCGGCGTCGAGCCGTCGTCTTCGGAGCCGGGCTGCTTTTCCTGATTGTCCTGCTCTATTCGTGCACCGGCACCGACAAGAACTCCGGTGCCCCGACGGGCAACCAAGGCGGCTCCCCGTCGGCCGCCGCGCCCGGCCCGACCGGTTCGCTGCTCACCCCGCAGTCCGGCAGCCCGTCACCCACCCCGGGCGACTCGGGCGGCGGCAGCGGGACGACCACCGGCGGCGGCAGTGGGGCGAACAACGGTGGTGGCACGGGCACCGACAACGGCGGCGGCACGAACGACGGTGGCGCGCCGGCCGCCCCGGTGGCCGACGACGGCACCTGCGCCGACTCGGAGATCCAGGTGACGCCGGCGGCGTTGCCGGCCACCGCCCAGCGCGGCACCGTGGTCACGCTGCGCCTCAGGATCAAGAACATCTCGGAGCGCACCTGCAGCCGGAACGTCGGTGCCGACCTCCAGGAGCTCTACATCAAGGCCGGCGCGGCCAAGGTCTGGTCCTCGGACACGTGCGGCACCGGCAAGGGCTCCGACGTGCAGTCATTCACGCCGAACTTCGAGCGCTCCTACGAGCTGGGCTGGAACGGGCGGGACACGAGCCGCTGCGCCAACGGCGTGGCCGCCGGTCCGTACGCCCCGATCGGCACGTACCAGGTCTTCGCCCGGGTGGGCACCAAGCTCAGCGAGCCAGTGAAGCTGACCATCACCGGCTGACCGGGTCAGACGTAGCGCTCCAGGATGGACGCCTCGGCGAGCCGGGACAGCCCCTCGCGGACGCCCCGGGCGCGGGCGTCGCCCACCCCCTCGACCGCCTGAAGATCCTCGACGGTCGCGCCGAGCAGCCGCTGGAGGCTGCCGAAGTGCACCACCAGCCGGTCGACCACGGCCGCGGGGAGCCGGGGCACCTTGGCCAGCAGGCGGAAGCCGCGCGGGCTCACGGCGGCGTCGAGCGCGTCGGAGGCCGACGGGTAGCCGATCGCCTTGGCCACCGCGACCAGGTCGATCAGCTCGGTGGCGCTGAGCAGGTCGAGCTCGACCAGGGCCTCGTCGAGGGTGCGTGACTTCCGGCCCACCGGCAGGTAGTCGCGGATGACCAGGGTGCGGTCGGCGTCCACGCCGGCCATCAGCTCGTCGAGCTGGAGGGCGAGCAGGCGGCCGTCGGTGCCCAGCTCCACGACGTAGCCCGCGATCTCGTCGGCGATCCGGCGGACCATCTCCAGCCGCTGCACCACGGCCACGGCGTCGCGGACGGTGACCAGGTCCTCGATCTCCAGGGCGGAGAGCGTGCCGGAGACCTCGTCCAGCCGGAGCTTGTAGCGCTCGAGGGTGGCCAGCGCCTGGTTGGCCCGGGAGAGGATCGCCGCCGAGTCGTCCAGCACGTGCCGCTGGCCGTTGACGTAGAGGCTGATGATCCGCATGGACTGGCTGACCGAGATCACCGGGTAACCGGTCTGCCGGGCCACCCGCTCGGCGGTGCGGTGCCGGGTGCCGGACTCCTCGGTGGGGATCGACGGATCGGGCATGAGGTGCACCGCGGCCCGGACGATCCGGGTGCCGTCGCTGGAGAGCACGACGGCGCCGTCCATCTTGCACAGCTCGCGGACCCGGGTCGCGGAGAACTCGACGTCGAGCGGGAAGCCGCCGGTGCAGATCTGCTCGACGATCTTGTCGTAGCCGAGCACGATCAGCGCGCCCGTGCGGCCGCGCAGGATGCGCTCCAGGCCGTCGCGCAGCGCCGTGCCCGGCGCCATGAGGGCGAGGTTGGCCCGCAACGGGTCGCCGCCGGCCCCGCCGACGCTTCCGGTGACGCTCACGCTGATGGCACGGGCGGGGGAGCCCACGGCGCCGGTGCGGGCGTGCGGCGTCGTCGCGGCGGGCTTGGTGGCATCGCGGTCGATCGGCACGGGCACAGTCTACGGACTGCCGTGCGGTGGGTGCTCTCGTGGTTACTGTGATGTGTCACGATGTCCGGCTCCCCCGGTCGTCGACCCGGTGCGCCGGCTGTCCGGAATCGCCCGGCCGGTCCCGCCGCACGCACACGGATCGTCACTCCGCGGACGCGCGGGCCGCAGCCTGGAGGGCCCCACGGACGTCGGTGACCTCCATCACGCGCATGTTCGCCGGGGCCACGCCGCTGTTGCCCGGACCGCAGCCGGGCGGAACGAGGGCCAGCCGGAAGCCGAGCCGGGCCGCCTCGGCCAGCCGGCGGGGCACGGCACCGACCCGGCGCACCTCGCCGGTGAGTCCGACCTCGCCGATGGCCACGAGATGCGGGTCGAGGGCCAGGTTGAGCCCGCCGGAGGCGACCGCCAGCGCCACGGCCAGGTCGGCGGCCGGCTCGACCACCCGGATGCCGCCGACCGTGGCGGCGAAGACCTCGCGATCGTGCAGCGTCAGCCGCTCGGTGCGGCGCTGGAGCACCGCGAGCACCATGGCCAGCCGGGCGCCGTCCAGCCCGGAGACCGTGCGCCGGGGGGAGCCGGCGACCGTGGCGCCGATGAGCGCCTGCACCTCGGTGACCAGGGCACGCCGCCCCTCCATGGCCACCGTCACGCAGGTGCCCGGCACCGGCTCCGAGTAGCGGGTCAGGAAGAGGCCGGACGGGTCGGCCAGGCTGCTGATGCCGCCCTCGTGCATCTCGAAACAGCCCACCTCGTCGGCCGCGCCGAACCGGTTCTTCACCCCGCGGACCATGCGCAGCGAGGAGTGCTTGTCGCCCTCGAAGTGCAGCACCACGTCGACCAGGTGCTCGAGCACCCGGGGGCCGGCGACCTGGCCGTCCTTGGTGACGTGCCCCACCAGCACGGTGGCGATGCCGCGCTCCTTGGCGACCGCGACCAGGGCTGCCGTGACCGCCCGGACCTGGGTGACCCCGCCGGGCACGCCCTCGGTGCCGGTGGTGGAGATGGTCTGCACCGAGTCGAGGACCAGCAGGCCCGGCTCGACCGCGTCGAGGTGGCCGAGCACCGCCGACAGGTCGCTCTCGGCGGCCAGGTAGAGCTGGTCGTGCAGGGTGCCCATCCGCTCGGCGCGCAGCCGCACCTGGCTGACCGACTCCTCGCCGCTGACCACCAGCGACGGGCTGCCCGCGTTGGCCGCCCACTGCTGGGCGACGTCGAGCAGCAGGGTGGACTTGCCGACCCCCGGCTCGCCGGCGAGCAGCACCACGGCGCCGGGGACCAGGCCGCCGCCGAGCACCCGGTCGAGCTCGCTGACCCCGGTGGCCCGGGCCCGGGCGGGCGCGGCGCTGATGGTGGCGATCGGGCGGGCCGGCTCGGCGGGCAGCCGGGAGCTGACCACCCGGCCGGAGACCAGCGGGCCGGTCACCGTGCACTCGACCACCGAGCCCCACTCGCCGCACTCCGGGCAGCGCCCGACCCACTTGGGAGGCTGGTGGCCGCAGGCGTCGCACTCGTAGGCCGGACGCGGCTCACGGGTGGCGGCGCGGCCGCGGCCGGCGGTGGCGCGGGGCGAGGTCGAGCGGGGCGGGATCGATCGGGACGTGCTCACCCCAGGACGCTAACCGGACGGTACGACGAAAGCCCACCCGGAAACGGCGACACCGCCGGCGTGGCGTCGGCCACGGCGGCGGTGTCGCCGGAAGATCGCTCGGTCGGTCAGCTGTGGCCGCTGCCCTCGTTGCCGCCCTCCTCGAGGCCACCGGGGTGACCGGCGCCACCCTCCTCGCGCGGCTGCACCACCGGCGAGGGCGGCGCGGCCGGGGTCAGCGGGACGCCGACCGCCGCACCAGTCTTGATCACCTTGCCGTTGCCGAAGTCGAAGGTCAGGTTGACCGGCTGGCCGACATGCACGTCCTGGTTCAGGCCGACGAGCCGGAGGGACTGCGGGCTGCTGCCGGTGAGCGGAACGTAACCACCGGGCGGGATCTCGAACCGGGCCGGCTGGCCGGCCGGGGCCGAGCTGGCGGACGGCGACGGGTTGGCCGAGGCGGAGCCGCTGGCCGAGGGGGACCCGCTGGCGGACGGCGACTCCTCGGTGCCGAGCGACTGGCTCGGCGAGGCGCTCGGGTCGGTCGCGGTGGGCGACGCGGAGGCCGGCTCGGTCGGCGAGCCGGTCGGGGTGGCCCCCTCGCTGGCCGCCGCGGCGCCGCTGAGCACCACCTCGCGGGCGCTGTCGGTGGTGACGGTCACGGTCACCGGCTGCTGGCTGTCGTTGTAGAAGACGACGTTGACCCGCGCGTCGGCACCTGCCTTGTAGCCCTCCGCGCCGGGGAACTCCAGGTAGAGGCCGCGCACCTTGTAGAAGTTGTCGGGGGTCTGGACGTTGATGCCCTGCACCGACGGGATCTTGTTGGCGGTCTCGGACACCTGCCCGGTGCCACACCCGGTCAGCAGCAGGCCCGCCGCCGCCGTAGCGGCCAGCAACAGGGCCGCCCGCCGGGAACCCCTGATCGAGCGCGTCACGTCGGTCCTCCTCGTCACGATCCCCACCCGGCCGGACGCCGGACACGGGGTGGCCATACCCGCGCAGACCGCGCTCCAGGGTAGTTGGAGCTGATCGAGGCCCGCACGCCGACCCGGTAATGCCACCTGCGAGGGGAAACGGTCAGACCACCCGACCGCTCGCCACCAGGAGCACCACATCGATCAGCGCCACCACCATCACCGCCCGGAAGGCGGCCACCGGCCGGGCGCCGGCCCCGGTCGCCGTGCGTCCCGCGTACCACCCGAGGGCCGGCACTCCGACGGCGGCCGCGACCGCCGCGAGCCCGGCCCACGACGGCGGCCCGGGCGGCCCGACGACCAGCGCGACGGTGGCCGCGAGCAGCAGGCCGGCTGCGGCCGCCCGGCTGCCCGCCGCGCCCAGCCGGTGGGGCAGCCCCCGCACCCCCGTCCGCGCGTCGTCGGCCAGGTCCGGCAGCACGTTGGCGAAGTGCGCCCCGGCGCCCAGCAGCGCGGCGGCGGCGACCAGCCAGACCGGGGGCGCGGGCGCGCCCGGCAGGGCCAGCACCACGAAGGCGGGCAGCGCGCCGAACGAGACCGCGTAGGGCAGCACCGAGACCGGGGTCGACTTCAGCGGCCAGTTGTAGAGCAGTGCCGACACCAGGCCGAGGGTGGCGCACAGCGCCGCCGCCGGACCGACGGCCAGCGCCAGCAGCGGGGTGGCGACGGCGGCCGGCACGGTGGCGCGGGCCAGGACCCGCCGCGAGACCGCGCCGGTGGTCACCGGCTTGTCGGTACGCCCCACCGTGGCGTCCCGGTCGGCGTCGATCAGGTCGTTGCTCCAGCCCACGGCGAGCTGGCTGGCCAGCACCGTGAGCGACACGGCGGCGACCCCGCCCGGGCCGTGCCCGACGGCCCGGGCGAGCAGCCCGGCCACCACGGTCACCGCGGCGGCCGGTTCCGGGTGGCTCGCCCTGACCAGCCCTAACACCGACATCGACATAAGGGAAGTCTGGTCGTTACCGGGGAGTCGTGCCACGCTCGGTCCATGCGAGACGCGGCCCCGGTGTCCACCCCGCCCCGGGTGCTGCCGCCCAACGATCCCCGGCAGTACGACGACCTGGCCGGGGAGTGGTGGCGACCGGACGGCGCGTTCGCGATGCTGCACTGGCTGGCCCGGGCCCGCGCGGACCTGGTGCCGCCGGCGTCCGAACAGGACGCTCTGCTGGTCGACCTGGGCTGCGGCGCCGGGTTGCTCGCCCCGCACCTGGCCGGCAAGGGCTACCGGCATGTCGGCGTGGACCTGACCCGCTCCGCCCTCGACCAGGCCGCCGCGCACGGCGTGACGGTGATCCAGGGCGACGCCACCGCGATCCCCCTCGCGGACGGCTGCGCCGCCGTGGTCTCCGCCGGCGAGCTGCTGGAACACGTGCCGGACTGGCGGCGTGCGGTGGCCGAGGCGTGCCGGCTGCTGCGGCCCGGCGGTCTGCTGGTGCTCGACACCCTCAACGACACCCTGCTGGCCCGGCTGGTCGCCGTGGAACTGGGCGAGCGGCTGCCCACCGTGCCACGCGGCATCCACGATCCACAGTTGTTCGTGGACGCCCGCGCGCTGGTCGCCGAGTGTGCCCGGCACGGCGTGGCGCTGCGCCTTCGCGGGGTCCGCCCGCAGTTGGGTGGGACGCTGACCTGGCTGCTGCGTCGGCTGCGCGGCGCCGACCGTCCCGTCCGGACGGAGCCGCGCATCGTGCCGACCTGGTCGACCGCGGTGCTCTACCAGGGCCGCGGGCACCGGAACGGGTAGCGGGGGCCGCCCGGGGTAAAGGGACGCCGAGAAGGGGGCTACATGACTGTGCACGCGCTGGAGGCGGCCCGCAGGTTGGCGCCGCGACTGGCCGCCCGCGCGGCCGGCCACGACCGGGACGGCTCGTTCCCGGTCGACGACTTCGCCGACCTCCGGGAGGCCGGCCTCTTCGGGCTGATGGTTCCGCGCGAGCTGGGCGGCCAGGGGGCCACCTTCGCCGAGTACGCGGCGGTCGCCACCGAGCTGGCCCGGGGCAACGGGGCGACGGCGCTGGTGTTCAACATGCACGCCTCGGTCACCGGCGCGCTGGGCGCGGTGACCGAGGAGCTGGCCGAGGCGCTCGGCGTACCGGACGAGGCGCTGGCCGCCCGGGACCGGCTGCTCCGCGCGGCGGCCGAGGGTGCCTGGTACGCGGTGGCCATGAGCGAACGCGGCGCCGGCGCCCGGCTGTCCCAGCTCAGCACGGTCTACGAGCCGGTCGAGGGCGGCTGGCACCTCAAGGGCAGCAAGACCTTCTGCTCCGGCGCGGGCCACCCGGACGGCTACCTGGTGGCCGCCCGCAGTGCCACCGACCAGTCGGTGGTCTCCCAGTTCCTGGTGCCGGCGGGGGAGGGGATCACGGTCGAGCCCACCTGGGACTCGCTGGGCATGCGCGCCACCTCCTCGCACGACCTGCACCTAGACGTGACCGTCCCGGCCGATCGGCTGCTGGGCGGGGTGGAGGGGCTGGCCCTGGTCGTCGCCCAGCTCATGCCGCACTGGCTGGTGGCCAGCTACGCGGCCGTCTACGTCGGGGTGGCGCGGGCCTCGATCGACGCCGCCGCCGAGCACCTGAACGCGCGCAACCTGGCCGGCCTGCCCGCGGTCCGGGCCCGGCTGGGCCGGGCGGACGCGGCCGTCGCGGCGGCCGAACTGGTGGTCGCCGAGGCGGCCCGCCGGGTCGACGAGGCGCCCGGCGACGCGGAGACCAACCGCTGGGTGTGGCGGGCGAAGCTGCTGGCGGGCACCACCGCCGCCGACGTGGCCGCGTCCATGTTGGAGGCAGCCGGCACGTCGGCCACCCGGCGGGGGCATCCACTGGAGCGGCTCTACCGGGACGCCCGGTGCGGCTCGTTGCACCCGGCCACCTCCGACGTCTGCGCCGACTGGCTCGGCATCGCCGCGCTCGGCGGCGACCCGGACCGCGACAGCGCGACGCCTCGTTGGTAACGCGTGGGGTTGGGGGACGAGAGGTGGGGGACATGGGCGTGCCGGTGATCGCGGGCCTGGGTACGGCGCAGCCGCCGTCCGCCGCGCAGGACGAGCTGTGGGAGGGCTTCTTCGCGAAGCACTTCTCCGGGACCACCCGGGCACTGGCCGAGCGGATCTTCGCCAACTCCGGCGTGTCCCGCCGGCACGCGGCCGTGAACCCGCTGCTGGAGGACGTCTCAGAGTGGCCGACCGAGCGCCGGATGCGGCGCTACCAGGTCGAGGCATTGCCGCTGGGCAAGGAGGCGGTCGGCCGGGCGCTGACCGCCGCCGGCCTGGACGCCGGTGACCTCGGCCTCTTCGTGGTGTGCTCCTGCACCGGCTACGCCACCCCGGGGCTGGACATCCTGCTCGCCCGGGACCTCGGCATGGCCCCGGACACGCAGCGCATGTTCGTCGGGCACATGGGCTGCTACGCGGCCCTGCCCGGGCTCGGCGCGGCGAGCGACTTCGTGACCGCCCGGGGCCGCCCCGCGCTGCTGCTCTGCGCGGAGCTGACCAGCCTGCACATCCAGCCGCCGGGCGCCCGGGTGGACACCCAGCAGATCGTCTCGCACGCGCTCTTCTCGGACGCCGCGGTCGCCGCCGTGGTCGTCCCCGGCGGCCGGGGGTACGCGCTGCGCGAGGTCACCTCGGTCACCGACACCTCGACCGCCGACCACATGACCTGGGACGTCACCGACACCGGCTTCCGGATGGGCTTGTCGCCCAAGGTGCCGCAGGTGCTCTCGCGCCACGTCCGGGGTCTGGTGGACGACCTGCTGGCCCGGCACGGGTGGCACCGCGGCGAGGTGGACGGCTGGGCGGTGCACCCGGGCGGCCCCCGCATCCTCAACGTGGTGGAGCGGGAGCTGGCGCTGCCGCCGGCGGCGCTCGCGGCGTCCCGCGCCACCCTGGACGAGCACGGCAACTGCTCGTCCCCGACCGTGCTGCTGATCCTGGACCGGCTGCGCCGGGCGGAGACGCCGCCGGAGCGGGTCGTCATGCTGGCCTTCGGGCCGGGCCTCACCCTCTACGCGGCGCTGCTGGAACGCACCGCCTGACGGGGACGGTGCCCGCCGCCCCGCGCCGATACGCTCTGCGCGTGGCTTCCGACGAGCGGATCCGGGGCGCGCTGCTGGCCGGGTTGACCGTGGCGGCGCTGGCGGCCGGCGCCGGCTGGTGGCGGGCGGCGGCCCCGGCGCTCGGCCGCACCGGGCCCGAGCCGGCCCCGTCGACCGGCGCCTTCCTGGAACCCGGCATCCGCCTGGTCGACCCGCGGACCGGGCAGGTGCTGCCGGGGCCGGAGGCGGATCCGGACGAGTCGGTGGTGATCCACGAGGAGCCCGGCGGGGTGGCGCGGCGGCGCGCGGTCTCGCACACCGTGTGGGAGGATCAGTCCCTCCTGGCGCCGGCGGGCCCGCCGGTGACCCGCCGGGCGAACGCATCCGACGGGGCCGAGTTCCTGTTCACGGTCGCCTGCTCCGGCGCGGGCGCGCTCGTCGTCAGGTTCACCGGTTCGTCGATGGACGACACGGAGCAGGTGCTGAGCTGCAACGGGCCGCCCCACGTCACGGTGGTGAACTCGCGCGGCGGGCCGCTCCTGGTGCGCTTCGTCGCGCTCCGCGACCAGATCGAGCTCGACGCCCGGCTGGAGGCGCTGGGTTGAGCGGCGGTCAGCCGGCCAGCCGGATCAGGTCGTCGCGGTAGTCCGCCGCCGGGCCCAGCTCCGGCACCACCCGGACGAGGGTGCCCTGGCGGTCCACCAGCAGGGCGGCGGCCGTGCCGGGGTGGGCTGACAGGTGCAGGTACGAGCGGAGCCCGCCGGCCGGGTCGGCGAGCGGGCGTACCCCCGGGGCGGTGGCGGGCGCGGCGGTGCGGTCCTGGGTGACGGTGACCACGGTGACCCCCGGCGGCGCGGCGGCCGCCGCGGTGCCGACCTGCTCCACGCAGGCGCACGCGTCCACCAGGACGATCATGGCGGGCAGCAGGCTGCGCAGCGGCACCGGCGCGTCGTCGGGGCCGACCAGGTCGAGCGCGGGCAGCGGCCCGACGGGGGCCGTCGGGTACGGCAGGACGGTGGGCGCGTTCCCGGAGCGACTCGATCGGGGCCAGGTGACCGCGGCCAGCCCGGTGAGGGTGACCAGCACGGCGACCAGCAGGACCAGCACCGGCAGCCCGACCGACGGCCGGCCGGCGTGCCCGGCGCGCCGCCCCGGGCCGGCCTGCCGGCGTGCCCGGCGCAGCTCGCGGCGGACCTGGCGGGCCTCCTCGGCCAGCGCCGAGGCGTCGTCGGGGACGACCACCCGACCCCACTCCGGTGGCAGGTCGGGCAGCCCGTCCGGTGGCCCGTGGCCTTCAGCGTCAGGCATGCCCATCGGACCCCCAGGAGCCGTCTCGGTGAGCGGACGTCAGTCCACCCCAAGCGTCCCGCACCGGTCGTCGTACCGCCACACCTGGGCGCACGTGGAATTCCGGAGCTACCATGGAAGGAGCGCATAGCCCTAGATATGAACGCTTCCGTCACCCTTACCGGGTTGTCATCCACTGGTCACGGAGCGTGTCGAAACCATCGGCTTGACCGCCTGTCAAGCTGAAGAAATACCTCTCACAGGGCCCCTGAGCTGCGCCAACGGTCAGGACAGCGGTGAGACATCGGTGCCTGAGCGTGTTACCCTAGACACAGCGAAAGGGGTTTCGAACCTATGGTTTTCAGTGTCGGCGAGACCGTTGTTTACCCCCACCACGGGGCCGCACTCATCGAGGCAATCGAGACTCGGGTCATCAAGGGCGAGCCCAAGCAGTACCTCGTCCTGAGGGTCGCGCAGGGTGACCTGACGGTCCGGGTGCCCGCCGAGAACGCCGAGATCGTGGGTGTGCGAGAGGTGGTCGGCGAAGAGGGCCTGGGCAAGGTCTTCGACGTGCTCCGTGCACCGCACACCGAGGAGCCGACCAACTGGTCGCGGCGTTACAAGGCGAATCTGGAGAAGCTGGCCTCCGGTAACCCGCTGAAGGTCGCCGAGGTCGTCCGCGACCTGTGGCGCCGGGAGCGGGAGCGGGGTCTCTCCGCGGGTGAGAAGCGCATGCTGGCCAAGGCGCGCGACATTCTCGTCGGCGAGGTCGCGCTGGCTGAGAAGAGCACCAAGGACGAGGCGGAGACGCTGCTCGACAAGGTGCTGACCGAGGCCTGATCCGCACCAGGTCGTCGTACCCACCCCGTAGCGAACGAATCCGAGGACCGCGACGTGACCGCGCAGCTCAATCCGCGCGGTGACGTCGCGGTCCTTGTTCCTGCGGCCGGAGCCGGGGTACGCCTCGGCCCCGGTGCTCCCAAGGCCCTCCGGCCGCTCGCCAGCGAGCCCCTGCTGGTGCACGCGGTCCGCCGGATCGCCGCCGCGCCCTCGGTGCACACGATCGTGGTGGCGGCCCCGGCCGCCGACGTCGAGTCGGTCCGGCGGATGCTCGCGCCGGTGGCGCGGGTGACCGTGGTCCCCGGCGGCGCCGAGCGCCAGGCGTCGGTGGCCGCCGCGCTGGCCGCCGTCCCCGCCGGGCCGGAGATCGTCCTCGTGCACGACGCGGCCCGGGCCCTCACCCCGCCCGAGCTGGTCGAGTCGGTGGCCGCGGCGGTCCGTGGCGGCCACGACGGGGTGATCCCGGTGCTGCCGGTGGTCGACACCGTCAAGGAGGTCGACGCCGGTGAACGGGTCCTCGGCACGGTCGACCGGGCCGCCCTGCGCGCGGTGCAGACCCCCCAGGGCTTCCGCCGGTCGGTGCTGACCGCCGCGCACGAGGCGGCCGGCGATGCGCTCACCGACGACGCCGGTCTGGTCGAGAAGATGGGCGTCCCGGTGATCTGTGTGCCCGGGTCGGAGCTGGCTCTGAAGATCACCCGGCCGTTCGACCTGGCCCTGGCCGAGCATCTGCTGGCCGGCGGCGCCTGACGCGTACGCTCGGGCCATGATCGTTCCTCGGGTGGCCATCGGTACCGACGTGCACGCCTTCGCGCCGGGCCGGCCCTGCTGGCTGGCCGGCCTGCACTGGCCGGACCAGGACGGCCTGGCCGGTCACTCGGACGCCGACGTGGCGGCGCACGCCGCCTGCAACGCCCTGCTCTCCGCCGCCGGGCTCGGCGACCTGGGCGCCAACTTCGGCGTCGATCAGCCGGAGTGGGCGGGCGCGTCCGGGGTGGCCCTGCTCACCGAGAGCGCCCGGCGGGTCCGGGCGGCCGGCTTCCAGATCGGCAACGTGTCGGTGCAGGTGATCGGCAACCGGCCCAAGATCGGTCCGCGCCGGGAGGAGGCGCAGCGGGTGCTCTCCGCGGCGGTCGGCGCGCCGGTCACCGTCTCCGCCGCCACGACCGACGGCCTGGGCTTCACGGGTCGCGGTGAGGGGCTGACCGGGATCGCGGTGGCCCTGGTCCACGAGGCGCCGGCCGAGTGACGCGGCGACCGGGCGGCACCCGGTCGCCGGGCCGCATCGATCAGTCGACGTCCGTGCAGACGTTGTGGGTCGTGCCGTGGAGCATCGTGATGGTCTTCTCGAAGGTGGGGGTGAACTCCACGGTGAACTGGCCGTCGACGATCCACAGCCCCTTCGGCAGCGAACCCGCGTTCTCCCGGAAGCCGAGCAGCACCGGTCCGGTCACGTACCAGGTCATCGACCCGTCCGTGCCGTAGACGACCAGCGAGGTGCCGCTCGCGTCCGCCGTGGAGGTGGCCCCGGTCTCCAGATTGGTCACCCGGTCGATCAGGGCGCCGGTGAACAGCTCCCGCTTGGGCGAGCCGTCCGGATACGTCGCCAGGGTCAGCTTCCGGACCTCGTCGACGGTCGGTTCGACCCGCACCGCGAAGTCGCAGCGGGCGCCGGCGGGCAGCTCGAACGCTGCCTGCGGGGCCGGCTCCCAGGCGCCGGGGGCGATGTCTCCGCTCGCGGCGGACGCCGTGCCGGGCAGGCTCGCGACGATCGCGGCCACGACCGACGCCACCGCGATGCTCATCTTGAAACGCATGGTCACTCCATCCGTGCTTCTGGTCAGGGCCGGACCAGGATCACCAGCCCCGCTCACCACGGGCTCACCGCGCCGAGCCGGAAGGAGGCCGGATCCCCCGGAACGCCGGGCCGGCCGCCGGGGCACGCACCATCCGCTCACCGCCGGATGACAACCGGCGGCCCGGGCCAGCATGTCCTGTTCGGTATGGAGTTCCGACTGCTCGGACCCTTCGAGGCCCGCCACCAGGGCCGGCCGGTCGAGGTCGGCAGCCGGCGCCAGGAGCGCTGCCTGCTCGGTGTGCTGCTGCTCGACACGGGACGGGTGGTCCGGACCGAGCGCCTCATCGACCTGCTGTGGAACGGCAGGCCGCCGGCCTCGCCCCGGGGGGTCGTGCAGACGTACATCGGCCGGCTACGGGCGTCGCTCACGCCGTACGGGGTGCGGATCAGCACCCGGGGTGAGGGCTACCTCGTGGAGGCGGACGGGCACCGCGTCGACGTCGACGAGTTCGGCGAGCTGGTCCGGGCGGCCAGCGCCGCTGCGGACCCCGGCGAGCGGGTGCGGTTGCTCGACCGGGCGCTGGCGCTCTGGCGGGGGCCGCTGCTCGCCGACGCGGTGGACGGCGAACTGCGGGACCGGCTGCGCGGCACCCTCGGGGAACTCCGGCTGGTCGCCGTCGAGCTGCGCGCCGAGGCGCAGCTCGCCCTGGGCCAGCATGCCAGGGCGATCGCCGAGCTGATGCCCCTGGCCGCCCGGCACCCGACCCGGGAACAGCTCGTCGCCGTCCTGATGACCGCGCTGTACCGGAGTGCCCGCCAGGCCGACGCGCTGCGGCTTTACCGGACCACCCGGCAACTGCTCGTGGACGAGCTGGGCGTCGAACCGGGGTCGCGGCTGCGGGAGGTGCACCGGCGGATCCTGAGCGGCGACGACCGCCTGGACCGGCCCGGACGGCCGGTGTACGAGGTGCTGGTCCGCGACGAGAGCCTTCCTTGGAGCGTCGGTGGCCACCCGGCGTTGGACTTCTGCAACACCTTCGCCGGCTGGGGGCACGAACCGCCGCTGCCCGGCGCCGAGTGGCTGCGCGGCTACCGCACCCTGGCCGTGTGGGCCGGGCACGTCGGTCTCCTCGACGACGTCTCGGTGAGCCGGCTGCTGCACCTGGGCCGGCGGCAACCCGACCGGGCCGAAGCGGTGCTCGCCGAGGCCCGGGACCTAAGGCACGCCCTGTACGGATGCCTGACCGCACCGGATGACCGGCACGCCTTCGACGCGGTCGCCCGATACTCCGAGGCCGCCGCGAAGGAGCTGGTGTTCCGGCGCGGGACCGACGGCCGCGGGCGGTGGTGGCCGCAGCTTGCGGCCGGACTCCGGATGCCGCTGCACGCCGTCGCGTGGAGCGCCGCCCAGCTGCTCGCCGACCCGTGCCGGCTCACCCTCCGGATCTGTCCGGACGAGCGGTGCGGCTGGCTCTTCCTGGACGAGACCGGGCTGCGGCGCTGGTGCAGCCTGGGCACCTGCGGGCGCTCGCCGGACCGCGTCCGCTGCCACAGCGCTTGACCGGCGTCCCGCCCGCTCGGCGTCAGCGGGCGGATGGACAGACCGGCGGCTACGCTCGCCGGGATGCCGAGTGACGCCGCCCCCGACCAGTCCGCCGCCGACGGCTACGTCCAGCGTGCGCAGCTCCTCGCCGAGCTGGGCCGGTACGACGAGGCCGCCGAGGAACTCGACGGTGCGCTCGCCGCCCGGCCGGGCAACCCGGAGGCGTTGACCATGCTGGCCCGGGTGCACCTGGCCGCAGCCCGGCCGGCGGAGGCCTTGCCGGCCGCCGAGGCGGCTGTCGCGGCCGCCCCCGGTGCCCTGTCGCCGCTGGTGGCGCTCGGCTTCGCCCTGGCCGACCTGGGCCGGTGGAAGGCCGCGGCGAGCACCGGGGACAAGATCCTGGCGCTCGGCCCGGATGACGCGTACGCCCAGCGGAGCGCCGCCGCGATCCTGGCCGGCGCGCGCAACGGGCAGCCGGCGCTGAACGCCGCCTGGCGGGGTGTGGAGCTGGCCCCGGATACCGCGCAGGCGCACCTGGTGCTCGCCCTGGTCGCGGCCCGGCTGGAGCTGTTCGACCTGGCCGAGCGGGCCTACCGGGAGGCGCTGCGGCTCGACCCGGAGGTGGCCGAGGCGCGGCACGACATGGGGGTGATCCGGCTGGAGCAGCGCCGCTACGCGGAGGCGCTGGAGCACCTGGCCGAGGTGGCGGCCCTGGACCCGGGCGCCGGCGAGGCCGGTCCGGCCGTCGCCGATGCCGGCCGGACCGTCACCGATGCCGGCCGGACCGTCACCGATGCCGGCCGGACCGTCACCGATGCCGGCCGGACCGTCGCCGACGGGGTGCGCCGGCTGGTTCTCCACGGCGCGGGCTGGTCGCTGATGGCCAGCGTGCTGGTCGCCGTCCTGGCCCCGGTCGCGCCGGGCCCGTCCCGGGTCCTCGCGGTGCTGGCCGCGCTCGGCGGGGCGCTGCTGGTCTGGCGGTCCGCGGTCCGGCTGCCCGGCCTGCTGGACACGATCCTGCCCGGGCTGTTCGGCGCGGACCGCGGCCTGGCCCTGGCCGTGTGCGCGATGGCCGCCGCCCCGGCGCTGCTGCTGCTCTACGCGCTGGTCGGCGGCCCGTGGCCGCTGGTCACCGGGATCGCGGTGTCGGTGGTGGCCGGGTTCGCCGTGCTCGTCCGGACCGGCCACCACCCCCGGCGCTAGGCCCGGCGGGCCCAGGTCCAGGCGTACGCGTCGTCCTCGCAGGCACTCGCGGCGTCGCAGAGGTCCAGCGGGCGGAAGGTGTCCACCATGACGGCCAGCTCGTCGAAGAACTCCGCACCGATCGACCGCTCGGCGGCACCGGGCTGCGGGCCGTGAGTGAAGCCGGACGGGTGCAGCGAGATCGAGCCCTGCTCGATGCCGGAGCCGCGCCGGGCCTCGTAGTTGCCGCCGGTGTAGAAGAGCATCTCGTCGGAGTCGACGTTGTGGTGGTTGTACGGCACCGGGATGGCGCCCGGGTGGTAGTCCACCTTGCGCGGCACGAACGAACAGATCACGAAGTTCGGGCCCTGGAAGGTCTGGTGCACCGGCGGCGGCTGGTGGATCCGGCCGGTGATCGGCTCGAAGTCGTGGATGGAGAACGCCCACGGGTACATGTGGCCGTCCCAGCCGACCACGTCGAACGGGTGGTTCGCATAGACGTACCTCGTCCAGCCGCGCCGGTGCCGGACCAGCACCTCGACGTCGGTCTCGTCGACCAGCAGCGGCGTGTCCGGCCCGCGGACGTCCCGCTCGCAGTAGGGCGAGTGCTCCAGGAACTGCCCGCGCACCGAGAGGTAGCGCTTGGGCGGGCCGACGTGGCCGGCGGCCTCGATGGCGAGCAGCCGGGCCGGCTCGTCGCCGGTGGGCACGAGGCGGTGGATGGTCGAGGTCGGGATGATGACGTAGTCGCCGGCCACCGCGTCGAGCACGCCGAACGGCGACTCCACCCGCAGCGTCCCCGACTCCACGTAGAGGCAGTGGTCGCCGGTGGCGTCCCGGAACAGCGGCGACGGCCGGTCGGCCAGCACGTAGGCGATCCGTACGTCGTCGTTGGCGAGCAGGTACTGCCGGCCGAGCACCGGGTCCGCGCCGGCACCGTCGAGCTTGTGGGTGCGCAGGTGCCGCGGCTTGAGCGGCAGGTTTGGCACCCGGGTGAAGGCGGGCGGGGTGAACTCCTCGGCGGCCACGATGGCGGTGGGCGCGTGCCGGTGGTAGAGCAGCGACGAGTCGGAGGAGAAGCCCTCCTGACCGACCAGCTCCTCGGCGTAGAGGGTGCCGTCGGGCTGGCGGAACTGGGTGTGGCGCTTGCGGGGCACCTCGCCGACGCTGCGGTAGTACGGCATCTCGCCTCCCGATATGTCCCGTTCTCCGGCCGGTGACGTCCGATAATCGGACGCGGTTGTCCGTTCCTTGTAGCGTCCCGTAGATTCTTGTCTCGTGTCAACGCAGGTGCCCCGCCTCTTCGCCGGCCTGGTCGACGACGCGGCGGTCTTTCCGCCCGGTAGCGCCGCGCTCCCGGACGCCGTGACCGCGCATCACCGCCACCGGACCGGGTGGTACGCCGACCTGGTCGGTCCGCTGCTGCTGCCCGCCTCGGCCCTTCCGGACGTGCCCGACCTGCTCGCCCAGGAGGCGGCCCTGCCGGTCGGCGTGATCGGCGACGTGCCGGTCGGCCGGCTCGAGGCGGCCCTCGCCGAGGCGGACGCCCGGCTCGCCGTCCGCCAGGTCGAGACGCCCGTCGCCAAGCGCGGCGAGGACCCGCAGCCCGGCCTGGCCGACCTGCTCAAGCTCGCCGAGCGCCTCGGCGGCACCACCGTCTACGCGGAGGTCCCGCTGACCTTCGGGCTGATGGGCGCGCTGGACGCCCTCGCCGAGGCACGGGCCGGCGGGCTGCCGGTCGCCGCCAAGTTCCGCACCGGCGGGCTGGCCGCGGAACTCTTCCCGACCCCGGTCGAACTGGCCGCGGTGATCTGCGCCTGCCGCGACCGGGGGCTGCCGTTCAAGCTGACCGCCGGGCTGCACCAGGCGATCCGGCACCGGGACCCGGAGACCGGCTTCACCCATCACGGGTTCGTCAACGTGCTGGCGGCGACGCTGGCCGCCACCGGGGGCGCCGAGGTGGCCGGCGTGGCCGAACTGCTCGGCGCCACGGACCCGCTCCGGGTGGTCGAGCCGGCCCGGGTGCAGCGGGAGGCCGAGCGCCCCCTCTGGGTCGGCTACGGCTCGTGCAGCATCTCCGAACCACTGACCGATCTGATCCGGCTGGGGCTGGTGAACGGGGGCTACGAGGAATGAGTTGGGTCTCAGGCGCGGCGGGTTCGCCGTACGGGGTGAGCAACCTGCCGTACGGGGTGTTCCGGCAGGGCGACCGCGAGCCGCGGATCGGCGTACGCATCGGCGACTTCGTCCTGGACCTGGCCGGTGCGGAGGCTGCCGGGCTGGTGCTGGCCGCCGGCGCGCTCGGCCGGCACACCCTCAACGACTTCATGGCGCTCGGGCGTCCGCAGTGGACCACCGTGCGGCAGCGGGTCAGCGAGCTGCTCACCGATCCGGCGCACCGGCCGGCCGTGGAGCCGCTGCTGGTGCCGCTGCGCGAGGTGGAGCTGCTGCTCCCGTTCGAGGTGGCCGACTACGTCGACTTCTACTCGTCCGAGCACCACGCGTCGAACGTCGGGCAGATCTTCCGCCCGGGCCAGCCCCCGCTGCTGCCGAACTGGAAGCACGTGCCGATCGGCTACCACGGCCGGGCCGGCACGGTGGTCGTCTCGGGCACCCCGGTCGTGCGGCCCACCGGCCAGCGGGCCACCGCGCAGGGCCCGACCACCGGCGCCTCCGTCCGGCTGGACATCGAGGCCGAGGTCGGGTTCGTGGTCGGTGTGCCGAGCCGCCTCGGCGACCGGGTGCCCGTCGCCGACTTCGCCGACCACGTCTTCGGGGTGGTGCTGGTCAACGACTGGTCGGCCCGGGACATCCAGGCGTGGGAGTACCAGCCGCTCGGGCCCTTCCTGGGCAAGTCCTTCGCCACCTCCGTGTCGGCCTGGGTCACTCCGCTGGACGCGCTGGCCGACGCCTTCGTGCCCGCACCGGACCAGGACCCGCCGGTGCAGGACTACCTGCGCGACACCCCGCACCTCGGGCTGGACCTGGCCCTGTCGGTGGAGTGGAACGGCGAGCAGGTCGCCGAGCCGCCCTTCGCCACCATGTACTGGACGCCGGCCCAGCAGCTCGCCCACCTCACCGTCAACGGCGCCTCGCTGCGCACCGGCGACCTCTACGCCTCCGGCACCGTCTCCGGGCCGGAGCGCGGGCAGGTCGGTTCCTTCCTGGAGCTGACCTGGGGCGGGGCCGAGCCGGTCAAGTTCGCCGACGGCACCGCCCGGACCTTCCTGGAGGACGGCGACACGGTGACGATCACCGCCACGGCACCCGGCCCGGACGGCACCACCGTCGCCCTCGGCGAGGTCACCGGGACCATCCTTCCGGCCCGCTGAGCCGCCCCTGTTCACTCTCCGTCCCTGGTCGCACCCGCTGTGCGACCGGGGACGTTTCGTTCGCCGTTGATCGTCGCGGATTGCGTACGCCCCGGCGGTGCGGGCCGGGGCGCACCCCGAGTGGAACAGGAAGGACCGCGACGATGACCGAGCTGACCGGCGCCGTCTGGCGCACCAGCAGCCGCTCCAACGATCAGGGCCTCTGCGTCGAGGTGGCGACCAACGTGGTCGCCGCGCACGGCGTGGTGGGCGTACGCGACTCGAAGGACCCCGAGGGACCGGCGCTCGCCGTCAGCCCACCGGGCTGGACGGCGTTCGTCGCCGCGATCCGGGGTGACGCCTTCCGCTCCTGACCGCTCGCCGCGCCCGGTGCCCCGGTCGGGGCACCGGTGGTGGAAATGTCACCGCAAGGCTCCCAATGGTCGGTGACGGCCCGTACCGTGGACGACACGGGAGGTGCCATGTCGACGGTGACGGTTTCCGCATTCATCGAAGCGCAGGACGTCGACGTCTGGCGGCTCCTCACCGACCTCCCGGCGCGGGCCGACTGGCTCTCCGCGGTCGGCAGGATCGACGTCCTCAGCCCCGGCGATCTCGGGCCCGGCACGGCCTGGCGGGAGACCCGGGTCCGGCCCGACGGCGTCGCCGAGGCGGAGGAGTTCCTCGTGGTCGAGGCGGTCGCCCCGGCACGGCTGGTGCTCAGCTCGCGGGGCGCGGGCGCGGACTACCGGATCACCTGGACGCTGCGCACCGTCGAGCGCCGGCGGCGCGGCTGCACCGAGGTCACGGTCGAGCACGAGGCCGTACCGACCCGCCCGGTCGGCCGGGTGCTGGCCCTGATCCTCGGCGGCCTGGCGGCCCGTGCGGTCGAGGGCGCCCTCCGCCGTGACCTGGCCGACCTGGCGCTGGCCGTCGGGCCCACCCGGCCCGCCGAGGCCGCCTGAGCCGACCCGGGCACCGGGACCGGGGCCCGGCCGTCGGACCGATCGGCGTGCCGTCCACTCCACCGCGCGACGCAGGCGGCAGCCCGCCGACGCGGCGCGGCGTCGGCGAGCCCCGCTGGGTAGGGTGCCGGTCGGAGGTGCGGCATGGGCAAGCCCGCGGGGCGGCGGATCCTGGTGGCGGCCGTGGCGGTGCTGACCGTCGCGGCGGCGGCCGCCGTGGTCCTCCGGGTCCTCGCGCCCGCCGAGGTCGAGACGGTCGCCCGGGGCGCGTACCCGGCCGCGCCGGCCCCGCCGACCGGGGTGATCGGGCGGCTGCCGGTGGCGCCGCTGGTCGTGGACGGCCGCCTCCGCGTCTACGCGGGCGCCCGCCAGGTGTACGCGGACCAGCCCGTCTCCGGGAAGCACCGGGTCACGCCGTTCTGGTCCTACCGCCGGTGGCCGGCCAAGCTGGTCGGGGTGCTCGCCGAGGGCACCACGGTGGTCAGTCGCTGGTCCGACGGGAAGCTGGTGGCGCTGGACGCGCGTACCGGACGGGTCGTCTGGCGGGCCGACGGCCCGGAGCCGGGCGCGGTGCCGAAGCCCCGTCGCACCTATGCCGCCACGGTCTGGGACCCGGCGGGACTGCACGTCACGCGGGCCGCCGGCGGTGGCGCCGTGCTGGTCGCGGCCGGGCCAAGCGCGGTCGGCGGGTACGCCCTGACGGACGGCCGCCGGCTGTGGCGGGCGGAGGTGGGGCGCGGCTGCCGTGCCGACGTGGGCACCACGGCCGCCGGCGAGCTGGTCGGGGTGGACTCCTGCGCGGGGCCGGCGAGGGTGGAGTTCCGGGACGCCGCGACCGGTGCGGTACGGACCCGCTGGCGACCGCCGGACGCCCCGGACGGGCTCGTGGTGACCCCGGTCGGCTGCCGGGACGGGCACTCGTCCTGCCGGGGGCTGCGTACCTCCGGACGGGGCGACGAGACCGGCCGGGGCTGGCTGGTCCCGGCGGCGGGTGAGCCGGTGGCCGCCCCCGCCCTGGACGGCCCGGACACCGAACTCGACGGCGAGCACGCCGTGTCCGTTGCCGGTGGCGTGGTCACCGGAAGATCCGCCCGGACCGGGGAGGAGCTGTGGCGCCGGGCCGACCTGGGTGCGGTGCGGATCCTGGCGGTCGAGCCCGGCCGGGTGCACCTGCTGACCGAGGGGCGGGACCTGATCGCGCTGGATCCGGCCACCGGGGCGGAGCGGTCCCGGTTCGTCATGGACATCGGCCGGGACGGGACCGGCTGGCAGCCGGGCCGGGCGCACGCGGCGGGCGGCTACGTGGCGGTGGAGCGGCTGCACGAGGGGGCCCGGCCGGAGGACGACGACCAGGGCTACTTCCTCATGGCCGAATCGGTGCTCCTCGCCGCGACCTGATCCTCGCTAACTCGACAAATCGGACAAGAAGCCTATACTTCCGGTATCCCGTCGGCCGAGGCGTCCGGGGCCGGTCCGTAGGGGGTTGACGGACCGGCCCCGGACCAGCCGTCAGGCCAGCGCGGCCTCGGCGGCGGCCAGGAAGGCGTCGTTCTCGGCCGGCGTGCCGATGGTGACCCGCACGCCGTCGCCCGGGAACGGCCGGACGATCACGCCACGCGCCTCACAGGCCCGGCCGAACTCGACCGCCCGATCGCCCAGCGGCAGCCAGACGAAGTTGGCCTGGCTGTCCGGCACGTCCGGGACGAACTTGCGCAGCGCCTCGGTGACCCGGTCCCGCTCGGCGACGACCAGCGCGCAGCGTCGCTCGACCTCGTCGGCCTGGGCCAGCGCGGCCAGCGCGCCGGCCTGGGCGGCCATGCTGGTGGAGAAGGGCGTGACCACCTTGCGCACCGCGGCGGCCACGGTCGGCTCGGCGACCAACCAGCCGATCCGCAGGCCGGCCAGGCCCCACGCCTTGGACAGGGTGCGCAGCACCGCCACGTTCGGCCGGTCCAGGTAACTCAGGCCGTCCGGCACCTCGGGATCGGTGACGAACTCCCGGTACGCCTCGTCGATCACCACGAGCACGTCGTCCGGCACCGCGTCGAGGAAGCGGTCCAGCTCGGCCTTGCGAACCGCCGTGCCGGTCGGGTTGTTCGGGTTGCAGACCAGGATCATCCGGGTCCGGTCGGTCACCGCCGCCGCCATCGAGGCCAGGTCGTGGCCGTGGCCGGCGTCGTTCGGCACCCGCACGCTGGTCGCGCCGCTGGTCGCCGCGATGATCGGGTACGCCTCGAACGACCGCCACGAGTAGAGCAGCTCGTCGCCGGGCAGGCAGGTGGCCCGGACCAGGTGCTCGGCCAGCGCCACCGAACCGCAGCCGGTGGCGATCCGGTCGGCGTCCACGCCGTAGCGCTCGGCGAGGGCCTGACGCAGCGCCACCACGCCCATGTCCGGGTAGCGGTGCGAACCGGCGACGGCCTCGGCGACCGCCTCCACGACGCCGGGCAGCGGGCCGTACGGGACCTCGTTGCTGGCCAGCTTGATCGCCTCGGGCAGGCCCAGCTCGCGGGCCAGGTCCGCCGGGCTGCGCCCGGGCACGTAGTTGGGCAGCGCGTCCAGGTCGGCGCGGGTGAGCCGCAGCGGAGGCTGGTGACGTCCGGTGTCGGTCATGGGGTGTCTCCCGGGGGGTTGGCGCGGTCGCGCGGGGTGGTACGGGTGTCGGGCCGGGTGCGGGGGAGCTGGACCACCACGGTCTGCGCCCGCTTGTCGTGCAGGGCCTGGCGCAGCGGCTGGTCGAAGAGCGGGGAGACCGCGTCCACGAACTGGAGCAGCAGGCCCAGGCCGCAGCAGTACCAGAGCAGGGTGGGCAGGCCGAGGGTGCTCCAGCGCCGGGTGGCCCGGCCGAAGCCGAGCGGCTGGTCCGCCTCGACCGGCACCGCGCGGACGCCCACGAGCCGCTTGCCGAAGGTCTGGCCCCGGGCCGCCATCGACGGCACCTCGTACGCGAACCAGAGCGCGGTGGCGATCAGCAGGATGGTGATCTGGAGCCCGGCGGCCTGCTCGCCCGGCTGGGGCAGCCCCTCCGTGGAGGTCTCCCCGGCCAGCGACCGGCGCACCGACTCGCGCAGGTACGGCGAGATCTCCTCGATGTAGCGCCAGACGAACCAGCCGTTGACCACGACGTTGAGCAGGAACACCACACCGAGGTCGATGAGGCGGGCGACCAGCCGGGCGCCGTACGAGGCGAGCGGCAGGCCGTGCGGGCGCGGGACCGGCGGCCGCCCGGGCCACCCCGGATATGGCCAGCCCGGCGGCGGCCCCTGCTGTCCGGGCCACGGGCCGGCCTGGCCCGGCTGCCCCGGCTGTCCCGGCCACGGCTGGCCGGGGCCACCGGTCGGCGGGCCCGGGAACGGACCGACGCCCGGGCCGCCGGGGTGTCCGCCCGGGGCGGGCTGGGCCGACTGCGGCGCGGCCGCGGCGGGGGCCGGTACGGGGGCGGGAGCCGGCTCAGGCGGCGGTGGTCCCTCGGGCGGGGTGGCGTCGACCGGGATCGGCGCGCCGATCCACCCCTCGCCGTCCCAGTACCGGCGGGTCTCGGGATCGGCGGGGTCGACGTACCAGCCGGGTTGCACGCTCACGGTGCCGGCTCAGTTCGCGATTGCGGGGCTCGCAGACCCGGCTCACTCCTCACGCTCACGGTGCAACCTTAACGACGACCGTTCCGGCGAACTTGTCGTGCAGGGTCTGCTGCCAGGGCTTGTCCCAGAGTTGCCAGAACCCGTCGAGGTAGTTGGCGAACGGCACCAGCGAGCCGGCGACGAACTCCACCAGGTACCGCCGGCCGAGGACGCCCCGCGTCAGCGGCGCGGTCGGGTCGAGCGGGACGATGCGCAGCTTCATGGCCTTCTTGCCGAGCGTCTGGCCGGTCCGGCGGGCGTACTCGACGTGGTAGAGCCAGTAGAAGACGAACATCACGACCAGCAGCCCGGCCTCGGCGAGCAGGACCGGCAGGAAGAAGTCGGTCAGCACCGTGGCCGGGTCGGGCTCGGGAATCGTCCCGTCCGGGGCGACCGCCATCATGTCGCTGAACACCCGGAACCAGAGCCAGAGGAAGACCGGCAGGAAGAGCACCATGGCCACCCCGGTCGCCACCGCGGTGTCGATCAGCCAGGCCACCAGCCGCTCGCCGAACCCCGCCAGCGGCTGCCCGTTGGGGGCCAGGGTGGGCGGCACGAAGGCGGCGTGCGGGGCGTACCCCGGCGGTGGGGCCGGGTAGTGGGGCAGCCCGGTGTACGCGGGCGGGGTGTGCTGGCGCGGCGGCTGGTACGGCCCGGACGGCGGCGCGAAGCCGCCGCCCGCGGGCGGGGGCCCGGCGGGCGGCGGAGACGCGGGGGAAGGCTCGGTCACGCGGACAGTGTTACAGGTTGCCGCGCTTCTCCTGCTCCCGCTCGATGGCCTCGAACAGGGCCTTGAAGTTGCCCTTGCCGAAGCCGAGCGAGCCGTGCCGCTCGATCAGCTCGAAGAAGACGGTCGGGCGGTCCTGCACCGGCTTGGTGAAGATCTGGAGCAGGTAGCCGTCCTCGTCCCGGTCGACGAGGATCTTGCGGGACTGGAGCTCCTCGATCGGCACCCGCACCTCGCCGATGCGGGCGCGCAGCTCCGGGTCCTCGTAGTAGGAGTCCGGGGTGTCCAGGAACTCGACGCCGGCGGCCCGCATGGCGTCGACGCTGGCCAGGATGTCGTTGGTGGCCACGGCGATGTGCTGGGCGCCCGGGCCCTGGTAGAACTCCAGGTACTCGTCGATCTGCGACTTCTTGCGGGCGACGGCCGGCTCGTTGAGCGGGAACTTCACCTTGCGGGTGCCGCTCGCGACCACCTTGCTCATCAGCGCCGAGTAGTCGGTGGCGATGTCGTCGCCGATGAACTCGGCCATGTTGCTGAAGCCCATGACGCGCTTGTAGAACTCGACCCACTCGTCCATCCGGCCCAGCTCCACGTTGCCGACCACGTGGTCGACGGCCTGGAAGAACCGCTTCGGCTGGATGCCGGCGTCGATCATCGGCTGGCGGTCAACGATCGGGCCGCGGGCCACGAAGCCGGGCAGGAAGGAGCCGGTGTAGCGGGACCGGTCGATGAGCGTGTGCCGGGTGTCGCCGTACGCGGCGATGGCGGCCATCCGGACGGTGCCGTGCTCGTCGCTGAGGTCGTGCGGCTCGACCAGTCCGGTCGCGCCCTGGGCGGTGGCGTGCGCGTACGCGGCGTCTACGTCCGGCACCTCCAGCGCGATGTCCGAGACCCCGTCGCTGTGCTTCGCCACGTGCTCGGAGCCCTCGGCGTCCGGCCGGACCGCGCCGGTCAGCACGAAGCGGGCCGAGCCGCTGGTCAGCACGTACTGGGCGTGGTCCCGGTAGCCCTGCTCCGGCCCCCGGTAGGCCACGCAGGTCATGCCGAACGCCGTGGAGTAGTAGTGGGCGGCCTGCTTGGCGTTGCCCACCAGGAAGTGCACGTGGTCGAGGCCCTTGACCGGGAACGGGTCGCGGGTGATGTCGTGGTCGACGGCGCCGACGAGGGCGTCGACGTCGACCTCCTCGGTCGACTGGGGTCGGTCGATCGCCTGGGTCATGGTGGCCTCCCTTGCGTACCGGCCGGCCTCGTGGGCCGCCGTTCGTCTGCTGTTGTGGCGAGGATCGCCGGGCGGCCGCCGGTTGGGCAACAGTTGGCGTAAATCCTGGTCAGGTTGTGCATTCGGTAATATGAAACCCCATGAACGCTGGACAGGATGTACAGCTCGACTCGCTGGACGCCCGCTTGATCGATCTGCTCGCCGAAGAGCCGCGGATCGGGGTGCTGGAGTGCTCGCGGCGGCTCGGCGTGGCCCGGGGCACCGTCCAGGCCCGGCTCGACAAGCTGGTCGAGCGGGGGGTGATCGGCGGGTTCGGGCCGGACATCTCGCCGGCCGCGATCGGCTTCGGGGTGACCAGCTTCGTGACCCTGGAGATCAGCCAGCGGCACGGTCACGACCAGGTGACCGCGCACCTGGCCGCGATCCCCGAGGTGCTGGAGGCGCACACGATCACCGGCTCCAGCGACCTGCTCTGCCGCATCGTGGCCCGGTCGAACACCGACCTCCAACGGGTCATCGACCAGATCGTCGCCTCGGAGGGCATCCGCCGCGCCTCCACGATCATCGCCCTGGCCGAGCAGATCCCCTACCGCACCCTGCCCCTGGTCCGCTCCGCCGCCCGCGGGGGCTGACCCAGAAAGCGGCGCGACACGACCGTTCGGGGGGCCGGCGCAGCGGTGCTCGTCGCTACCGTGTGCGGTGTGAAGGGCCTTGGCGTACGCGGCTGGTTGCTGCTGGGGCTCATCACCGTGATCGTGCTCGCCGCCACCGGGGTGTGGAACCCGTTCCCCGCCCTGTGGGACTGGGTCGATCGGAGCAAGCCGCTCTCCGACCCGGAGCCGGTCTGGCAGCAGCGGGTCGGCGGCACCCCGAAGAGCGTCACCATCGCCGGCGACACGGTGATCGTGGAGCAGCGCACCCGGGTCGAGGCGCGGAGCCTGGCCACCGGCACGCAACTCTGGGAGCGCAAGGCGGACTGGGCGGCGGTGGCCGGCAGCGAGCGGGCCCCGGTCGTCGCCGTGGGCAAGCTCCTCGACAAGGGGTACGAGGTGCTCGACCCCGTCACCGGCGTCGTACGCCGCCGCGACGAGCGCGCCATCGCCGTCTGGACCTACCGGAACCTGCTGCTCGACGCGTACTGCGTGCGGTCCACCGACTGCACGCTGCGCGCCTGGGACCCCCGGGGCAGCACCCCGCTGTGGAGTGCCTTCCTCCCCGGTGTGAACAGCGGCGTGCTCGCCGACAACCCGGAGCTGCTCGGCACCCGGCGGCTGGGCACCCCGCGGATCGACGGCGGGGTGGCCGGGCCCGAGTCGGTCCCGCCGCTGCTCGGCTTCCCGGTCGACGACCGGGTGCACGTGGTCGACACCGCCACCGGCCGGGTGCTCCAGAACGTCGAGCCCGGCCGCGAGGAGCGGCTCGCCGTGGTCGGCGGGCGGCTGCTCCGGATCGCCGCCACCTCCCGCGACGGGACCTGCCAGTTCGTCCTCACCGCCGTCGACCCGGCCACCGGGCAGCAGGTGTGGCGGCGCAACGGCGTGAACCTGCGGACCGCCGACTACGCCGGCTGCGTGCAGCGGGAGGACCCGCAGGGCGCCCGCAACGTGCTGGTCGGGGTCGCCCCGGACGGGCGCGAGGCGGTGCTCGACGGGTACGACGGCCGGCTGCTCCAGGTGGGCGCGGAGGGCGAGAAGCTGCTCGCCGTCGACGACCGCTACGCGCTGGTCCGCAGCGCCGACAAGGGCTCGATCCTCGGCCGGGACCTGTCGGCCGACCGGACCCGGTGGACCCGGCCGGCGGGCGGCAAGACCGGCGCGGCGCTCACCCCGTACGCAGCGCTGATCGCCGAGGAGAAGCCGTCGCGGCTCATCGCCGTCGAGCCGCGCACCGGTCGGGAGCTGGTCCTGCTGCGGACCTCCGCCAACGCCCTGGCGGTCGGCCCGAACGGCATGATCATCGGGGAGGGCCGCGAGATCGGGTACGTCCGCTGGGGCGCCGGCGCCGCCGAGGTGCCTCCGCCGGACGAGGGCGCGGTGCCCGTGCCGGACCCGGGCGACACCTGGCGACCCCCGGCCGGCCAGGGCAGCTGCGGCCCGAAGAACGAGCTCTGCGCCGACGGCAAGTGACGCCGGGTGAGAGCGGCGTCCCAGGACGCACCCGGCGGGTGCCACCGATCGACGGCTCTGCCCTAGGCTTTTCCGTCATGAGCAGTGCCGCCGCCTTCTCGTACGCCCCCCTGCTGCCGACCGGACCCGACCAGACGGAATACCGCCTGGTCACGGATGAGGGCGTCGACGTCGTCAACGGCCCGGGTGGCCGCCGGTTCCTCACCGTGGAGCCCGCCGCGCTGACCGCGCTGACCGCCGAGGCGATGCACGACATCGCCCACTTCCTCCGCCCGGCCCACCTGGCCCAGCTCCGCTCGATCATCGACGACCCGGCGGCCTCGCCGAACGACCGGTTCGTCGCGCTGGACCTGCTGCGCAACGCCAACATCGCCGCCGGTGGCGTGCTGCCGATGTGCCAGGACACCGGCACCGCCATCGTGATGGGCAAGCGCGGCCGGCACGTGCTCACCGACGGCACCGACGCCGAGGCGATCTCGCGCGGCGTCTACCAGGCCTACACCCGGCTCAACCTGCGCTACTCGCAGCTCGCCCCGCTGACCATGTGGGACGAGCGGAACACGGGCAGCAACCTGCCCGCCCAGGTCGAGCTCTACGCCGAGGACCCGGACGGGCACGCCGACGCCTACAAGTTCCTCTTCATGGCCAAGGGCGGTGGCTCGGCCAACAAGTCCTACCTCTACCAGGAGACCAAGGCGCTGTTGAATCCCACGCGGATGATGCAGTTCCTGGAGGAGAAGCTGCGCCTCATCGGCACCGCGGCCTGCCCGCCCTACCACCTGGCCATCGTCATCGGCGGCACCTCCGCGGAATACGCGCTGAAGACCGCCAAGTACGCCTCCGCGAAGTACCTCGACGCCCTGCCGACGCAGGGTTCGATGAGCGCGCACGGCTTCCGCGACCTCGAACTGGAGGCCGAGGTGCTGGAGCTGACCCGCAACTTCGGCATCGGCGCGCAGTTCGGCGGGCGCTACTTCTGCCACGACGTACGGGTGGTCCGGCTGCCCCGGCACGGCGCGTCCTGCCCGGTGGCCATCGCGGTCTCCTGTTCGGCCGACCGCCAGGCGGTCGCCAAGATCACCCCGTCGGGGGTCTGGCTGGAGCGCCTCGAGACCGACCCGGCGCGCTACCTGCCCGACGTCACCGACGCCCACCTCGACAGCTCCGAGGTGGTCCGGGTCGACCTCAACCGGCCGATGGACGAGATCCGTGCCGAGCTGTCGAAATACCCGGTGAAGACCCGGCTGTCGCTGACCGGCCCGCTGGTGGTGGCCCGGGACATCGCCCACGCCAAGATCGCCGAGCGGCTGGACGCCGGCGAGCCCATGCCGCAGTACCTGCGCGACCACGCCGTCTACTACGCCGGCCCGGCCAAGACCCCCGAGGGCTACGCCTCCGGCTCGTTCGGCCCGACCACGGCGGGCCGGATGGACGCCTACGTGGAGAAGTTCCAGGCGGCCGGCGGCTCGATGGTGATGCTGGCCAAGGGCAACCGCTCTGCCCAGGTCACCCGCTCCTGCCAGACCCACGGCGGCTTCTACCTCGGCTCGATCGGTGGCCCGGCCGCCCGCCTCGCGCAGGACTGCATCAAGCACGTCGAGGTGCTCGAATACCCCGAGCTGGGCATGGAGGCGGTCTGGAAGATCGAGGTGGAGGACTTCCCGGCCTTCATCGTGGTCGACGACAAGGGCGAGGACTTCTTCGCCGAGGTCACCAAGCCGGTGCTCACCGTCGGGCGGCGCTGAGTTCCGACGTACGCCAAGGGGCGCCGGGTGGGATCCCACCCGGCGCCTCGGCTTCGCGGGCCGAGCTGGGCTGGGCGGGCGGCCGGCAGTGCTTTCCCTGCGGGTGGGCGACCAGCGCGGCAGGATGGTACGCGTGACGACTCCAGAGGCGACCGGCTACCGGATCGAACGCGACTCGATGGGCGAGGTGGAGGTGCCCGCCGAGGCGCTGTGGCGGGCGCAGACCCAGCGCGCGGTGCAGAACTTCCCGATCTCGGGGCGCGGCATCGAACCGGCCCAGATCAAGGCCCTCGCGCAGATCAAGGGCGCGGCGGCCCAGGTCAACGCCGAGCTGGGGGTGATCGGCGCGGACGTGGGGGAGGCGATCGCCACCGCGGCCGCGCACGTGGCCGACGGCGGATACGACGACCAGTTCCCGGTCGACGTCTTCCAGACCGGCTCGGGCACCTCGTCCAACATGAACACCAACGAGGTCATCGCCACGCTGGCCGGCCGTGAGCTGGGCCGGAACGTGCACCCGAACGACGACGTCAACGCCTCCCAGTCCAGCAACGACGTCTTCCCATCCTCGATCCACCTGGCCGCCACGCAGGCGGTGGTGGAGGACCTGCTGCCCGCGCTCAAGCACCTGGCCGGCGCGCTGGAGGAGAAGGCCACCGAGTTCGAGACCGTGGTGAAGGCCGGGCGTACCCACCTCATGGACGCCACCCCGGTCACCCTGGGGCAGGAGTTCGGCGGCTACGCCGCCCAGGTCCGCTACGGCGTGGAGCGGCTGGAGGGGTCGCTGCCCCGGCTGGCCGAGCTGCCGCTCGGCGGCACCGCCGTGGGCACCGGCATCAACACCCCGCTCGGCTTCGCCGCGAAGGTGATCGAGAAGCTGCGCGCCTCGACCGGGCTGCCGCTGACCGAGGCCCGCAACCACTTCGAGGCGCAGGGTGCCCGGGACGCGCTGGTGGAGACCTCCGGCCAGCTCCGCACCGTCGCCGTCGGTCTCTACAAGATGGCCAACGACATCCGCTGGATGGGCTCCGGCCCCCGGGCCGGCCTGCGCGAGCTGCGCATCCCCGACCTCCAGCCCGGCTCGTCGATCATGCCCGGCAAGGTGAACCCGGTGGTCGCGGAGGCGATGCGGCAGGTGTGCGCGCAGGTGATCGGCAACGACGCCGCGGTGGCGTTCGCCGGTTCGCAGGGTGACTTCGAGCTGAACGTGATGCTGCCCGTGATGGGCCGCAACCTGCTGGAGTCGATCCGGCTGATCTCCGCGGCGAGCCGGCTCTTCGCCGACCGCCTGGTGGTCGGCCTGGTCGCGGACGCCGAGGTCTGCCTGGCGTACGCCGAGGGCTCGCCGTCGATCGTCACCCCGCTGAACCGCCACCTGGGGTACGACGAGGCCGCCTCGATCGCCAAGGAGGCGCTGGCCAAGCAGGTCTCCATCCGCGAGGTGGTGATCTCCCGCGGGCACGTCGACTCGGGCAAGCTCAGTGAGACCCAGCTCGACGAGGCCCTGGACCTGCTCCGGATGACCCACCCCTGAGTCGCGGCGCCGCCCGGGCCCGCTCGCCGATCGCCGGCCCGGGCGGCGTCAGGAGTGGGACGCGGCCTTGCGGGCCCGGTAGGCGCTCACCGCCGCCCGGTTGCCGCAGCCGCCGTCGCAGAACCGGCGGGACCGGTTCTTGGAGAGGTCGACCAGCACGTTCTCGCAATCTGGGTGGTTGCAGAGGCGCAGCCGGCTCAGCTCGTCCATCCGGACCAGGTCGGCCAGCGCCATCGCGGCCTCGACCGCCATCCGGGTGGCCAGCGGCGCGTCCCGCGGCACGGCGTGCAGGTGGTACGGCTCGTCGTCATGCCGGACGAGCTGGGGCAGGGCGTGCGACTCCCGGAGCAGCCCGTTGACGACGGTCACCACCTCATCGGTGTCGGCGTGCCAGATCCGGCGGAGCCGGGGCCGCAGCGCCCGCACCTCGCGCAGCTCCGCCTCGGTGTGCTCGTGCCGGCCCGTCCATCCGTACGCTGTGAAGAACTCGTCGAGGGCCGTCACGTCGGGCAGCCCTTCCCGGTCCGGGCCGGCCGTGTTGACCAGCGCCGCGGCCGCGACCAGGCCGCACTCGGTGTCATGAGCAAAAAGCAACTTGACTCCTGTCGAGGTGCCCGCCTAGCGTCATGAGCATAACTCCGATTTGCTCATGTCCGGTCGACCCAAGGAGCTGTCGATGCGTGAACGGCCCGGCGTCGGCCTCGGCCTGGCGCTGCTCTCCGCGCTCACCTTCGCCACCTCGGGCAGCTTCGCCCGACCGCTGATCACCGGCGAGTGGTCCGCCGAGGCGGTGGTGCTCGCCCGGGTCGGCATCGCCGCGCTGGTGCTCGCCGTACCCGCGCTGCTGGCGCTGCGGGGCCGGTGGCCGGTGCTGCGCCGCAACGCCGGCACGCTCGTGGTGTTCGGGCTGCTGGGGGTGGCCCTGGCCCAGGCCTGCTTCTTCAACGCCGTCCGCTACCTGCCGGTCGGCGTCGCGCTCCTGCTGGAATACCTGGGCATCGTGCTGGTGGTCGGCTGGATGTGGCTCGTCCACGGCCAGCGGCCCCGGCTGCTCACCGTGGCCGGTTCCCTGACCGCCCTGTGCGGGCTGGTGTTCGTGCTGGACCTGACGGGCACCGGCAGCCTCGACCCGGTCGGCGTCCTGTGGGGACTCGGCGCCGGGGTCGGGCTGGCCGGCTACTACGTCATCGCCGGCCGGGTCGACCCCGCGCTGCCGTCGGTGGTGATGGCCAGCGCGGGCATGGCCGTCGGTGCCCTGGTGCTGCTCCTGCTCGGGCTGGTCGGGGCGCTCCCGCTGCACGCCGGCACCGCCGATGTGAGCTTCGCCGGGCACGAGATGAGCTGGCTGGTGCCGATCGCCGGCCTGTCGCTGATCGCCGCCGTGGTCGCCTATCTCACCGGCGTCGCCGGGGCCCGCCTGCTCGGCGCGCGGCTCTCCTCCTTCGTCGGGCTGACCGAGGTGATGTTCGCGGTGCTGATCGCCTGGCTCGTGCTGGACGAGCTGCCGACCGCCGTGCAGCTGCTCGGCGGTGCGCTCATCGTGGCCGGTGTGGCCCTGGTCCGGGTGGACGAACTGCGCGGCGGCCGCCCCGAGCCGGTGGACGAGCGGGCCGACGAGCCGGCGCTGGCGTGAGGAACTGCCCGTCGTGCTGCGCGTGGTGGTGTTCGACGCCGACGAGACCCTGCTCGACCTGCGCCCGGCCGTGACCGGCGGGCTGGTCGCCGTGCTCGCGGAGATGCGGGCGCTGACGCCGGCGGCGGCCGCGCTGTCCCTCGCGGACCTCGAGGCCGACTGGCACGCGGTTTTCGGCGAGCGGAGCGCGGCGCCGGTGCACGAGATCCGGCGCGCGGCGCTGGCCCGGTCGCTCGCCCGGGTCGCGCTCGACGACCACCTGGACGTGGTGGCGGCGCTCTTCTTCGCCCGGCGCTTCGCGCTCACCCGCCCGTTCGCCGACGCGCTGCCCGCCCTCGCCGCGCTCCGCGGGCGCTACCTCCTGGGCTACGCCACCAACGGCAACAGCCGCGCGGAACGCTGCGGGCTCGCGGACGAGTTCGCCTTCGAGCGGTACGCGCACGACGGCGGCCTGCCCAAGAAGCCCGCCCCCGAGTTCTACGCCGCGGTGGTCGAGGCGGCGGGCGTGCCGGCGGAGCAGATCGCGTACGTCGGTGATTCCCTCGCCCACGACGTGGCCGGCCCGCAGCGCGCCGGCCTGCGGGGGATCTGGCTCAACCGGCAGGGCCTGCCCTGCCCGCCGGGACTGCGTCCGGACGCGGAGGTGGCGACCCTGGCCGATCTCCCCGAGGCGCTCGCCGCCCTCGACGAGGTGGCCCCGATAGCGACGTCGTAGCCGGCGCGTAGCCGGCCCGCCCAGCCTGGTGGGAGCCGCGGCCATCAACCGCGGTAGATCGAGGTCTCTCACCGAGGAGTCCCATGGGCTGGTTGCACATGTCCCGTCGCCGCTGGAGCGCCATCGCGCTCACGGCCCTCACGGTCGGCACCGTCGCCGCCGTCGCACCGACCGCCCCGGCGCTCGCCGCCGGGCCCACCGACCACGTCCTGTACTGGAACGACGTCCTGCTCCGCACCTTCCGCCAGGTCGGCGGCGCGCCCGGCCCGCTCGCCCGCGCCGGGGCCATGGTCCACGGCGCCATCTACGACGCCGCGAATTCCGCCCTCTGCGCCGACGGAGCTGATCGGTGCATCGGGCAGCCGTACCGGACCAAGGTGAGCCCCACGGCCGGGGTCAGCCCCGACCTGGCCACCGCCATCGATTACGCGGCCTACGACATGCTGCGCAGCATCTGGCCGTCGATCAGCTTCGCCGCCGACCTCACCACCGCGCAGCAGGACATCCCCAGCTCCGCGGCGCGGACGGACGGCCAGCGGATGGGCTCGGCCAGCGCCCAGGCCATGATCAGCTTCCGGACCAACGACGGTTCGCCGGACACCTCCACCTACGCCGACGGCACGGTCGCCGGCCAGTGGCGCCGCACCGGCTCCGGGGAGCCCGCGACCCCCAGTTGGGGGCTGCTGAAGCCGTTCGCCATGACCTCCACCACCCAGTTCCGCCCCGGCCTGCCGGGCGGCTACACCACCTACGCGCAGCTGCTGGCCAGCCAGACCTACGCGAACCAGGTCAACGAGGTGAGGGGCCTCGGTGCGTCCAACAGCACCACCCGCACCGCCGACCAGACGCAGACCGCCTGGTTCTGGGCCAACGACCTCGACGGCACCTACAAGCCGCCGGGCCAGCTCTTCGCGCACACGCAGGTGGTCGCCAAGTCGGCGAAACTCACCCAGGCCGGGAACGCCCGCCTCTTCGCGCTGGTCGGCATCGCGATGGGTGACGCGGCGATCGTCGCCTGGGACGCCAAGTACCAGACCGCCATCGACCTGTGGCGGCCCGAGACGGCGATCCACGAGCCGCAGGACGACAACAACGCGGCCACCACGCCCGACCCGAACTGGAAGCCGCTCTCCGCGAACACCAGCGGGGTCAACTTCTCCCCGCCGTTCCCGGCGTACGTCTCCGGGCACGCCACCTTCGCCGCCGCCTGGGCGGGTGCCATGAAGGGCTTCTTCGGCACCGACGGGTTCCGCTTCGTCGGCGGGACGGAGGACCCGCACGCCGTCGGCGTGAGCCGCAGCTTCACCGGGTTCGGGGCCGCCGCCACGGAGAACGCCCGGAGCCGGGTCTACCTGGGCGTGCACTACCAGTTCGACGCCGACTCCGGGATGTCCGCAGGCACCTCGCTGGCCAACCACGTGACCGGCAACTTCCTGCGGCCGAGCGTGCCGGCGTACACCTTCGACGGCTTCTACGAGGGGTCCGGGTACCTGGGCACCAGCTATCCGGACGCCGTCTCCGGGGGGAACTTCCTCGTCACCTTCAAGCTCACCGCCAACGGGACGCCGGTGACCGACCTGAACGCGGTCGTCGGGGTCTCCTGGAACGGTCAGCCGGCGGCGAGCAGTGGCCCGGTCGCCTTCACCAACGGCCGGTACGAGGTCCGGGTCTACACCGGCAAGTCGTGCGGCCCCGGCGGGCAGACGCTCTCCGTTCTGCTGCGGGACGGGTCAAGCCGCAATCTCCGCGTGACCTGCACCACCGTCTGACACCTGCGGCGCTGGCGGCGCGGTCGGGACCACCGGCCGCGCCCTCGCCGCCTCGACACCCAGCCGCGACAACTGCTGCCGGATCTCGCCCAGCATCCGCTCGGCCTCGGCCAGCCGGTCGAGGGTGAGGGTGAGGTCGATCCCGACGGCCGCAGCCGGCGGGGCCTCCAGCAGCGACCGGTAGGTCCGGGACAGCTCGGGACCCGGCTCGACGCCCAGCTCACGGCGGAGCAGCAGGCGGACCCGGTGGTAGCGGGCGATGGCTTCATTCCGGCGGCCGGCGCGGTCCAGCGCCACGAGCAGGTGGCACCAGAGCGGCTCGTGCCACGGATGCCGCTCGACCAGCGCGGAGAGGCGCGGGATCAGCTCGTGGTGCCGGCCCGCGTCGAGGTCCAGGTCAACCAGGTCAGCGAGGACGGCCAGCAGTTCCTCGGTGAGGCGGGCCGCCGCAGCCCGGGCGAAGGGGGCGTCGATGTCGCCGAGCGGCGGACCGACGTGGAGCCCCAACCCCGCCCGGTACGCCTCGGCCGCTGCGGCCGGCTGCCCGGTGGCGGTCAGCCGGCGCCCCTGTCGGGCCAGCCGGCGGAACACCTCCACGTCGATCTGGGACGGATCCGTGCGAAGCACGTAGCCGCTGTCGTGGGTGACGATCTGGGCGTCCGGGACAGCGCGCAGCCAGCGGCGCACCGCGGAGATCTGGCCGTGCAGCTGGGTGCGGACGGTGCGCGGCGGCGCCTCGCCCCAGACCGCGTCGATGATCTGCTCGACCCGGACCAGCGAGTTGGCATCGAGGAGCAGAAACGCCAGAACCGCCCGCGATCGCCGGCCGTCGAGGCGGTGCTGGCCGGGCCCCTCAACAGCGAGCGGGCCCAGCAGTCGGAATCTCATGACAGCGGTGCCGGGTGGCGGCACACGACACGCGAAAAGAAGCCCATCAGTCCTCCGGCCCCCGTCTTTGGAGGAGAACGCCAAGCTGCTGTAACCATAGAAGTTGCTTGATGCAATGACAATCGTGCGCAGGGTCACGGCGGTCCCGCCGGCCGTTTCCGTGGACCGGTGGTGTGCGAGGCGGCGGCTCTCACGGCCGCCAGCCCCGGGCGACCAGTGCGGCGCGGATCTCGCGGACCAGCGCGGGAAACTCCCGGTCCAGCCGGCGACCGCTCACGCGCGGCACCAGCCAGCCGGCCGCCCCGAGCTGGTGGAGCCGATGACGGTCCCGGTCCAGGTGATCCGGGTCGGCGTGCCACCGGCCGTCGTGCTCGACGGCGACGCGGAACTCGGGCCACGCCAGGGCAGGGAGCAGGACCAGGCCCGACGGCCCGCGCACCGGGTGCCGCGCGACCGGGCGGGGCAGGCCGGCCAGCACCAGCCGGACCCGCAGGTGCGACTCGGGCGCGGACCGCGCCCCCGGATCCGCCAGGCCGAACACCCATCGCGCTCGCCGGCCACCGGGCCGTCCCGCATTGCGGTGCGCCACGTCGGCCAGATCGGTCCGGCTGACCGTGCCCATCCGCAGCAGGGCGTCGACGATCCCGACCGCGCGGACCGGATCGGACCAGACCGCTGACTCCCAGGCGCAGACGGCCGGCTCGGTGCGGAGCAGCCGGCCCGGCCCGCTCGGCCGGCCCGGCTCGCCGCCGAGCGGCCCGGGCTCCGCGACGGCCGTAGCGACGAACCGGCTGCTGTTCGCCGAGCCCGCGGCGGTGCTGGAGATCAGGAGGCCGATCCGTTCGGGCGACGACGGGGCCTGGTGCACCCGCACGCCGGGCTGGGCGTCGGCCCGGGCCGACGCCGGGAGCAGGACGTGCACGTCGTCCCGGAAGCCGGCGGCGTGCGCGACCCCGTGCAGGTGGGCCGCCGAGGGGCCGGCGAGCAGCGTGCCCGGCGGGAGGCGGAGCAGCGCGGCGCGACAGGCGAGCGTGTGGTCGCGGTCGAGGCGGGCGTCCGCGTAGACATCCTGCCGGAGCCGGACCCAGGAGGCGCCCCGGAGCTGGTGCCGGGTCAGCAGCCCGCGCCGGACCACGTCCGAGCCGCGGAAGACCTGCCAGGTCAGCTCGGGCGGTCGATGGGGATGAGGTGGCATGTCGACCAGCCTGGCGGCGACGGGCCGCCGCCCGACACCCCTGTGGACAGCCGTGGCCGGCCCGGACGAGGGGCCCTGTGGACAACCACCACGGCGCCCGGACGGTGTGCTACCGGCTCCCGTCCCGCCCGCGCGGAACTCCGGACCCGGGTCAGGACAGGGCTGCGGCGATCGACTCGGCGGCGGCGGCAACCTGGGTGCCGACCTCGGTGACGTCGAGCGGGGTCAGCGAGACCACCCCGACGCTCGCCTCCAGCCCCGGCACCCCGAGCACCGGCGCGGCCACCCCGTAGGCCCCGGACTGCAGTTCGCCGCTGGTGCTCACCGGGGCGGCGGCACCGGCGCGGCCGGCCAGGATGGCGCGTCCGGCGGCTCCCCGCTCCAGCGGGTGCCGCGAACCGGTCCGGTACGCCACGTGGAACGAGGTCCAGCTCGGCTCGACCACCGCGAGGGCCACCCCCTCACCGCCCTCGACCACGGTCAGGTGTGCGGTCGCCCCGGCCTGCTCGGCGAGCCGGCGCAGCGCGGGCAGCGCCCCCTCGGCGAGCAGCGGCTGGGCCCGCCGGGCCAGGTGCAGCACACCGGCGCCGAGCCGGAGCCGGCCCTCGCCGTCGCGGCGCAGCATGCCGTGGTCGGTCAGCGCGCCGACCAGCCGGTAGACCGCCGCCCGGCCGATGCCGAGCCGGTTCGCCGCCTCGGTGACCGTCAGCCCGCCCGGCGCGTCGGCGACCAGGTGCAGCAGGCGCAGCCCCCGGTCCAGGGTCTGCGCCGTCTCTCCCGCACGTGCCGCCGTGTCCACAGCACGCAGCGTACGACCCGGCTCCGGACTCCTTCGATATGCACGGACGGCTACCCTTGTACGGTGACGCTACGCCTGTATGACACCGCCACCCGTTCGGTGCGGGACTTCGTCCCGCGGGAAGCCGGCAAGGTGGGGGTCTACCTGTGTGGTCTCACCCTCCAGGCACCGCCGCACATCGGCCACCTTCGCTCCGGTGTCAACTACGACGTGCTGCGCCGCTGGCTCACCGCCTCCGGTTTCGAGGTCACGTTCATCCGCAACCTGACCGACATCGACGACAAGATCCTGGTCAAGGCGACGGAGCAGGGGCGCCCGTTCTGGTCGATCGCGTACGACAACGAGCAGATCCTGGCCGCCTCCTACCGGGCGCTGAACGTGCTGCCGCCGACCTACGAGCCGCGGGCCACCGGGCACATCCCGGAGATGCACGAGCTGATCGCCCGGCTGATCGAGACCGGGCACGCCTACCCGGCCACCGACGGCTCCGGCGACGTCTACTTCGACGTGGCCTCCTGGCCGGCGTACGGGTCGCTGTCCGGCCAGTCGCCGGAGGACATGCAGTCCGCCGGGGACGCCCCGGAGCGCGGCAAGCGCGACCCGCGTGACTTCGCGCTCTGGAAGGGCGCCAAGCCGGACGAGCCGGCCGACGCCTACTGGCCGTCGCCGTGGGGCCGGGGCCGGCCCGGCTGGCACATCGAGTGCTCGGCGATGTGCTGGCGCTACCTGGGCCCGGAGTTCGACATCCACGGCGGCGGGCTCGATCTCACCTTCCCGCACCACGAGAACGAGATCGCCCAGTCGCAGGCCGCCGACCTGCCGTTCGCCCGCTACTGGGTGCACCACGGCCTGCTCGGCATCGGCGGCACCAAGATGGGCAAGTCGCTGGGGAATACCCTCGACCTCGACTACGTGGCGTCCCTCGGGGTGCGTCCGGTGGAGCTGCGCTACTACTACGCGGCCGCCCACTACCGGTCCCGCATCGACTACTCGGAGGACGCGCTGCGCGAGGCCGCGGTCGCGTACCGGCGGATCGAGGGCTTCGTGCAGCGGGCCGTCGAGCGGGTCGGCCCCGGGCAGCATGGCGAGCTGCCGGGCGGCTTCGCCGCGGCGATGGACGACGACCTCAACACGTCGGCCGCGCTGGCCGTGCTGCACGAGGTGGTCCGCGACGGCAACACCGCGCTGACCGCCGCCGACGATGTGACCGTCCGCACGACGCTCGCCGCCACCCGGGCGATGCTGGATATCCTCGGCGTCGACCCCCTGGATCCGGCCTGGACCGGCGGCGGCCGCGTGGACGACCTGCGCGGCGTGGTGGACTCCCTGATCGCGCTCGCTCTGGAGCAGCGCGCCCAGGCCCGCAGCCGCAAGGACTGGGCCGCCGCCGACGCCGTACGCGACCAGCTCAAGCAGGCCGGCGTGGTCGTCGAGGACACCCCCCAGGGCCCCCGTTGGACTATTGGAGAGCAGGACTGATGGCCGGCAACTCGCAGCGCCGTGGCCGGCGACTGACGCCGAAGGCGGGCGCCCCCAAGGGCTCCGGCGGCAAGAACAAGGACTCCCTCGCCGGCCGGGGCCGCACCCTGCCCGCCGACGAGCGGCCCTGGCACAAGGCCTACTCGGGCACCGAGAAGCTGCCCCAGCGCACCGCCTGGAAGCAGGACAAGGAGCGCCGCGCCGCGGCCGAGGAGGGGCGCGCCCCCAAGATCGGACAGCCGGGCAGCAAGGACACCACCTGGGGCAAGGGCGGGGGTCGGGGCGTTCCGGCCGCGAAGGGCCGGGGCGGCAAGCCCGCCGGCCGGTCCGGGCCACGGGTCGCTCCCGGCCGCAAGGCGAACCCGGCCAAGGACAGCCCGGAGCTGCTGGTCGGCCGGAACCCGGTGCTGGAGTCGCTGCGCGCCCAGGTGCCGGCGACCGCCCTCTACACCGCCCAGGGCATCGACATCGACGACCGGGTCAACGAGATCATCCGCACCGCCGCCGACCGGGGCATCGCGATCCTCGAGATCAGCCGGGCCGAGCTGGACCGGATGACCGGCGGCGTGCTGCACCAGGGCGTCGGCCTCCAGGTGCCGCCGTTCGCCTACGAGCCGTTCGAGGACCTGATGGCGGCGTCGCTGGAGCAGGCCGCCCCGCTGCTGGTTGCCCTGGACGGGGTCACCGACCCGCGCAACCTCGGCGCCGTGATCCGGTCGGCCGCCGCGTTCGGCGCGCAGGGCGTCTTCGTACCCGAGCGGCGGGCCGCCGGGATCACCGCGACCGCCTGGCGGACCAGTGCCGGCGCGGCCGCGCGGGTGCCGGTCGCCCAGGTCACCAACCTGACCCGGTCGCTGAAGGCGTGCAAGGAAGCCGGGTTCATCGTGGTCGGCCTCGACGCCGACGGGCAGACCGACCTCTACGACCTGGAGGCCGCCGTCGGCCCGCTGGTCGTGGTGGTCGGGTCGGAGGGGCGCGGCCTGTCCCGCCTGGTGGGGGAGACCTGCGACCTCACGGTCAGCATCCCGATGGTCTCCGACGTCGAGTCGCTCAACGCCAGCGTCGCCGCGGCGGTCACCCTCGCCGAGGTCGCCCGCCGCCGCTCCGTCGAGGCATAACGCCGACACGAAAAAAGGGGCGGTCCGCCGTGGCGGGCCGCCCCTTTTCTCTGCGTACGTCAGATCCGGTTGCCGGTGGCGGCGTGGAAGACGTGGCTGCGGCCGGTGCGCGGCTTGACGAACACGGTGTCACCCATGTTCGGCATCGTGCGCCGGTCGGTGCGGACCACGAACCGCTCGTTGTGGCCCTCGAGCGCGGCGTGGCCGTAGACGTTGGCGTCGGAGCCCAGGTCCTCGACCAGCTCGACCACGACCGGCATGCCGCCCTCGGTCGGGCTGACCAGGTCGCAGTCCTCCGGGCGGAAGCCGACGGTCACCTTGCCGTCGCCGCCCTCGGCGCGGGCCGCCTCGACCTGCTCGCGGGTCAGCGGCACGTTCAGCTCGGCGAACGAGGCGCCGTTGTCGGTCAGCGGCACGGTCTTGATGTTCATGGCCGGGGAGCCCATGAAGCCCGCGACGAAGACGTTGGCCGGGGTGTCGTAGAGCGCGCGCGGGGTGTCCACCTGCTGGAGGACGCCGTCGAGCATGACCGCGACGCGGTGACCCATGGTCATGGCCTCGACCTGGTCGTGGGTGACGTAGACCGTGGTGACGCCCAGCTTGGCCTGGAGCGACGCGATCTGCGTACGGGTCTGCACCCGGAGCTTGGCGTCGAGGTTCGACAGCGGCTCGTCCATGAGGAAGACCTGCGGCTCGCGGACGATCGCGCGGCCCATGGCGACACGCTGGCGCTGACCGCCGGAGAGCGCCTTCGGCTTGCGGCTGAGGAACTCCTCCAGCTGGAGCAGCCCGGCCGCCTCCTTGACCCGCCGGTCGATCTCCGACTTCGAGGTCTTGCGCAGCTTGAGGGCGAACGCCATGTTCTCGTACACCGTCATGTGCGGGTAGAGGGCGTAGTTCTGGAAGACCATCGCGATGTCGCGGGCCTTCGGCGGGAGGTGGGTGACGTCCCGGTCGTCGATGTAGATCGCGCCGTCGTCGACGTCCTCCAGGCCGGCGAGCATCCGGAGGCTGGTGGACTTGCCGCAACCCGACGGGCCGACCAGGACGAGGAACTCCCCGTCGCCGATCTGGAGGTCGAGCTGGTTGACCGCGGGGCGTTCGGTGCCCGGGTAGATCCGGGACGCCTTCGCGTAGGTGACCGTAGCCATGGTGGAGCGCTTCCTTTCACCGGCAGGAACGTGCCGGACGATCCGAGTGGAAGGAGCGACCGGCGCCCGAGGTGCCGGCCAACGGGCGGTGCACCGGGCAGCCGAGGCCAGCCGGAGTGTCGTCCGTGTCACTGCACCGTAAACGTGTTTGGCGGGCCTGCCAAGACAAGAGGTGGCTCGTGGGACGGAGCGCATACGCATAACGGTCAGGCGGGCACGGTGAGGCATCAATCCCCTCGGCTGTCGGTGGGGATGGGCGTCGATCCGTTGATCCAGCGGTCGGGAAATTGACGTTTTCCGTGCTCGGGACGCCTGCTGAGCGGGATTTCCGGCGCTCAGTCGCTATGCTGACCCCGGACCACGCGCCCCTGTAGCTCAGCTGGCCAGAGCACTCGCCTTGTAAGCGAGATGTCGCCGGTTCGATCCCGGCCGGGGGCTCCAATTCCATCAGGCATTTCGCGGCGGTGGCCGCCGCGAGACGGCCCGATGACAGCAACGCCGACAGCGACGCGGTTCATGACAGCCGCCCGCCGAGCGCCTGACGCATCGCGGTCAGACCGTTGAGTCGGTGGTCAGCGAGGCCAGGATGCGCAGCTTCTCCGCGCTCTCGCTGCCCTGGTCGGGGTAGTAGAGCACCAGGATCACCTCGCCGGCCGGCAGCTTGTCCCGGTTCAGCCGCAGTGTGCCGACCACCGGATGGTTCACCGTGATCGAGCCGCCCTCCAGTTCGCTGACGTCGTGGCGGGCCCAGAGCCGCCGGAAGCGCTCGCTGGCCAGGGAGAGCTCGCCGACCAGTTCGACGATGCGGGCGTCGGCGGTCTCGTCACCGATGGACTTGCGGAAGGCGGCGACGAACCCGGCGGTGGACGCCTCCCAGTCCTGGTGGAACGCCCGCTCCTCGGGGTCGAGCAGCAGCGAGCGCAGCCGGTTCTCGCCCGGTCGCAGGCGCGGGGACAGCGCGACGGCCAGCGGGTTCGACGCCAGCACGTCAAACGAGCGACCCTCGATGAAGGCCGGCACGTCGACGGCGGCCAGCAGGTGGTGCAGCCGGGCCGGGACACGTTCCGGTGGGCGGCGGCGCGAGCGGGCCCGTGGCCGGGCGGTGCTGAGGCCGAGCAGATATTCGCGTTCGACGTCGTCCAGCTCGAGCACCCGGGCCAGCGCCTCGAGGACCTGCGGCGACGGGTTCTTGTCGCGGCCCCGCTCCAGCCGCAGGTAGTAGTCGGGACTGATGCCGGCCAGCAGCGCCACCTCCTCGCGGCGCAGGCCCTTGACCCGGCGGTTGGCGCCGGCCGGGATGCCCGCCCGTTCCGGCGTGATCAGCTCGCGCCGGGCCCGCAGGTACGCCCCGAGCCGACTGGTCGCGTCGTCACCGCTCACGAAGGTCACGATAGTCCGGGCCGGGTGGCCGGAAGGGGGTCCTGCCGCACCCCTGGATCAGCGGGACCTGCCCAGTCGTCGTGATCCGGCTGGAGGGTGGATCGCATGGACATCACGAATCGCACGGTTCTCATCGTCGGCGGCACCTCCGGCATCGGGCTGGGCCTGGCCCGCCGATTCGCCGCCGCCGGCAGCACGGTCATCGTCGGCGGGCGCCGGACCGACCCGGTCGACGGCCTCGCCACCGTCGAGGTCGATGTCACCGACCCCGAGTCGGTGCTGCGGGCCCGCGACCGGGTGCTGGCCGACCACCCGGACCTGGACGTCGTGGTCACGATGTCCGGAGTCATGCTCGTGGAGGATCTCCGCGACCCGACGCACTTCGCCAGCGCCGAGACCACGATTGCGACGAATGTGCTCGGTACCATCCGGGTGATCGACGCGTTCACCCCACACCTCATCGAGCGCGGCGTCGGCACGATCATCACGGTCAGCTCGGGCATCGCCTTCCTGCCGTTCCCGATCGCGCCGACGTACGGCGCGTCCAAGGCGGCCGTGCACGCCTATTCGGAGGCCCTCCGCGCTCAGCTCGTCGGCACCGGCGTCGAGGTCGCCGAACTGGTGCCGCCGGCCGTGGCCAGCCGTCCGGACATCGCGAGCAGGAACCCGCACGCCCTGGACCTCAACGACTACCTCGACGAGGTGATGGGCTTGCTGTCCGAGCAGCCCACCCCGCACGAGATCCTGGTCAAGGGCGTGCTGACGCATCGCTGGGCCGAGCGCGACGGCACCTACGCCGAGTTGGTCGCCCAACGTTCGAAGGCGCTGGCCGGCCTCCCCGGCCGCTGATCCCGGCGTTCAACCCTGGAGGTGGCCGCGGACGTCCCGCGCGATGGCTGCCTGGCTGTCGTCGTCGACCTGCAGGACGCCGTTCTCCGCCATGACCGCGCGGAACTGCTGCTGGTCGTAGGGCACGCCGGGGGGCAGCGGTGCGAGATGCCAGTGCAGATGGGCGTTGCCCTGCCGGCTGCCGAGGCTCATCGAGTACATCCGCTCGGTGGGCAGTGTCGCCGCGATGGCGCGGGCGACCCGGTGCACGACGCCCTGGAAGCGGAGGAACTCGGGCTGCTCCATGTCGTGCACCCAGCTCTCCAGGTGGCGCTTCGGCGCAACGAGGCAGTAGCCCAGCAGCGTCGGGTAGCGGCCGAGGAAGGCGACGGTGTCGTCGTCCTCGTAGACGACGTGGTGCCGGTAGTCAGGATCGCCGGCCAGGAACGCGCAGACGAAGCAGGGCCCTTCGTGCACCCGGCGGGCGTACTGCGCGAAGTCGAAGGTGGCCTTTCGCGGCTGGTTCGCCATGCGAGGAGACTAGGCCGGCTGAGGCGCGTCCGCGGGGGCGGAGGTGCGGCACCTCCGCCCCCGCGGGGTTCGCCGGTCAGCCCCAGTTCTGCGGGGCCGGCTGCCGGGTGGCGGCGTTGAGCCGGTTGAAGAAGTTGGTGGTGGCGATCCAGAGCACCAGTGCCGCCAGCTCCTTCTCCCCGAAGTGCCGGGCCGCCTCGTCCCACACCGCGTCCGGCACGGCGTCGCTCCGGTCGGCGAGCCGGGTGGCGTGCTCGGCCAGGGCGAGCGCGGCCCGCTCGGCATCGGTGAAGTAGGGCGTCTCCCGCCACACGGCCACCGCGAAGAGTCGCTCCTCGGTCTCGCCGTTCTTGCGGGCGTTGCGCGCCCCGGAGTCGACGCAGGCACTGCACCCGTTGATCTGGCTGGCCCGCAGGTGGACCAGTTCCAGGGTGGTTGCCGGCACGCCGGCCGAGTGCGCCGCCTTGTAGAGGAGGTTGACCGCCTTCACGGCGTCGGGGAGGAGAGCCGCCGGGTTCTGGATGCGAGCCTCGAGAGACATTTTCATCCGTCCTGTCCTGTTAGGCTGGCCGGCGTTCGCCGCGCGGCCGCTGTCGTCGTCCGTCACCGGGTTGTCGAGGTCCGGGTCGGTGGCGTGACAGAGGTGACGGTGGTCACCGGAGTTCGTGGGGGATGCGGAGGCCGTGAGCGACACCGACCTGTTGGTCCGCAGGTTCGAGGAGCAGCGCCCGCGCCTGCGGGCGGTGGCCCACCGGATGCTCGGATCCGCCGCCGAGGCCGACGACGCCGTGCAGGACACCTGGCTCCGCCTGAGCCGCGCCGACGTCGGCGCCATCGACAACCTGCCCGGGTGGCTGACCACGACGGTCGGCCGGGTCTGCCTGGACCGGCTGCGCTCGGCCAGTGCCCGGCACGAGGAGGCCACCGACGAGGCGGGGGACGGGCCGGCGGGAGAGGCGGCCGGCGGGCGGGACCCGGAGCAGGAGGCGTTGCTCGCCGAGTCGGTCGGCCGGGCTCTGGAGGTGGTGCTGACCACCCTCGGCCCCACCGAGCGGCTGGTGTTCGTGCTGCACGACATGTTCGCCGTCTCGTTCGAGGAGATCGCGCCGGTGGTGGACCGCAGCGCCCCTGCGGTGCGGCAGATCGCCAGCCGGGCGCGTCGCCGGGTGCAGGACCGCTCGGCCGACCCGGTCACCGATCCCGCACGCCGGCGCCGGGTGGTCGAGGCGTTCCTCGCCGCGTCCCGGGACGGCCGCTTCGACGACCTGGTCACCCTCCTCGATCCGTACGTGGTGATGCGCGCCGACGCCGCCGCGGTGCGGATGGGCGGCACGGCGGAGGCCCGTGGCTCCTCCGTGGTGGCCGACTTCTTCAACGGCCGGGCGCAGGCCGCCGTCCCCGCGCTCGTGGACGGGCTGCCCGGCGCCGTGGTCGTCCTGGACGGCCGGATCCGCCTCGCGATCAGCTTCCTGGTCACCGACCGGATCATCGGCATCGAGACCGTGGCCGACCCCGAGCAGCTCCGCGCACTCGACCTGGTGGTGGGGTGAGCCGCGCCGTCGAGGAGTCGAACCGGGCGATGCTCCGTGCCCGGGACGCCATGGACCGGGCGTACGCGGAGCCGCTCGACGTGCCGGCGCTGGCCCGCATCGCGCACGTCTCGGCGGCGCACTTCATCCGCACCTTCCGGGCCACCTTCGGCGAGACGCCGCACCGCTACCTGCAACGGCGGCGGGTCGAGCGCGCCATGTACCTGCTGGTGCAGACCGACCAGCCGGTCACCGAGATCTGTCACCTGGTCGGCTTCGGCAGCCTCGGCACGTTCAGCCGGACGTTCCGCGACATCGTCGGCGAGTCACCGTCGGCCTACCGGCGCCGGAAGGCGGCGGTGGTGGACGTGCCGAGCTGCTTCACCAAGGCGTGGATGCGGCCGAGCGCGGCGGCCGGGTAACCCGTCAGTTTTGGATAAGCAGCAGGTCAACTGGCTGCTCTAGCGTTCCAGGCATGACGATGACCTCGATTTCCCGCTCCCAGATCTACGTTCTCGACCAGGACGAGGCGCTCGACTTTTACGTCGGCAAGCTCGGCCTCGAGGTGAACACCGACCAGGACCTCGGCTTCATGCGGTGGCTCACGGTCAACGTGCCGGGCGACCCGGAGCACGAGATCCTGCTGGAGAAGCCGGGGCCGCCGGCCCTCGACCCGGCCACCGCCGAGCGGGTCCGGGAGCTGCTGACCAAGGGCGCGATGAGCGGCTGGCTCTGCCTCACCACGGACGACGCACGCAAGTCGTACGAGGACCTGGTGGCCAAGGGTGTGGACATCACCGACGAGCCGACCGAGCGGCCGTACGGGATCGACTTCGGGATCCGCGACCCGTTCGGCAACCGGATCCGCATCGGCCAGATGAACCCCCGCGCCTGACCCGCGGATCCCTCAGCGGGTCCCGCTCGACGACGTCGCCCACCTGCCCCCGGAGCTTCCGCTCCGGGGGCACCACCACATCTGGGTCCCGCCTCCGGGTCGGACTGCGCCGGGCATCAGTCCGTGGCGCGGGTGAGCAGGTCGACCACTGCCGCCGTGGCGGGGGGCGGGGTGATCTCGGGCGGGCAGTCCACGTACCCGGTGGTGGTCGCGCCGACGGTGAGCTTGTAGCTGAACGCGTCCGCGCACATGGTCGCCGGGACGGTGGCGGTGGCCTCGGCGACCAGCCGCGAGTCGGTGGTGAGCTGCCGCAGGCGGTCGAGGTCGGCGTCGCTGAGCCGGCCGGTGCGCGAGGCACCGGCGCGGTCGACCCGGGTCCACCGGCCGTCGGGCTGCACCGTGACGGTGTCCTCGAGCCCGACGATGCCGCCGGACTTGGTGAGCACGACCGGCAGGGCGGTGGTCGGTGCCGGGCCGTCGGACGCGGGCGCACCGCCGTTCTGCGCGCAGCCGGCGAGCGGGGTGAGGAGAGCGGCGAGGAGGGTCGCCGCGGCGGGGGTCGCTCTCATGCCGATCGGACGCACGGCGGAGCCACCCGGTTCCGACACGCTCCGTCGCATCGTCCGAACGGTCAGTGTCTCCGGCAGGAAAGCGCTCGCACCCTTTCACGTTCTTCGATGTATCGCTATATCTACATCAGTGACTACCCCCGTCACAACTTCCCCCCTTCAGGAGGGCCCGTGAAAAGATCCGTCGCCGCCGTCAGCGCAGCGTTGCTCACCAGCGGCGTGCTGGCCTGCGTCACCACCACGGCGCACGCGGCAACCCCGAGCGCACCGTCCCCCGAGTCCGCCGCAACCCGGGCGGAGAGCCTGCTCCGCGCCAACCCCGGTGCCGTCCAGGGCGCCGGCGGGGAGGCGTACCAGGCCGTCCGCACCAAGGTGGACTCCTCCGGGGCCACCCACACCCGGTACACCCGGACCTACCACGGTCTGCGCGTCTACGGCGGTGACTTCGTCATCCACACCGCCCCGAACGGCACGCTGGCCGGCACCTCGGTCGGCCTGGCCGCGCCGCTCACGCTGGGCACCACCGCCAAGGTGAGCGCGTCCGCGGCCAAGGCCAGCGCACGCAAGGCGTTCTCCGGATCGCTCACCTCGGTGGGCGCACCGGAGCTCTTCGTCGACGCCAGCTCGGGCCGGGGCAGGCTGGCCTGGGAGACCGTCGCCAGCGGCTGGCAGGCGGACAAGCAGACGCCATCCAAGCTGCACGTCGTCACGGACGCGACCACCGGCGCGGTGATCGGCTCCTACGACGAGATCGAGACGGTGGTCGGCAGCGGCCAGGGCATCTACACCGGCACGGTCAGCATCGACACGACGCTCTCCGGCAGCACCTACCAGATGGTGGACCCGTCGCACGGCAACGGCCGCACCTGCGACATGAACAACACCACCGGCGGCACCTGCACCACCTTCACCGACCCCGACAACAACTGGGGCAACGGCACCAACTCGAACCGGCAGTCGGCCGGCGTCGACGCCCACTTCGGCGCCGCGAAGACCTTCGACTACTTCAAGAACACCCACGGCCGCAACGGCATCTTCGGCAACGGCAGCGGCGTGCCGAGCCGGGTGCACTACGGCAGCAACTACGTCAACGCCTTCTGGGACGGGTCCCAGATGACCTACGGTGACGGCTCGGGCAACTCCCGCCCGCTGGTCTCGCTCGACGTCGCCGGGCACGAGATGAGCCACGGCGTCACCGAGGCGCTCTCCGGCCTGGTCTACTCCGGTGAGTCCGGCGGCCTCAACGAGGCCACCAGCGACATCTTCGGCAACATGGTGGAGTTCTACGCCGCCGCGCCGAGCGACCCGGGCGACTACCAGGTCGGCGAGAAGATCAACATCAACGGCAACGGCACGCCGCTGCGCTACATGTACAACCCGTCGCTGGACGGCTCGTCCGACTCCTGCTGGAGCACCAGCACGAAGAACAAGGACGTGCACTACTCCTCCGGCGTGGCCAACCACTTCTACTTCAACCTCGCCGAGGGCACCGGCTCGACCGCGTACGGCACGTCGCCGGTCTGCGGCTCGGCGCCGGCGGTGACCGGCATCGGTCGCGCCAAGGCGGAGAAGATCTGGTACCGGGCGCTCGACGTGTACTTCACCTCGAACACCTCGTACGTCAACACCACCACCCCGGCGAACACCGCCCGGGCCTACACCCTGAAGGCCGCCACCGACCTGTACGGCAACTGCTCCACCGAGTACAAGACCGTCCAGGCGGCGTGGACCGCGGTGAACGTGGCCGGCAACGACGCGCCCTGCGGCTCCACCGGCAACGACTTCTCCGTCTCGCTCTCCCCGACCTCCGGCTCGGTGACCGCGGGCGGTTCGACCTCCACCACCGTCGCCACCGCCACCACCAGCGGGACCGCGCAGACCGTGACGTTCTCCGCCTCGGGCCTGCCGAGCGGCGCCACCGCGTCGTTCAGCCCGTCCTCGGTGACCTCGGGCGGCTCGTCCACGCTGACCATCGCCACCACGGCGAGCACCCCGGCCGGCACCTACTCGGTGACCGTCACGGGCACCGGCTCGGTGAGCCACTCGGCGACCTACACGCTGACCGTGAACGGCACCGGCGGTGGCTGCACGGGCGCCGGTCAGAAGCTCGGCAACCCGGGCTTCGAGTCGGGTAACACCGTCTGGTCGTCCAGCTCGGGCGTCATCGGCCAGT
>NZ_JBEXLM010000011.1:0-220296 GCF_040609975.1 Micromonospora sp. NPDC004551 | reverse complement strand
GTCGCCGCTCACGCCGACGCCCGCCCGGTCGAGGGCAAGCCGGCCGCGGTCGCGGTGCAGGGTGACAAGCTGATCCCGCACGGTGTGCAGGGCGCGCAGTCGAAGATCGACCTGAACGGCGAGCAGCTGGCTAACGCGAAGGCGATCATCGCGGCGACGAAGAAGGCTGGTCTGCCGGAGCGGGCCGCGGTGATCTCGATCGCCACGTCGCTGCAGGAGTCGAAGCTGGAGAACCTGGGTCACCTGGGCGACAAGAACGATCATGACTCGCTGGGCCTGTTCCAGCAGCGCCCCTCGAGTGGTTGGGGCACGCCGGAGCAGATCACCGACCCCGAGTACGCCACCCTGGCGTTCGAGAAGGGTCTGAAGCAGGTCGACGGCTGGCAGGACATGCCGCTGACCGAGGCCGCCCAGACCGTGCAGGTCTCGGCCTACCCGGACGCCTACGCCCAGTGGGAGCAGCAGGCCGCCGACATCGTCGGCCAGCACTGGAACAGCTGACCCTAGAACGAACCGCTGGCCGGCACCCCGAACGATGGGGTGCCGGCCAGCGGCGTTTCCGGATCTTGGCTAGTTGTTGTCCGTAGGTGGCGAACGGCAACTTGCCATGATCGCGACACGTCGGCAGCCCCATCCGGGTGAACGCGGCGGCGTACCTGCAGTGGGGGCGTCGCGGGCGGGGGTTGGATGCGGGCATGGACGAGGTGGACGCCGCGGCGTTGCGGCGGGCGTACGAGTCGGTGCTCGCGGAGGTGGACACGGGCGGGTTCGGGCCGCCCCCGGACGGGGAGTTGAGCGCCGAGCAGATCGTGGCGCACCTCGCCGCCAACGACGAGCTGATGAGCGAGGCGACCGAGGCGGTGCTGGCCGGCTCGCCGTTCGCCTACTACGACCTGGAGACGATCCACCGGCCGCAGCTCGACGCGCTGGTCTCCGAGTGCGGCGGCCTGGACGGGCTCGCGGCACTGCTCCGGGCCACCAGCCAGAAGCTGTGCGTCCTCGCCGACCGGCTCGGCCCGGCCGCCGAGACCCCGGTCGACACCGTGCTGCGGGAGGGCTTCGACCTGGACGTGGATGAGTCCCTGCCCTGGGGGCGGGCGCTCGACCTGCACACCCGCGTCCACCTTCCCATGCACCTGGCCCAGCTCCGCGCCCTCCGCCGCCAGCCCCACCTCGCCTGATAACGACGACTAGGCGGGGGCGGGGACCCCGCGGAAGGTGCGGCGGTAGGCCGTCGGGGCGACCCCGACCCGGGAGTGGAAGTGCTGGCGCAGGGCGGCGGTGGTGCCGAAGCCGGCGTGCCGGGCGATCTGGTCGATCGTCAGATCCGTGCTCTCCAGCAGCACCCGGGCGTGTTCGGTGCGCTGCTGGAGCAGCCACTGCGCCGGGCTCAGCCCGGTCTCGGAGCGGAAGTGCCGGGTGAAGGTGCGCACGCTCATCCGCGCGTGTGCGGCCAGTTCCCGCAGGGCTACCGGTTCGTGCAGGCGCTGCCGGGCCCACTCCCGGGTGGCCGCGGTGCCGGTCTCGGCGGTCCGCGGCACGGGGCGCTCGATGTACTGGGCCTGGCCGCCGTCGCGCCACGGGGGCACCACGCAGCGCCGGGCCGCCCGGTTGGCCACGGCACTGCCGTGGTCGGTGCGGATGACGTGCAGGCAGAGGTCGATGCCGGCGGCCACGCCGGCCGAGGTGAGCACGTCGCCGTTGTCGAGGAAGAGCACGTCCGGGTCGAGGTCCACGTGGGGGTGGAACCGGCGGAACCGGTCCGCGTACGCCCAGTGGGTGGTCGCCCGCCGGCCGTCGAGCAGGCCGGCGGCGGCCAGCACGAACGCGCCCGTGCAGATCGACATGATGCGGGCGCCCCGGTCGTGGGCCGCGCGCAGCGCCGCCGCCACCTCCGGGTCCAGTGTCCCGTCGGTCAGTGGCGGGCCGTCGTGGATGCCGGGGACGAGAACCGTGTCGGCGGTGTCCAGCAGCTCCAGTCCGTGGTCGGGCACGACCTGGAAGCCGGCGGTGCTGCGGATGGGCCGGCCGCCCGGGGTGCAGACCTCGACGCGGTAGAGCGGCGTCAGGTCCCCGGTGCGGGCGGTGCCGAAGACCTGGGACGGGGTGCCCAGGTCGAGGCCGACCACGTCGTCGAGGGCGAGCACCGCGATCCGGTGCGGCACGACAGTCATGGCCCGATTATTGCGCATGATGGCTTTCCGGCCACTCGTCGCGCGGGGCCGCCCCGCCGAGACTCGGAACGTGACCCGACACCGTCTGCATCCGGCCTGGCTCGTGGCCGGCGTCTCGTTCGTCGCCCTGGTCGGCGCCGCCGGATTCCGCGCCACCCCGGGCGTGCTGCTGCACCCGCTGCACGCCGAGTTCGGCTGGCCGCTGGCCACCATCTCCGCCGCCGTCTCGGTCAACCTCATGCTCTACGGGCTCACCGCCCCGTTCGCCGCCGCGCTGATGGACCGGTTCGGCATCCGACGGGTGGTCGCCGGCGCGCTGCTGCTGGTGGCCCTGGGCAGCGCGCTGACCGTGGGGATGACCGCGAGCTGGCAGCTGATCCTCTGCTGGGGCGTGCTGGTGGGGCTGGGCACCGGCTCGATGGCGCTGGCCTTCGTGGCGACGGTCACCGGGCGCTGGTTCGTCAAGCGTCGCGGTCTGGTCACCGGCGTGCTCACCGCGGGTGGTGCCGCGGGCCAGCTGGTGTTCCTCCCGCTGGTCGCCGTGCTGGTGCGCGACCACGGCTGGCGGGTGGCGGCGCTGGTCGTGGCCGGGGCCGCGCTGGCGGTCGTACCCCTGGTGGTGTGGCTGCTCCGCGAGCACCCGGCGGATCTCGGGCAGCCCGCCTACGGCGGAACCGAGGTGGTGGCCCCCGCGCCGCCGGCCGGCGGGGCGGCGGCCCGGGCGGTCGGCGCGCTGGCCGCCGCCGCGCGAACCCGGCCGTTCTGGCTGCTCGCGGGAGGCTTCGCGATCTGTGGGGCGACCACCAACGGCCTGGTCGGCACCCACTTCGTGCCGGCGGCGCACGACCACGGCATGACGGAGACCACCGCGGCCGGCCTGCTCGCCCTGGTCGGGCTCTTCGACATCGTCGGCACGGTGGCCTCCGGCTGGCTCACCGACCGGGTGGACAGCCGGCTGCTGCTCGGCGCCTACTACGCGCTGCGCGGCGCCTCGCTGCTGGTGCTGCCGAGCCTCTTCGCCGACTCCGCGCAGCCGAGCATGCTGGTCTTCATCGTCTTCTACGGCCTGGACTGGGTGGCCACCGTGCCGCCCACCGTGGCGCTGTGCCGGGAGTGGTTCGGCGCGTCCGGCGCGGTGGTCTTCGGCTGGGTGTTCGCTGCCCACCAGGTCGGCGCGGCGCTCGCCGCGACTGGGGCCGGCCTGGTCCGCGACCGGCTCGGCGACTACGCCCCGGCCTGGTACGTGGCCGGGGCCCTGTCGATCGGCGCGGCTGGGCTCTCCCTGCTGCTGCGCCGCCGGGGGGACGAGCCCGCGTTCGCCCTGCCCGTCGCGGTCGGCCGCCGGGCCTGGAGCTACCGGGGCTGACGGGTCAGCTGAGCGCCCACTGCTGCTCGGGGGCGCCGTTGCAGGGGGCCTGTTCGAGCTTGCTCCCGGCCTGGGTGCCGGCGTCGTCGACCTGCGCGCACTTGCCGCTGTGCACGGCGACCAGCAGCACCGGGCCGGACCCGGTCGGGTTGAGCTTCCACTGCTGGTTGGCCTGGCCGTTGCAGGACCACTGCACCAGTTGGGTGCCGTCGTCGGTGCCCTGCCCGTAGACGTCCAGGCACTTGCTGCTGGCCGCGTTGACCAGGAAGTAGGTGTCGGCGGCCACCGGGGTGACGACCCACTGCTGCTCCGGCCCGCCGGAGCAGTCGGCCAGCGCGGCGTTCGCGCCCTCCGGGTCCTCGCCGGTCACACCGAGGCAGAGGTTGGAGGGGACCCCGCGGATCACCTTCGGGGTGGCCACGGGTGCCGCCGGTGTGGTCGGCGCGGCGCTCGGCGAGGGCGCGGCCGTGGTGGGGGCGGGCGCCGTCGTGGCCGCGGCCGGGCTCGACTCGCTCGCCGCCGGGGTCGGCACGGCCGCGGCCGGCACCACCGGCTCGTCCCCGCCGCCGCCGAGCACGCCGGTGGCGAAGAACACCCCCAGGAGTACGCCGACCACGGCGACGCCCAGCGCGATCCGCATCAGCGGGTCCTGCGGCAGCCTGCGGCGGGCCGGCCGGCGACCGCCGTAGACGGTGCCGGACGGATCGGAGCGCGGGTCGGTCATGGGGGCATCCTGACCCACCGGACCGCTCGAGAGCCAGTCGCCCCGGCGGCCGGGTGACTCAGTCGACGACCTTTACGTCCTTCCAGAACGCCACCCGGTCGCGCACCATCTCGGCCTCCGGCTTCGGCTCCGGGTAGTACCAGACGGCGTCCGGGCTGGTGGCGCCCGCGTGTTCAAGCGTGTAGTAGGAGGCGGTGCCCTTCCACGGGCAGACCGTGTGGGTGTCGGAGTCGCGGATCAGGTCGTCGCGCAGGGCCGAACGGGGGAAGTAGTGGTTGCCCTCGACCAGCACGGTGTCGTCACTCTCCGCGACGACCAGGTCGTTCCAGACGGCTTTCGGCATGCCCCCAACGCTATGCCGGGGTTCGGGCGGCGGCCACCGCTCAGCGTGCCGGTTCCGGATCGGTGACGTCGGCGACGGTCGCGTCGAGCGCGGCGAGGGCGGCGTCGGCGTCCACCGCCACGGCCACCCCGTGCTCGCCCGCGCCGAGGGTGATCTCCCGCCCGCGCAGCCGTTCGTCGGCGACCACGGGCCACGCGGTGCTGGCGCCGAACGGGGTGATGGTGCCCCGCTCGTAGCCGGTGGCCGCCCGGGCCGCCGCCGCGTCCGGCATGGACATCCGGCTCACCCCGAGCAGTTGGCGCAGCTTCGGCCAGGAGACCACCCGGTCGCCGGGGGTGAGCACGAACAGGTGATCGTCCTGGCCGCGGCGGACCACGATCGTCTTGACCACGTCAGGGACCGCGACGCCGCGTGCCGCCGCCGCCTCGGCGAGGCTGCCCACCGGGCCGTGCCGGATCACCCGGTAGGGCAGGCCGGCGGCGTCCAGGGCGGTGAGCGCGGGGGAGGACATGCCCGCCACGGTAACCCGCGGATCTCCGGGCGGCCTCGAAAAGGCCACCGTGGACATCCCACGAATTGTCGTACCCAGGCGTAAGGTCATCTCATGCACGCTGTCCGTGATCATGAGCGGGCGGTGGGCGCGCTGCGGCGGTCATACGCCGCGGTGCCCGCCGGAGAACCCGTACGGCTGGCCAAGCAGACCTCCAACCTCTTCCGACCCCGATCCGCGCCGCGCACCCCGGGCCTGGATGTGAGTGGGCTCACCGGGGTGCTGTCCGTCGACCCGGATGCCCGCACCGCCGACGTGCAGGGCATGTGCACCTACGAGGACCTGGTCGACGCGACCCTGCCGCACAACCTGATGCCGCTGGTCGTGCCGCAGCTGCGCACGATCACCCTGGGCGGGGCGGTGACCGGGCTGGGCATCGAGTCCACCTCGTTCCGCAACGGCCTGCCGCACGAGTCGGTGACCGAGCTGGACATCCTCACCGGCGATGGTGAGCTGGTCACGGCCCGGCCGGTGGGCGAGCACGCCGACCTGTTCCGGGCCTTCCCCAACTCGCTGGGCAGCCTCGGCTACTCCACCCGGCTGCGCATCGAGCTGCAACCCGTCCGCCGCTACGTGGCGCTGCGCAACATCCGGTTCAGCCGGCTGGAGGAGCTGACCGACGCGATCGCCGAGGTGGTCGCCAAGGGCTCCTGGGAGGGTGAGCCGGTCGACGCGATGGACGGGGTGGTGTTCAGCCCCGGCGAGGCGTACCTGGTGCTGGCCACGTTCACCGACGAGGCCGACGGCCGGCCCAGCGACTACACCGGCCAGGACATCTACTACCGCTCGCTGCGCCGGCGCACCCGCGACGTGCTCACCACCTACGACTACCTGTGGCGCTGGGACACCGACTGGTTCTGGTGCTCGGCGGCGTTCGGGGTGCAGCACCCGGTGGTCCGCCGGCTCTGGCCGCAGCGCTACCGGCGCAGCGACTTCTACCACCGGCTGGTGCGGCTGGAACACCGGCACCAGGTGGCCGCCCGGATCGACCGCTGGCGGGGCCGGCCGGCCCGGGAGCGGGTCGTGCAGGACGTGGAGATCCCGCTCGCCGGCACCGCCGACTTCCTGCGCTGGTTCGCCCGGACGGTGCAGATGACGCCGGTGTGGCTCTGCCCGCTGCGGCTGCGGGAGCCGGCCGGCCCGGGATCCGCCCGGGCCTGGCCGCTGTATCCCCTCCAGCCGGGCGAAACCTATGTGAACATCGGTTTCTGGGGGAGCGTGCCGATCGCCGAGGGCGCCGCCGACGGTGACGTCAACCGGGAGATCGAGCGCGCGGTGTCGGAGGCGGGCGGGCACAAGTCGCTCTACTCCGACGCGTACTACGACCGGGCGGCGTTCGACCGGCTCTACGGCGGGGAGACCTGGCGCGCGGTGAAGGAACGCTACGACCCGGACCACCGGCTGACCGGACTGTACGAGAAGGCGGTAGCGAGAGCATGAGTCTGACCGACCGAACTCCCGGGGCGGCGAGTGCCCCGGCCGGCCCGCCGGCGGGGGGCCGGCGTGGCGGACCGACCGTGGCGGATGTGGTCCGCGCGGTCACCACGGGCGACCTGCCCGTGCGCATCACCGGATACGACGGCAGCGCGGTCGGCCCGGCCGACGCCGGGATCACCCTTGCGATCCGCACCGAGCGCGGGCTGTCCTACCTGCTCACCGCACCGGGCGACCTGGGCATGGCCCGGGCCTACGTGAGCGGCGACCTCGGGCTGGAGGGCGTCCACCCGGGCGACCCCTACGAGGCGTTGCGTGTGCTCAAGGACGAGATGCCGCTGCGGATGCCGCCGGTGGGCGAGGCGCTCGCCCTGGTCAAGGGCCTCGGCTGGGAGCGTCTGCTGCCCCCGCCGCCCCCGCCGCAGGAGGCCGCGCCGCGCTGGAAGCGGGTGGTGAACGGGCTGCGCCACTCCCGGGTCCGCGACAGCAATGCCATCTCCCATCACTACGACGTCTCGAACGCCTTCTACGAGAAGGTGCTCGGCCCGTCGATGACGTACACCTGCGCGGTCTTCCGCAGCCCCACCGACACCCTCGAGGAGGCGCAGCGGGCCAAGTACGACCTGGTCGCCGGCAAGCTGGCGCTGAAGCCGGGGATGCGGCTGCTCGACGTCGGCTGCGGCTGGGGCGGCATGGTCCGGCACGCGGCGCGCGAGTACGGCGTCAAGGCGCTCGGTGTCACCCTGTCGCGGGCGCAGGCCGAGTGGGCGCAGGCCGCGATCGAGCGGGAGGGGCTGGGTGACCTGGCCGAGGTGCGCCACCTCGACTACCGGGACGCCCCGCGCGAGCAGTTCGACGCGATCTCCTCGATCGGGTTGACCGAGCACATCGGGGTGCGCAACTACCCGGCCTACTTCGGGGCGCTGCGCAGCCGGCTCAAGCCGGGCGGCCGGCTGCTCAACCACTGCATCACCCGGGCGGACAACCGGGCCCCGCACCGCTCCGGCGCGTTCATCGACCGGTACGTCTTCCCCGACGGCGAGCTGGCCGGCCCGGGCCGCCTGATCAGCGAGATCCACGACGCCGGGCTCGAGGTGCACCACGAGGAGAACCTGCGCCAGCACTACGCGCTGACGCTGGCCGGCTGGTGCCGCAACCTCGTCGAGCACTGGGACTTCTGCGTGGGCGAGGTGGGCGCGGGCACCGCCCGGGTCTGGGGCCTCTACATGGCCGGCTCCCGGATGGCCTTCGAGCGCAACGGCATCCAGCTGCACCAGGTGCTCGCCACCCACAACGGCCCGGACGGGGTGAACGGCTACCCGCTGCGTCCCGACTGGACGCCCTGACGTACCCCGTTCCGACGAGAGGCCGCGCGGACCGCGCGGCCTTTCGTCGTGAAATCGGCGGTGCGGCCGGTCAACCTTCGGGCGGGTCCCGTCGTCCTTGGTGACGACGAGAGGAGCGCCGGTGTGGCGGAAGAGAAGCTTCGAAGGGCTGGACGCCCTCGTCGCGGAGCGTGGCGGTGCGCTGCTCGCGACGGCGGTGCTGCTGACCGGTAGCCGGGTCGCCGGGGAGGACCTGGTGCAGGCGGCGCTGGAACGGCTGATGCGCAACTGGCACCGGGTGCACGGCGACCGGGAGGGCTACCTGCGCCGCACGCTGTACCACCTGGCGGTGGACCGCTGGCGGCTGCGCCGGCGCCGGCCGGAGGTGCTGGCCGAGGTGGAACCACCGGGCCAGCCGGACGGCACCGAGGCGCTGCACCTGCGGCAGGCGCTCGTGCAGGCGCTGAACCTGCTGCCGCCTCGGCAGCGGGCCGTGCTCGTGCTGCGCTACTGGGAGCAGTTGAGCGAGGCGGAGGCCGCCGAGGTGCTCGGCTGCTCCGTCGGCACGGTCAAGTCGACCGCCTCCCGGGGGCTGACCCGGCTACGTGAACTCACCGCGGACTGGGCGCTCGAAGGCGCCGGGATGAATGGAGCACGCAGATGACCATCGACATCGAGGACCAGCTCGCCGCCGGGATGCGGGAGCAGGCCACCGACCTGACGCTCACGCGCGACGTGCTCGGCGCGGCCACCCGCCGTCACCGGCGGCGTACCGCCCTGCACCGCACCGCGTACGCCGCGGGGGTGGTAGGTGTGGCCGGTGCGCTGACGGCGGCGCTGACCGTCGGTGCCCCCGGCGACACCGGCTCGTCCGGGCCGGTCGCCGGACGGTCGGCACCCGCGGCGGCCCAGCAGTCGCCGCAGCTGCGCCTGGCCGCCGCTGCGGCGGCCAGCGAGAACATCAGCTACCGGGTGAAGGTCACCACCACCAACAAGGACAAGCTTCCGCCGTCGGGTGAACTGCCCGAGCCGGTGCTCAGGAGCTGGGTGACGAAGGGCGCGCTCGATCCGGCGACGGCCACCGGCTACCTGGAGAAGGTGACCACCGGAGGGCTCGTTCCGCCCATGTACACCAGCTTCCCCCACGAGCGCCTGGTCGATGGCGTCAAGTACGTCGGTGCTCCGAACGGCAGCGTGGGAAGCAAGGGCGAGATCGTCTGGACCCGGGAGAAGGGGAAGCAGGACAGCCTCGACTACGACCTTGCGATGGGCGGCAAGCTGGGCGCCTCGGCGGATCCGGGGGAGCTGTTCCGGGTGCTGCGGCAGGCCGGGGCCACGGTCAGCGACAACCCCGGCGGTGGCTACCACTTCGAGGTCACGGTGCATGACACCGCCCAGGGGGTCGCCGACGACAAGCTGGTCGGCGACGTGACGATCGGCGCGGACAAGCGGATCAAGACGGTGGCCTACGACCGTGTGGCGCGGTGGCAACTCAATGGCGACTTCACCTACCACCTGCATGTGCTGGTGGAGTTCTCGGACTACGGTCTCCCGGTGAAGGTCGAGGTGCCGGCGAACGCTCTGGTCCTCGGCAAGTAGCTGCCACGAAAGGCCGCGCGGACCGCGCGGCCTTTCGTCAAACCTATTGACGAAGAAGTTTTGTACGTACAAACTGATTTTGCCATGAGAGACGTCCTGTACCTGGAAGAGCGCGAGCAGGCCGAAGCCCTGCTCAAGCCGCAGCGCATCGAGGTGCTGCGGCAGCTCGCCGAACCCCGCACCTGCACCGAGATCGCGGCCCGGCTCGAGCAGACGCCGCAGCGCGTCTACTACCACGTCAAGCAGCTGGTCGCGGCCGGGCTGGCCGAGCAGGTCGCCGAGCGGCGGGTGCGCGGCATCAGCGAGGGCATCTACCAGGCCGTCGCCCGGTCCTACTGGCTCTCGCCCCGGCTGGTCGGCCGGATCGGCGGCGCACGCCGGGCGCAGGACGAGCTGAGCCTGGGCTACCTGCTCGATCTCATGGAGGAGGTCCAGGCGGACGTGGCCGCGCTGGACCGCACCGCCCCCGAGTTGCCGTCGATCGGTGTCTCCGGCGAGATCCGGGTGCCCGCCGAGCGGCGGCAGGAGTTCCTGCACGACCTGCAGTCGACGCTGCGGGACCTTTTCACGCGCTACGGCGGCGCTGAGGGGGATGCCTTCAAGCTCGCCGTGGCCTGCTACCCGAAGGGCGACAACCATGAGTGACCTGCTGACCGTCCGGGCCCGCCTCGCCGCGCCGGTCGAGACCGTGCGCAACGCGCTGACCGACCCGGCCGAGCTGCGCGTGTGGCTCGCCGAGCACGCCGAGGTCGAGCTGCCCCGGCGCTACGAGTTCTGGGGCCGTTACACGCCCGAGGGCGCCGAGCCGCACCAGCGCCTGCTGCACGCCGACGAGCGGACGCTGCGCTTCGCCTGGACGCTCGACGGGGTGGAGACCACCACCGAGTTCGAGCTGACGCCGGAGGACAAGGACACCCTGCTGACTCTGCGGCAGAGCCACTTCAGCTTCGAGGAGGCGATGAGCGGCAGCAGCATCCGCGGGGTCCTGCAGACCTTCTGGGCGCTCTCGATCGCCAACCTCAACGCCCACCTGGAGGGGCGCCCGCTGCTGCCGCGCACCGACTTCACCTCCGCCGACCTGCGCGGCGAGGTGCTGATCGACGCGCCGATGGACAAGGTGTGGACCTCGCTGACCGACTCGGAGCAGGCCAGCGCCTGGTTCGGCTTCCCCATCGGCATCGAGCCCTGGGTCGGCGGCCGCTACGCCATGGGCGGCTTCGACGCCGGCTACGCGGCCAAGGTGGTCGACCTGACCCCGGGCAAGGCGATCTCCGTCGACTGGGGACCGACCGGGGTCAGCACCTGGGAGCTGGCCGAGTCCGGCGGCCGGACGAAGCTGACCTTCGTGCAGTCCGGCTTCGACCAGGGCAACCCGCCCTACGCGGCCTGGACCGGGAGCGTGGCCGGGCTCGCCGAGCTGCGCCGCTTCCACGAGATGGCCGACTGGCAGCCGATCTGGCTGGCCGAGGAGATGCCCAGCAACGCCTGAGCCGCCGGCGCCCGGGTCCCGCCCCCGACGGCGGGACCCGGGCACACCGGAACTCCACAGGAAGGGCACAAGCCAGCCCCAGATCCCCGCGCGACGGTGGAGCCAGCACCGAAGCGAGGAGGATCCATGCGCACCGACCTGACCGCCCCGACCGTCACCGTACTCGGCGACCCCGGCCCGATCGCCGGGCTCGCCCGCCGGCTGTCCACCGCCTGGCGGGTGCGCCACGCCGCGAGCCTCGACCACGTGCAGCCCGGCGAGCTGGTGCTGCTGGTCCACCCGGTGGTGGCGACCGTCGCGCGTACCCACCGGGAACTGCCGGCCGGATGCGCCCTGGCCGTGCTCGTCGACGGCGGCGCCGACACCGCCACCATCGCCGACGTGCTGCTCGCGGGCGCCGACGTCTGCGTCCGCGACGGCTCCACCGCCGTCCTGGCCGGTCATCTCGTCGCCTGTCACCGGCGGCTGAGCCGAGCGCCGTCACCCGGGGTCGACCGCGACCCGGTCCCGGCCGGTGCCCACCGGGCGGCGGTGGCCCGATGACCGACATGATCGCCCGCCCCACCGCTGCCACGCCCGCCGCGCCGCCGGCCCCGGTCGAGCACCCGGCCACCGTCGGGCACCCGGCAACCGGGCCCGGCCCGGTCGACCAGCCGGCCCCGGCCCTGCGGCCGGCACCCGGTGCGCCGGGCGGGGTGGCGTGGCCGCCCATGGAGCCGTCCCGGACCGCCGGGGCGCCGATCCCGCCGCCGGAGACGCCGGCGACCGCGACCCGGACCCGGCCGTGGCGCCGCCGGGCCGTCGCGGCGGGCGCCGTACTGGCGCTCATGCTGGGCGGCGGCGCCTCCGGCGCGCTGGTCACCGAGCGGCTGCTCGACGACGGGACCGTCGCCACGGCGGTGCGGGTCGTGCCCGCCTCGACCAGCACGATCGACAGCCTCTCGGCGGTGGTCGCCGGGGTGTGGCCGAGCATCGTCACGGTCACCGCCACCGGCACCGGCGGCACCAGCCTCGGCTCGGGCGTCGTCCTCGACACCGACGGGCTGATTCTGACCAACGCGCACGTGATCTCCTCCGGCGGCAGCCTCGCCGTGGAACTGCCCGACGGGCGGACCGCCCCGGCCACCCTCGTCGGCAGGGACACCGGCGCGGACATCGCGCTGCTGCGGGCCGGCGGTCTCACCGGGCTCACCCCGGCGACGCTCGGCTCCGACGCGACCCTGCGGGTGGGCGACCAGGTGGTGGCCTTCGGCAGCCCGCTCGGGCTGGAGGGCACGGTGACCTCGGGCATCGTCTCGGCCCTGGACCGCTCGGTCGACGACATGAGCGGCCTCATCCAGACCGACGCGGCGATCAACCACGGCAACTCCGGCGGCGCGCTGGTCGACACCGCCGGCCGGGTGGTCGGCATCAACGTCGCCATCGCCACCACCGGGCAGGACGAGGGCAGCATCGGGCTCGGCTTCGCCATCCCGGTCGACACCGTCCGCGCCGTGGTCGACCGCCTCACCCAGCAGTGAGGAGGGGGCTGCTACCTCAGGGCGTCAGCTCGGCGGCGCGGCGGAGCAGGGCCCGCCGCTCGGGGTCGGAGCGGACCGCCTCGGCGGCGGCCCGGAACAGCGCGGCGGCGCGTACCGGGTCGCCGTGGCGGGCGGTCAGCTCGGCCTCGGCGGCCACCGCGGGCGGGTAGCCGTCGAGTGCCCCGCCGGCCCGGGCCTCGGCGAGCAGGGCCAGGCCGGAGGCGGGGCCGTACGCGTAGCCGTGGGCCACCGCCCGGTTCAGCCGTACCACCGGGGTCGGCTGGCGCGCGACCAGCGCGTCGTAGCAGCCGGCGATGACCGGCCAGTCGGTGTCGGCGGCGGTCGGTGCGGTGGCGTGCGCGGCGGCGATGCGGGCTTGGAGGGCGTACGGGCCGTCGCCGGCCCGGTCCAGCAGCGCGACGCCCTCGGCGACGGCGGCCCGGTCCCACCGGCTGCGGTCCTGCTGGTCGAGGGTGAGCAGGTCGCCGGACGGGTCGCGGCGGGCCGCCCGGCGGGAGTGGTGCAGCAGGAACAGGGCGAGCAGCCCGGCCGCCTCGGGCTGGTCCGGCATGAGCGTGTGCAGCAGCCGGGCCAGCCGGATCGCCTCGGCGGCGAACGCGGGCTCGCCGTCGGCGTCGTACCCCCGCGTGAAGAGCAGGTAGAGCACGGCCAGCACGCCCGGCAGGCGCTCGACCAGCGCGGGCCCGGTCGGCACCCGGTACGGGACGCCGGCCGCGGCGATCCGGGCCTTGGCCCGGGTGAGCCGCCGGGTCATGGTCGACTCGGTGACCAGGAAGGCGCGGGCGATGTCGGCGGTCGGCACCCCGGCCACCGTGCGCAGGGTCAACGCCACCCGGGCCTCCAGCGCCAGGGCCGGGTGGCAGCAGGTGAAGATGAGCCGGAGCCGGTCGTCCACCACGTCTCCCTCCGGTCGTGCGGGCGCGGGATCGGTCAGCAGTGCCAGGTCGCGCAGCTTGCGGCGTTCCACGCTGGCCCGGCGCAGCACGTCCACGGCACGGTTGCGGGCGGCGGTCATGAGCCACCCGCCCGGGTTGTCCGGCACGCCCTGGCGGGGCCAGCGCTCCAGCGCCGCCGCGAGGGCCTCCTGGGCGCAGTCCTCGGCGAGGGTCCAGTCGCCGGTGACGCGGATCAGGGCGGCCACGATCCGCGGGTACGCCTCGGCGCCCGCGTCGGCGACCGCCCCGGCCGCGTCGGTCATCCGGATCAGTCCTCCACCAGGGGGCGCAGCTCGATGCGCCCGGCGTACGCCATCGGGTGCGCGCGGGCCACCTCGACGGCCTCGTCCAGGTCGGCGCACTCCAGCAGGTCGAAGCCCACGATGACCTCCTTGGTCTCGGCGAACGGGCCGTCGCTGAGCAGCAGTTCGCCGTCGCGGACCCGGACCGTGGTGGCGGCCGACGGGGCCGCGAACCGGCTGCCGGTCAGCCGCTGGCCGTTGGCGTCCCGCTCGGCCACCCACTTCTCGATGTCGGGCGCGGCGTCCGGGTTGCGGTCGGGCTGGGTGTCGGTGCAGACGAGCATCATGTACTTCATCGCTTCACTCCTGTCGGTCGTGCTTCCATCCACCCTGACGAACGGGCGCCGCGCATCCGGACAGCCGTGCCAAGAAAATATCGGTGGTGATTTCCGGGGCCCGCCGGGGTAATGCCGGGCGATGTTCTTCATCTTCGGGCTCCGGACCAAGGTCGACCGGTCCGGCGTGGTCACCCAGGTCTGCCGCAACTGCGGCAACCAGGCCGCCCAGGTCATCACCCGGCGGGCCACGAAGTTCACCCTCTTCTTCATCCCGCTGATCCCGGTGCGCACCCGCTACGCGCAGCAGTGCACCTTCTGCGGCGCGCAGTACGAGGTCTCCCGGGCCGAGGCCGAGCGCCTCCCGGTCGGCTGACCGTGGCCCGCTTCCTCTGCTGGCTGATCGGCCGCCAGCCGGTCACCCCGCCGGCCGCGCCGGTGCACACCGTCTCCCGCCCGCCGTGCACGCCCGGCCGCCGGCACCACCGCCGTACCCGTCCGACGGCGGGCGCCCAGTCCCCCCGCTCACCCTGGAACCGGTCCGCCGGCCGCTGAGAGGTGGCGCAGCGGCGGGCAGCGCCTATCCTGGCGGATCATGACCGACACCGCGCAGCGCCTGGCCGAGATCCGGGGTGGCGTGCCGCCCCGGCGGCACAACGCCCGCACCATCGCCGCGCTGACCGGCAACCCCGGCTGCACCCGCCGTGCCGTGCTGGACGGCGCCGGGGTCGACAAGCCGAAGCTGGCCGAGCGGGTCGGCTTTCCGGCCCGGTTCGGTCAGTCCCGCTTCGCCATCACGCGGGGCAACGCGTTCGAGGCGCAGGTGAAGGCCGACGGCGGGGCGGAGCTGCTGCGCCTGGTCGCGGAGCGGCTGGGCGTGCCGGTTCCGGACCGCGCCACCTGGACCGATCTGGGCGGCGACGAGGACCGGCCGGAGCGGTCCCGCGCCGCGCTCACGGCGCCCGAGGACGGGCCGGCGCTGTTCGACCACCCCCTGCTCGGGCTGGACGTCGCCGGCCGCCGGGTGAATCTGGAGCCGGATCTGGTGGCCGCCCGGCTCGCCGGCCGCTTCCACGTCGTGGAGATCAAGTCCTTCCCGGTCATCGACGGCCAGGCCGACCCGGCCAAGGTCGCGGCTGCCGCGATCCAGTCCGCCGTCTACGTGCTGGCGCTGCGCGAACTGCTCGCCGCCGAGGGGTGGGACCCGGACCTCGTCTCGCACGAGGTGGTGCTGGTCTGCCCGCGCGACTTCGCCAACCGGCCGGTGGCCAGCCTGCTCGACGTGCGCAAGCAGCTGCTGGTGCTGCGCCGCCAGCTCGATCGGATGGCGCGGATCGACGACCTGCTGGCCGCCGTGCCGGCCGGGTTCACCGCCGACCTGAGCGCCGCCCCGGCCGCGCTGGCCGGCGCGCTCACCGAGGTCCCGGCCAACTACGCGCCGGACTGCCTGGCCGCCTGCGAGCTGGCCTACTTCTGCCGCCACGAGGCGCGCGGCCACACCGGCGCGCTGGGCCGGCCGGTCCGCGAGGCGCTGGGCGGTGTCGCGGAGGTGGCCGAGGTGCTGGCGCTCGCCGAAGGCGTTCGCGCCCCGGAGCCGGAGCAGGCGGAGGCCGCCGCCCTGCTGCGCGCCGCCGCGCGCCTGCGCGCCGACGCCCTCGCCGGGCATCCCGCATGAGTACGCCCCGACAGCCTCGCCGGGCACCCCGCATGAGTACGCCCCGACACCCCGCCCGGAGGACCCGGTGAGCACCCTGCGCGCCCTCGCCCAGGCGCAGGCGGTCGCCGCCGGGGTGGCCCAGCCGGTGGCCACCGTCCGGCACCTGCACCTGTCCGACCGCCCGCTGGTGCTGGTGCCGCTCGCCCTGGCCGGCGAGGCCAACGCGCCGCTCGCGGCTCTGGTCGGCGCCGCGCCCGACGAGGCCCGGCTGCTGGTCGTGCCGCAGCCCCGCAACCGGGACCAGCGCTTCGCGTTCGCGGCCGAGCTGGCCGGGATCGTGCTGCCCTACCTGGACGAGTTCCGGGACCGCACCGAGGCGGTGCCGGTCGACCGGGGCCGGGACGTCCGGCAGCGCTACGTCGACGCCCCGCAGGTGCTGGTGCCGAACCCGGCTGGGATCACCTTCCTGCGGCTGTTCGGCCGCTCGACCCGGTTCCGCCGGCCGGACGGCGAGCACCCGGTGCACCCGTCGGTGCCGCTGCTCGGCCGCTGGCTGACCTTCTTCGCGGAGCGCGCCGAGCACCCCGGCTCGGCGGCGCTGGTCGCGCTGACCGAGGCGCTGACCCTGCACTGGGCGACCGGGCAGAGCGCCGTGGAGGACCTGCACCTGCCGGCGCTGCTGGGCTGGCTCGACCCGCCGCCGGGGCTGACCGGGGCCGAGGCGGCCGCCCGCGCCGAGGATCCGGCCCGCTGCCCGCCGGCCGGCCCGGCCACCGACCCGGACTTCGACAACCACCGGCTCGCGCCGGCCATCGAGGCGTACACCCGGGCGGCGGACGATCCGGAGGCCCGCGCGGCCGCGTACGCGGAGCTGGAAGGGCTGCTGCGCGACCAGCTGACCCCCACCTGGGAGCTGATGTGGCGCGGCGTCGGGTTGCTCCGCGCGCTGCCGCCCGGCGCGCGGGTGGCCGGCCGCTGGGACGGCGACAAGGACGCCTTCACGGCGCACGCCGAGCACGTCGACGCCGGTGGCGGCCCGCAGCCGCGCCGGGACGGTGCGGTCGCGGCGGCGGCGCGGCTGCACCGGCTGGAGCGGGCGCTCGCCTCCTACGCGGTCCAGCGCGCCTACGACGACCCGCTGGTGATGGCCGAGCACTGGCTGACCGGGGAGGCGTTCATGGGCGACGTGACCCTGGCCGACCCGAAGCGGGTGGACGACACCGGCAAGCGGCCGGTGCTGCGCCCGCGCATCCAGGTGGTCACCACCGAGCCGGTGCTCGTGCCGGTCGGCGCGACGCTCTACTCACCGGCCCGCCCGGGCCAGAAGGCCAGGGTGGTCTTCGTGACCCCGGCCGCGGACGGCAAGACCGAGGTGGTGCTGGAGCTGTCCGGCGGGATGGGGCGCGGGCTGACCGCCGCCCCGGGCAGCGTGCCGGAGGTGGGGGAGCGGCTGTGCCTCACCACGCTGTCGGACGGCTTCCTGCCGGCCGGCGCCTTCCCCGCGCCCGAGGAGACGCCGTGGACCCATGGCGGGCCCCCGGCCGTGGCACCCGCCCCGGACGCCTCCGCGGAGGAGTGGTCCTGAGGCCTCAGCCGAGGGCGGCCAGAGCCTCGGCCGCCGCCGGCCGCTGAGGGTCCGCCGCCAGCAGCGCCTCCAACGCCTTCCGGTACGCGACCTCGCGCGCCGCCCCGGCCGGCGTCTCGACGTCGGGGACGACCCCGCACCCCTCCCAGTTGGTGCCGCTCGCCGCGTTCACCGGCCGGGCCACCGGCACGGTCAGCTCCAGGTGCGGGTGCAGCTTGTGCCCGACGCGCGGGTGCGCCCCGCCCCGGCTGCGCTCGCCGACCACGGTGGCCCGGCCGAGCTGCTGGAGGTCGTACGCCAGCTCCTCGCCGCCGGAGAACGTCTCCGGGCCGGTCAGCACGAGCACCGGCTTTTCCGGGGCGTAACGGGGCACCGGCAGCCAGGCGGCGCTCCAGTACTGGTGGGTGGCGCCGGCCCGGTCGTGCATGGTGTGCAGGTGGGCCGGCTCGGCGAAGAACCAGCCGCAGACCAGGGCCACCATGTCCGGGCTGCCGCCCCGATTGTCGCGCAGGTCGAGCAGGAGCGCGTCGGTGCCGGCGAGCAGCCGCAGCGCGGCGACCACGAGGTCGCCGGCGAGCTGCGGGGGGAAGAGGTAGGGCGCGATCGCCAGCAGCCCCACGTTGCCGGGCAGCCGTTCCACCCGGGCCACGCCGCCCATGGTGGACGCGGCGAGCTGGACGAACTGCTCCTCGGCCGGGTCGCCGTCGATGTCGGCGAGCGGCGTCTCGTGGTGCTTGAGCCGCAGGTGCAGGTCGCCGTTGACGGACTGGAGGTCGGTGGTGACCCGCGCGCCCAACGCCGCCGCGTCGGTCGCGTCGGCGTAGGCCCCGGCGCGGAGCCGGTCGCCGAGGTGGGCGGCGACCTGGCCGGCCACCTCGGGAAAGACGTACTGCTCGGCGACCAGCTTCGTGGCCCGCTCGACGATGTCGGTGATCTCGTCCTGACGCATGTCCTGAGTAGAGCAGCCCGGTTGACAAAGCGTCAAGAGAATTGGACGCTTTCGGGGTGAACCCCGAGACCGAGCTGGAGGTCCGCACCCCGGCCCAGTTCAAGGCGCTGGCCCACCCGTTCCGGCACCGGCTGCTCTTCGCACTCGGATCCGGGCCGGCCACCATCAGCCAGCTCGCCACCGGGCTCGGCGCGGCCAAGGGCACCGTCGCCCACCACCTCAAGGTCCTCACCGAGGCCGGCATGGTCCGCACCGCGCACACCCGCCAGGTCCGCGGCGGCACCGAGCAGTACCACGAACGGGCCTTCCGCCGCCTGACCGGCGAGACCGTCGACGCCGGCGCCACCAGCGCGATGTTCGGCGCGGTCGCCGAGGAACTGGCCGGCGACCCCGACCCGCTGCTGCACCTGCGCCACCTGCGGCTCACCCCCGCCCAGGCGCAGCGGCTCCGGGCCACCCTCGACGCGCTGGTCGGCGAGGCCGAGGAGGCCGCACCGGACCAGCCCCGGTACGGCGTCCTGGTCTCCCTCTACCGCCGCGGCGACCCCGCCCGCCCCGACCCGTCGGGGCGGTGACCCTGCGCCGAACGGCCCTGGCGGCGGCACCGGGGCCTGGCTAGGCTTGCGCCGTTCGCCGTCCGCAACCGGTCCTCATCGTCGAGGGTGCACGTCTGAGACAGAGCCGGAGCGAATCCGTTGTACCGCAGCACGACGTGAGCCTCGCCGCCGTGGCGCCGGCCCGTCGCCCGCTCTCCGGCCGTGTCGGGCTCGTCGCGGCCGTCCTCGTCGTACTCGCCGAAGCGGTGTGGCTGGTGGCCGGCCTGCCGGGCGCAGCCCTCGTCAGTGACCTCGGCGCGGTCGCGCTGGCGAGCTGGGCGGCGGTGGCCTGCACCCGCGTGGCCCGCCGGCACCCGGCCCCGCTGCGCCGGTTCTGGGCCCTGCTCGCGGCCACCATGGCCCTCGCGGCCCTCGGCCGGACGGTGTGGACGGTCGAGCGCCTGGGCGGACGCGAACTGCCGAACACCGCGCTGGTCGGCGTGCTGTTCACCGCCGGCATCGTCACCGGCACCGCCGCGCTGCTCTGCTCCCTGACCGCCCCCCGCAGCCTGGTCGGGCAGGCCCGCACCCTGCTCGACGGAGTGATCGTCGGGCTGGCCCTCATCCCGATCGGCTGGGTGGTGGTGTTCCGCGACCTCGCCGCCGCCGACCTGGCCGATCCGCTGCGCACCTTCGGGCTGCTCTACCCGATGCTCGACCTGATGCAGCTCACCATCCTGGTGGCGGTCGCCGGGCCGGCCCGTCCGATGTGGCGGGCGCTGACCGTCATCGGGGCCGGCCTCGCCACCCGGGCCGCCGCCGACGCCGTCTACGTCTCGCTCGTCGCGCACGGCACCTACGCCCCCGGCCATCCCATCGACGTCTGCTGGCCGCTGAGCTACCTGCTGATGGGCCTCGCCACCCGCTACCCGCCGCCGCTCACCTGCGAGGAAGAGGAGGAGACCGGCGAGTCGCCGCTGCCGCCGTGGTGGCGGGTCGCCCTGCCCTACCTGCCGGTCGGCGGCGCGATCGTCGCCGTGGTGCTCGCCCGCCGGCCCACCGGGCAGACCCCGCACCTCATCTTCCTCGGCATGATGACGCTGCTCGGTGTGCTCGCGCTGCGCCAGGGACTGGCCGCCAACGAGAACCTGCGGTTGGTCGCCCGGCTGCGCAGGCTCGCCTACTCCGACCAGCTCACCGGCCTGCCCAACCGGCTGACCTTCACCCGGCGGCTGCGCCGGGCGCTGCGCGACGACGGCCCGGTCGCCGTGCTGCTGCTCGACCTGGACGGGTTCAAACAGGTCAACGACCGCTTCGGCCACGCCGCCGGTGACCGGCTGCTGAGCACCATCGCGGAGCGGATGCGCGACGCGACCGGCCCCGACGGCATGATCGCGCGGCTCGGCGGCGACGAGTTCGCCGTGCTGGTCGCCGGCGACCGGCCCGTGCCGCCCGAACGGCTCGCCGGCCGGCTGCTCGCCGCCCTCGAACCACTGCCCGGCGAGGAGGACCTGGGCGTGCACCCCTCGGCCAGCATCGGCATCGCCGAGTACGGCCCGCAGCACGCCTCCCACACCGACCTGCTCCGCGACGCCGACATCGCCATGTACGCGGCCAAGGCGGCCGGCAAGTCCGCGTACCAGACCTGCACGCCGCAGCTGCGGGAGTCGGCCGTGACCCGGGCCGAGCTGATCGCCGACCTGCGCCGCGCGGTCGACGAGGGCCAGCTGCTCATGGAGTTCCAGCCCATCGTCGACCTGTCCAACGGCGCGGTACGCAGCGCCGAGGCGCTGGTGCGCTGGCGGCACCCCCGGCTCGGGGTGCTCCCCCCGGCGCGGTTCCTGCCGCTGGCCGAGGAGACCGGGCTGATCCTGGCCATCGACCGGTGGGTCATCCACGAGGCGTGCCGGGCGGCGGCCACCTGGCGTGACCGGGCGCCCGGGGTCACCGTGGCGGTCAACATCGCCGCCGCCCACCTGCGCCGGCCCGACCTCATCGCCACGGTCACCGAGGCGCTGGGCGCCGTCGGCCTGCCGCCCCGCGCGCTCACCCTGGAACTCACCGAGTCGGCGCTCATCGAGGGCAGCGAGGCCGTGCTCGACCGGCTGACCCAGCTCCGCGACCTCGGCGTCGGCATCGCCATCGACGACTTCGGCACCGGCTACTCCTCGCTGAGCTACCTGCACCGCATCCCGGCCACCGAACTGAAGATCGACCGGTCCTTCGTGGCCCGCCTCGACGCCGACGACGCGCGGGCGTACGCCACGGTGGAGATGGTCAACCGGCTGGCCGGCGCCTTCGACCTGGCCGTGGTGGCCGAGGGCGTGGAGACCGGCGGGCAGCACGCCGCGGTGACCGCGATCGGCTGCCTGCACGGCCAGGGCTGGCGCTACGGCCGCCCGGTCACCCTGTCCGGGCTGCTCGACACGTTCGCCCCGGTCGACGCGGCCCGCTGACCGGCCCGGCCGGCTCAGGGTCGAAGGTCCCGGACAGGACAGGGGGTTCGGCCCTGCTCGCGGTGCCCCGTCCACCGCCACGATGGTGTCGCAAACAACGAACGACACCATCCACACAGGAGATAACCATGAAGCGACGGACGCTCGACCTGTTGTTCAGCATCGGTGGGCTGGGCCTCGCGGTCCTGCTGCTCGTCGTCGGCGTCGTCCTGACGACGAACGCCAACTTCGCCAACCACTACGTGCACGACCAGCTCGCCGCCCAGCACATCAGCTTCACCCCGGCCGACAAGCTCAGCGACGAGGAGAAGAAGTCGGACTGTCTGCGCGAGTACGCCGGCAAGCAGCTCAACAGCGGCAAGCAGGCCGAGTGCTACGCCAACGAGTACATCGGCCTGCACCTGAAGTCGATCGGCGGCGGCAAGACCTACGCCGACCTGGGCGCCCCGCAGACCGCGCTGCGCGAGCAGGTGGCCCAGGCCGAGCAGGCCAAGGCCGCCAACCTGGCCGACCTTCAGAAGCAGCTCGCCGACGTCACCGCCCAGCGGGAGACCGTGTTCAAGGGCGAGACGCTGCGCGGCATGCTGCTCACCTCGTACGGGTTCAGCGAGTTCGGCCGCAAGGCCGAGCAGGGCGCCCTGGCCATGTACCTCGGCGCGGCGCTGCTCCTGCTGCTCTCGGTCGCCGGCCTGGTGCACGCCTTCCGCACCCCGGCCAGCGCGGCGTTCGCCGCCCCGGAGAGGGAGCGGGTCACCACCTGATCCGGTCCCCGATCGCCCCCGGCCCCCCGCATCCCCGGCGGAGGCCGGGGGCGGTCGCCGTTTCCCGCCAGCCGGAGCCCACGGGCCGCAGAATCGGGCTTGACCCTCACGCAACGGGAGGCGGCAGCCTTGGTGGCGGAAGGGAGGAACCATGGCGTACACGGTGGGTCAGGTGGCGCGGGCGGCCCGGGTGACGGTCCGCACGCTGCACCACTACGACGAGATCGGGCTGCTCTCGCCGAGCGGCCGCACGGCGGCGGGCTACCGCCGCTACGACGACGCGGACCTGGAACGGTTGCAGCTGATCCGGGCCTACCGGGAGCTGGGGTTCCCGTTGGAGGAGATCGCCGAGATCCTCGACGACCCGGGCGGCGACCCGCTGCCGCACCTGCGCCGGCAGCATGAGCTGCTGAGCGGACGGATCGGGAAGCTGAAGGACATGGTCGCGGCGATCGAACTCGCGATGGAGGCGAGAAAGTTGGACATTCAGCTCACCCCGGAGGAGCGGTTCGAGGTGTTCGGGGACTTCGACCCGGACGAGCACGCCGAGGAGGCCGAGCGGCGCTGGGGCAGCACCGAGCCGTACCGACAGTCGACCGAGCGGGCCGCCCGCTACTCCAAGGACGATTGGCTCCGCAACAAGGCCGAGAACGAGGAGTGGGGGCGGCGGATCACCGCGCTGATGGCGTCGGGCGCGCCGGCCGACTCGCCGGAGGCGATGGCGCTGGCCGAGGAGCACCGGCAGCTCATCAGCCGGTGGTTCTACGACTGCTCGTACGAGATCCACACCGGGCTCGCGGACATGTACCTGGCGGACCCGCGGTTCACCGCGTACTACGAGAAGATCCGGCCGGGGCTGGCCGCGTACCTGAACGAGGCGATCCACGCCAACGCGATCAGCCGGGCCTGACCGGTCCCGGGTGCCAGGATGGGCCGGACGGCTCACCCTCGGGAGGTCACGTGATCATCGTCGCCGGCACCCTCTACGTCGACCCGGCCCAGCGGGACGCCTACCTGTCCTCCTGCACGGAGGTCGTGCGGGCGGCCCGCTCGGCGCCGGGTTGCGTGGACTTCGCGGTCAGCGCGGACCTGGTCGAGCCGGGCCGGATCAACGTCTACGAGCGGTGGGAATCCGACGAGCAGCTGCTCGACTTCCGCGGCTCCGGCCCGGACGGGGAGCAGGCGGCGATGATCCTTGGCGCCGAGGTGCACCGGTTCCGCATCTCCGGCGTCGAGGCGCCGTGACCGTGGGCGCCCGACCGCCTGGCCGGGCGCCCGCGCGACAGGTTCCTGCTACAAGATCAGGTCGAGCAGGAGGACGCCGGCGAAGCCGACCACCGAGATGATCGTCTCCATCACCGACCAGCTCTTGATGGTCTGCCCGACGGTCAACCCGAAGTACTCCTTCACGAGCCAGAAGCCGGCGTCGTTGACGTGCGAGAAGAACAGCGACCCGCAGCCGACGGCCAGGGCCAGCAGCGCCACCTCGGGGCCCTGGAGGGTGGCCGCGAGCGGCGAGACGATGCCGGCCGCGGTGATGGTGGCGACGGTGGCCGAGCCGGTAGCCACCCGGATGCCGACCGCGACGAGCCAGCCCAGCAGCAGCGGCGACAGGTTCGCGCCCTTGGCAGCGTCGGCGACCAGGTTGCCGACGCCCGCGTCGACCAGCACCTGCTTGAAGCCGCCGCCCGCGGCGACGATCAGCAGAATGCCGGCGATCGCCGGCAGTGAGCCGCCCAGGAAGCCGGAGACCTGGTTGCGGCTGAACCCTGTCCGGTAGCCCAGGAAGATCATCGCGAAGATGACGCCGGCCAGCAGCGCGACGATCGGGGTGCCGATGATGTCGAGCGCCTTGCGGCCGCCGGTGTCCTCGGCCAGGGTCAGCTCGCCGATGGCGCGCAGCAGCATGAGCACCACCGGGAGCAGCACGGTGACCACGGCGGCCCAGAGCGCCGGCTCGCGGCGGGCGCGCGGGCCGACCGGCTCGTCGATCGGGGCGCCGGGGCGGCCGGCGCCCGGGTTGATCAGGTCGTCCTCGGTGACCAGGTCGCCATCGGCGTCGAGGCGGCCCTCGCCGGGGCGGGTCGGCCGCCGGTCTCCGCCGACGGCGAGCGGCCGCCGGGTGGGCAGCAGCGCCTCCGGCGCGGTGGCCGGCACGTACCGGGCGATGAAGTTGCCGAAGACCGGGCCCGCGATGATCACCGTGGGGATCGCCACGAGCAGGCCCAGCGCCAGGGTCTGGCCGAGGTTGGCGCCGAGGGCGTCGATGGCGACCAGCGGGCCGGGGTGCGGGGGCACGAGACCGTGCAGCACCGACAGGCCCGCCAGCGCCGGGATGCCGATCTTCATGAGCGGCACGTCGACCCGGCGGGAGACCAGCAGCACGATCGGCACCAGCAGCACCACGCCGACCTCGAAGAAGAGCGGGAGGCCGATCAGCGCGGCCACGCCGGCCATGGCCCAGGGCAGCGCGCCGCCGGAGACCCGGCCGACCACCCGTTCCACGATGCTGTCGGCGCCGCCAGACTCGGCGAGCAGGCCGCCGATCATCGCGCCGAGGGCGATGAGCAGGCCCACGCCGCCGACGGTGGAGCCGACCCCGCCGCTGAACGAGGTGACGATCTTGTCGGCGCTGACGCCGGCGACCACGCCGAGCACGGCCGCGCCGAGGATCAGCGACAGGAACGGGTGCACCTTGCCCCAGGCGATGAGTACCACGACCGCGGCGATGCCGAGCAGGGCGGCGATGACGAGCTGGGTGTTGCCGGCGTTGGTGAGGGGTTCCGCCGGTGCGGCGAGCAGTGTGACCACGGCAATCACGACCTTCGGTAGTCGTCCGTGCCTCCGGGACGGGCGATCACTGGGGAGGAGCGGTGGGTGGTGGCTCCGGCGGCAGGCTTGGGGCCAGCCGCCGCAGCGACGCGAACGTCGGTACGAGCGCGTCGTACAGCTCGGAGAACAGCGGCAGCAGTGCTGCGTACGTGGCGGCGGAGGCGGGATCCGGGCGGACCGTCTCCTCGATGCGAACCAGGTCAGCGGCGACCTCGATCGACTCGATCAGGCCGAGCGCCTGCATGCCGAGCAGGGCCGCCCCGAAGCTGGAGCCCTCGTGCCCGGCCGGGAAGCGCACCGGCATGCCGAGCGCGTCGGCGAGGATCTGCCGCCACAGCGGGCTGCGGGCGAAGCCGCCGCTGGCGCGGACCTCGCGTACCTCGTTGCCGGCCGCCCGGACCGAGGCGAGGACCAGGGCGAGTTGCTGGCAGACCCCCTCCAGCGCGGCCCGGACCAGGTGTGGCCGCCCGTGCCCGTGGGTCAGCCCCACGTACGCGCCGCGGGGCAGCGCGCTCCAGTGCGGCGCCCGCTCGCTGAGCAGGTACGGCAACATGATCAGCCCGCCGGAGCCGACCGGCGCCCGGGCGGCCAGGTCGAGAAGCTCCTCCTCGGCGTGCTCGCCCAGCTCGGGGGCGAGCGCCTCGTTGGCCCACTGGAGGACGATCCCGCCGTTGTTGATCGCCCCGCCGACCACCCACCGCTGCTCGGTGAGGGCATAGCAGAAGACGCCGCCGAGCGGGTCGACGCCGGGGCGCTCCACCATCACCCGCATCGCCCCGCTGGTGCCGATCGAGCAGGCCACCTCGCCGGGATGCACGGCACCGAGCCCCAGGTTCGCCAGCGGCCCGTCGCCCGCGCCCACCACGATCGGGGTGCTCGCGGGCAGGCCGGTGGCCCGGGCGGCTTCGGCGGTCAGCCCGGGCAGCACGTGGGTGGTGGGGACGAGCTGCGGAAGCTGCTCCTCGGTGATCCCGGCGATGCGCAGCGCCTCGGCGTCCCACGCTAGCCGGTAGATGTCCATGAGGCCGGTGGCGGAGGCGACCGAGTGGTCGGTGACCAGCGCGTCGGCCAGCCGCAGCAGCACGTAGTCCTTGATGCTCACCCAGTGCGCGACCCGCTCGTGCAGCTTCGGTTGCTGCTCGGCGAACCAGACCAGCTTGGGCAGCGGCGCCATCGGGTGCACCGGGGTGCCGGTGCGGCGGTGGATGGCCAGTCCGGAGGGCACGGCGCGCAGCCGTTCGGCCTGCGCGCTGGCCCGGGAGTCGGCCCAGGTGACCGAGGGGGTGAGCGGGGTGCCGTCGGCGTCCAGCCCGATCAGGCTGTGCATCGCGGTGCTGAACGACAGGCCGGCGACAGGCCGGCCCAGCTCCTGGGCCACCGCCCGGATCGACCCGACCACGGCGTCGAAGATCAGTGCCGGGTCCTGCTCGGCGTATCCGGGGTGGGGTTCTTCCAGGGGGTAGCCGATCGAGTGGGTGGCGAGCTGCCGGCCACCGGTGTCGTATGCGACCGCCTTGGTGCTGGTGGTGCCGATGTCCACCCCCACCACGACGGCCGGGTCGCCCACCGGTGCACCTCCTCGCGTCCCGGGGGCCGCGGCGCGTCCCGCCCTGCGGCTGACGTTACCGAGCCGCCCAGGGTGCCGCACGGCGAAAGTGGGAGGCTGGAGACCGGTGATCATCTATGTCGGCCTGACGGCGAGTGCCTGCTGCACGCCAGCCCCGAGGCGCGCTGGGCGGTGTACCACTCCGACTGGCGCAACCACATCGACGAGAACCAGCCGGTGCTCACCGGCTACGGCGAGCCGGTCGACCGGCTGCACCCGGAGCAGGCCACGGCGACCGGGCTGCCGGTGGCCACGCCGCTGGACCTGCGCGACTGGTTCGACGAGATCACGGCCCGCGCCATGACGACCGGAGCCCCGCCACCGGAGTAAGCGCACCCAACGCAGTGGATTCCGCCTAACGTGTCCCGCAATCACCCATTCGGTCAAATCAGCGACTTACGCGTGTCTTGCCACCCCCGCCCCGCCGTTGACATGAAAGACACCCCGATTGGTGGGCTCGCGCGGCGGAGGAGTCGGCGTGGCGATAACTGATTCGACGGGTTCCACATGGCGTTACCGGTGGGCGCACCGGCACAACGACCGGCGGCAGCGGGCCTTCCGCGCGGCCGACGAGGCGTGGCGACACCGCGACGAGGAGCTGCGCCGACTGCGTACCCTCGCCGGCTCCTTCCACGGCTCGCTCGAGGCCGGCGAGGGCCTGCCCATCGAACTGGCCCCCGGCGAGGTGGTCTTCTGGACACTGCCGGCCGCGCAACTGGTCGAGATGCGGCACACCGCCGTGCTGCCGGCCCCCGAGCTGACCGTCGACCCGGAACCTCCGGTGCTGCGCCCCCGCCGCCCCGAAGGGGTCAAGGTCGTCGACGCCGGGCTCGCCGTGCTCACCAACCGCCGTCTCGTCCTGCTCGGCGGGCGCGGCCGGCGCGACTGGACGTACGGGCGGATGACCGGCCTGTCCCACGACCCGGCGGCGCCGGTCACGCTGATCCAGGTCCTGGACCGGCGGCGCACCTCCGGCCTGCTGCTGCCCACCGGCGCAGTGGCCGACTTCCGGTTCAAGCTCGCCCTCGCCTTCGCCGACGCGATCGAGCAGCGCCCCGCGGTCGTCGCCCAGCTCGACGAGCTGATCGCCGAGCACGAGGCGGAGCGGCCGGAACGGCCGGCCGTGCTCACCCCGGCCCAGGCCCGGCTCTCCGGGCTGCTCCCCGGCGGCCGGCGAACCGTCGCGGTCGCCCTGGCCCTCGCCCTGATCGTGCCGGCCATGCTCTTCGAGTCCGACCCGCCGGTGCGCCCCGGCTCGGACCGGGCCGCCGCGGCCACCCCGGACGCCACCGCCACCCCCGCGCCTCCGGCGATCGCCCCCGCCGTCCAGGTCAAGCCCACCCCCAAACCGCAGCGGACCCGGCCCGCGCCGGCGCCGCCGCCGGCCCGGAGCGCCACGCCGCGCCCGGCCGCCGAACGCCGCTGCGGCGCCCCGGCCAACCCCTACGGGTACGACTTCTGCGGCGGCACCCGGATCCGCAAACCGGCCCCGGGAATCTGCGACTGGTTCGACTGCGTGCCCGGCTTCTGGTCCGGCCACGGCTGGCTGGTGCAGTGCCGCGACGGCACGGTGAGCCTGACCGGCGGGCGGCGCGACGCCTGCGCCGGCAACCAGGGCTTCCGCCGGACCTTCTGGACCTGACCGTCCACCCGGGACCGCTAGCCTAGGCGCGGCGCGCGGGCCGTCGCCCGCAGCGGGAGCAGGCCGGCGAGGACCAGGGCCGCGCCGATCGGCAGCAGGTCCAGGTTCACGGCGATCGCCACGAACCCGACCAGCGTCAGCACCGGCGCCCACACCGGCAGCAGCCGCGCCGCGGCGGACCGGTAGAGCAGCACCAGCAGGCCCACCTCGAACAACACCGGCCCGCCCAGCAACACCAGATCCGGCGTGTCCACCGCGTCGGCGAAACGCGGGAACAGGTCGCCCAGGATCACCCAGACGAAGGCGGCCGCGCCGACCAGGCCGGCGAGCGCCGCCACGTCATCCACCGCCCGCAGCCGCGTCGAGCGGGTACGCAGCACCCCGTGCAGGCCCACGATCAGCGCCGCGAACCCGAGAATGCCGAGCAGGAACAGGGTGTGCCCGGTGTTCCACGCCCAGGCGCCCTTGTCGCTGTGCCCGTCCAGGCGGTCGATCAGGCGCAGCAGGCCGTAGCCCAGGAGCAGCAGCGACGCGGTCACGGCCACCGGCCGCAACCAGGGGTACGCGGGACGCGTCCGGATATCGGTGAGGGTCATGGCCTCAGCCTCGTCGCCAGGCCGGCCGGGAACATCCGGGCTCACCCCCGACCGGCCCCCCGGATTAACCGTTCGCGACCCTCAGGGTGCGCGGCTAGCCTCCGGCACGTGTCCCGCACCGTGACCCTGGTCCTGCTCGACGCCGACGGCCGGCCCCTCGGCGCCCTGCCCCCGTACGACGTGCCGGAGCCGTGGTGGCAGGAGGTCGGCTCGATCGTCGACGGGGCCCGCCGCCGGCACGGCGTCGATGTGGCCGTGCTGCGGCTGCTCACCGGCGACCGCCCCGAACCGCCCGGCGGCCACGTCACCTACCTGGGCCAGGTCACCGAGCCACCCGCCGTACCCCTGGCCCCGGCAGCGGTGGACCTCACGCCGCACCCGCTGCGCGCCCCGTACGCCGAGCCCGGCGGCCCGGCCCGCAGCATCGCCTGGGCCACCGGGGAGCTGCGCCGGCTCGGCCGGCCGGTGACCGCCGTGGCGCAGCAGCGCACCTGGAACCTGTCGGCCATCTGGCGGCTCGACGGCCCGGCCGGCAGCGCCTGGCTCAAGCAGGTGCCCCCGTTCTTCCGGCACGAGGCCGCCGTGCTGCGCTGGCTCGGCACCGCCGCGCCCACGGTCGCCCCCACCCTGCTCGCCGCCGACGGCACCGGCCGGATCCTGCTCGACCACGTGCCCGGCGAGGACCGCTACGACGCCGACGAGGCCGAGCGGGCCGCCGTCGCCGCCGAGCACCACCCCGTCCAGCTGCGCGCCGCCGGGGAGGCCGCCGCGCTGGTCGCGGCCGGCGTACCCGATCTGCGCGGGCCGGCGCTGGCCGGCTGGATCCGCGACCGGCTGGCCCCGCACGACACCACGGTGGCCGCCGACCTGCTCGCCGGCCTCGACGACCGGCTCGACCGGGTCCGCGACTGCGGCCTGCCCGACACCCTGGTCCACGGCGACCTGCACCCCGGCAACGTGCGCGGCGACGGCACCCGGCGGACCGTCATCGACTGGGGCGACGCCTTCGTCGGCCACCCCGCCTTCGACATCCTGCGCCTCACCGAGACGCTCGACCCGCCCGTCGCGGCCCGGCTGCGCGACGCCTGGGCGGCCCGCTGGCGGGCCGACGTGCCGGGCAGCGACCCGCAGCGCGCCGTCGACCTGCTCCGCCCGGTCGCCGAGCTGCGGCTGGCCGCCGTGTACGCGATGTTCCTCGCCGGCATCGAACCGAGCGAACACCCCTACCACCGCGGCGACGTGCCGGCCTGCCTGACCCGAGCCGCCGCAGCAGCCTGACGACGGTAGATCGGTCGCTGGCGCGGGTGTCGCATCATGGCGTCGTGATCATGCGGAAGCGGCGCCACAAGAAGAAGGACCGGGACTGGTGCAGCTGCGACCTGCCCGACTGTGACGGCCCCGGCTGCTGCGACCTCGGCCTCTTCTCGCTGCTGCTGACCCTCGGCTCGGTCGCCGCCGGCGTGGTGCGCCGGCCGGCCATGGACCGCGCCGGGCGCGCCGCCATCCTCGGCTACCGCCGCTGGCTGTCGCACCGCTGGCCCGCCCAGTGCCGCTACACCCCCACGTGCAGCGCCTACGGCCTGGCGGCGGTGGAGCGGTACGGCCTCGCGGTGGGCGGGCGGCTGGCCGCCGACCGGGTCCGCCGCTGCCGGCCCGACGTCCCGCGCGGCACCGACGACCCGCTGCGCTGACGGCTCACCACCCTGGTCCACGGCGACCCCCGCCGCGGCGCCGTGCCGTGAGGGGGACGGGAAGCGGGGCCGGCCCGATCGGGCCGGCCCCGCTCAGGGGTGCATGAACCTTTCGATCAGCGGCGGCGCTCGACCACCGTCAGGGTGAAGTCGTCGTACGACGGCGCGTGCTTCCTGTCGCCGCCGTAGACGGCCCGCACCTGGTGCGTGCCGGGGCTGGGCAGCCGGTCGACCGTGCAGGTCGCCGTGCCCTTCTTCACCTGGGCCTCGCACAGCACGTCCTCGCCGATGAGGAACTGCACGGGGCCGGTCGCCGAGCTCGGCGTCACCGTGGCGGTGAGCTTCACGCTCTTGCGCCAGGTGGCCGTCACGTCGTCGGCGCGCACCGACGTCGGGATGCTCACGTCGGTCGGGGTCTTCGTCACGGTGACCACGCGGCTGGCGACCGCCTGGTTGCCGTTGGTGTCGGAGACCAGGTAGGTGAGGGCGTAGCTGCCCGGGGTGCCGGTGTCGACGGTGCCGACCACCTGGATCCGGTCGGTGACGTCGCCGTCGGTGTTGTCGACCGCGGTGACCCCGGCGAGCGGGTCGAAGTCCTTGCCCTGTTCGACCGTGGTCGACGCGGCGACGGTGAGCACCGGCGGGGTGACGTCGGTGCCGGCGGCGGTGGCGGTGAAGAAGCCGCCGAACTGGTCGGCCGAGCCGACCTGGTCGCCGTCGCCGGTGCGGCTGGTGCTGGTCCAGGCGTACAGCTCGCCCTCGGTCAGGCCCGTCCACGCCACGCTGGCCGGCCAGCCCGACTTCGCGGTGGCCGTACCGATCACCGTGTCGGTCGGGGTGACGACGACCAGGCTGTCCGTGCCGAAGCTGGTGGTCCGGCTGGACAGGTCGATCGGCAGCACCATGTTGTCCTCGGCGCCGTTGTAGCGCTTGCGGTCGTCGTACTCGGTGGCGCCGTAGTTGTTCAGCATCGGCGAGTAGGTGTCGATGCTCATCTCGGACCGCTCGACGTCGATCTGCAGCAGGCGCAGGAAGCTGGCGCCGAACTGGAGCAGGTCGGTCGCCTTGTGGTCGACGGTGCCGTCGCCGTTGAGGTCGAGGTTGCCGTTGGCGTCGACCTTCTCCGGCCACAGCTCGCCGGCGGTCATCTTGTAGAACTGGTAGTCCGCGAGCAGCTCGACCACGTCGTGGGACACCGTCACGCCGACCCCGGTCTTGAGGTTGGTGCCGACGCCGTGCTCGTGGCCGGCGAGGACCAGGAACACGTTCGGGTTGGCCCGGACGATGGTCGAGAAGGCCCGGGAGCCGTCGGTGGAGAAGTTGGCTCCGCGGCCGTCCGGCGTCCCGGACGGAGCGAGGTAGGCGTGGGTGAGCAGGATGCCGTTGCGGTCGTGGTACCGCTGGAACACCGAGCTGGCCCAGTCGGCCTCGGCCTGGGTGACGCCGTAGGACAGGCCGACGGCCACGAAGTCCAGCCCGCCGGCGGAGAACAGGACGTAGTTGTTCTGGTTGTCCTTGCCCCGGGTGACCGTGTTGCCCGCCGCGTCGGTGGTCTCGTCCCACGCGTGGTACGACGCCTTGGACACGGCCGGCCACTTCTGTGAGCCGTCGTAGTAGCGGTCCGGCCCGTAGTACTTGTTGAAGCGGGACGCCGGGCCGGTCTCGTTGCCGCCCTGGTTGTCGTGGTTACCCGCGACGACCTGGTTGACCAGGCCCGCGTCATCGAGGGTCCGCTGCGCCTCCGAGGTGAACTGGAACTCGCGGGTCACCTGCTCGTCCAGGCCCGGGTAGAGCAGGTTGCCGTTCGAGTCCTTGGCGAGCGGGTCGGAGTAGTCGTTCTCGATGACGTCACCGGTGTGCGCGGTGTAGGCGATCTTCTTGCCGGAGCCGTTCTCGGCGAGCCACCGGGTGGAGTCCCGGTAGGACTTCTGCCAGAGCGCCCGCTCCTCCATCGTCATCTTGTCGGTCGGCTCGTCGACGCCGTCGAAGTCGTCGTAGGTGCCGCCGGCCGCACCCTCGGCGAGGTACTGGGTGTCGGTGAAGTGGGCGAGCGAGAAGTCGTACGACGCGGGGTCGTCGAAGTGGTCCCGGTTCGCCGGGGCGCCGGCCGAGCCGTCGCGCGGTGCGAGGTCGTCGGCGAACGGGTCCACGCCGACGACCAGGACGTGCACCGTGCCGTTGTCGACGACCTCGGGCCGGACGGCGGCCTTCAGCGTGGTGTCGCCCTCGGCCTGGCCGCGTGCGGTGGCGAGCTCGGTCCACGCCGTGGTGGCGGTGTTCCAGGCGAGCAGGGAGACGGCCCGCTCGGGGTCGACCACGCCGCTCCACAGAATCTGGCGGCGCTCGCCCGACGGCGGCACCTGGACGTCGAACCGCTGGAACGGGATGTTGCCGGTGGACGGGCTGTTCGCGAGCTTGCCGTCGGGGCGCGGGCTCGCGCCGATCTGGCCGCCCTCGGTGTAGGAGAAGTCGAGGGTGGCGGGCATGACCGGGACGACGCCCTGGAAGCCGCCCGCCGGCACGCTCGGGGTGGCCTGCTTGAAGGTGGTGGTGACGTCACCGCCGTCGGGGTTGTGGGCGATCGCCGAGAGGGTGACCCGGCCGCTGCCCTGGCCGACGTCGGTGCCGCCACCGGTCGGGATGGCGTCGGAGGTGAACCGGACGGTCCTGGCGACCGGCTTGCCGAACACGTCGGTCGCCGAGATCTCCAGGGTGTGGCCGCCGGACTTCAGGCCGCCGCCGATCTCCTGGCCGACCTGCACGGGCTGGCCGTCGAGCAGGTAGCGCCAGCCGGTGGCGTTGCCCTGGTTGGCGACCGTCACCTGGAACTCGGTCGGGCGGCTGAGGTGGGCGCCCTCGGCCGGCACGGTCGCGGTGATCGCGACGCCCGCGTCCCGGACGTCACCGAGCGCGGCGACGTTGAGGGCCTGCACCTCGTCCAGGCCCAGAGCCCGGGAGTAGATGCGGGCGTTGCGTACGGTCGCCGGCGCCCAGAACTGGTTGACCGCGTCGGCGCCCACGAAGAAGTTGTTGCGGGCGGCGCCGCCGGGCAGCCCCAGCGGGGCGGGCGCGGCGACCGAGGCGGCCAGGACACCGTCGACGTACAGGCGGGCCGTGGCGCCGTCCCAGGTGCCGACGGCGTGGTACCAGCGGCCGGAGGAGATGGCGACCTGGGCGTTGCGGTACGCGCCGTTGGCGTACACGGCGAAGGTCAGCTTGTCGCCGTACACCACGATCGAGTAGCCGCCGCTCTCCTTCTCCGAGCACACCGAGTGCTCACCGGAGTTGGGCAGCGTGCCGTTGTCCTTGAAGGTGCACTCGATCGAGACCTGGTTGCGGATCTTCGCCCACTGCGCGTCGCCCATCGCGTAGGCGTACGCGTCGTTGGCGCCGTCGAAGGACGCGACCGGCACCTTCACCGCGCTGTCCTGCGCGATGACCGGCTCGCCGACGGTGGTGACGGCGAGGTTCTGCGCGTCGTCCTTCGGGGTGCTGTCGTCGAAGTCGACGTCGAGGACGTCGGCGACGGGCACCTGCGGCGCGAGCCCGTACGCCGAGGCCAGCTCGGCCGCCTCGGCGGCGGCCAGCGACCGGGTCCAGACCTTGCTGGCGGCGAAGGAGGCCGGCGGGGCGACCTGCCCGATGCCGGTGGGGGCCGCGTCGGCGCCGATCACGAACCGGCGCGAGGTCGCGGCGGGCGGGGTGAGCGCGCCGGTGGCCGCGGCGGAGCCGGCCAGCTGGCCGTTGAGGTAGAGGCGCAGCGTCTGGCCGTCCCAGGCCGAGACGGCGTGGTACCAGCGGTTGCCGGTGATCGGCGTCAGCACCGACTTGTAGCCGCCACCGATGTGGGCCATCGTGCCGAGGTTGCCGCCGGTGACGTAGACGGAGAAGCCGCCACCCTCCTTGTCGGAGCAGAGGTCCTTCTCACTGCTGACCGGCATGGCGGTGTCGACCCGGAAGACGCACTCGATGGCGAAGCCGGTGGAGAACCGGCTCCACTGGTCGGCGAAGTCGAAGGAGACCGCGTCGTCGACGCCGTCCACCTTCAGAAGTTCGTGGCCGAACGCGGTGTCGGTGGTGTAGGTCGGAGCGCCCCAGATGGTGGGGGCGAGGTTCTGCGCCCGGTCGGTGGCGGTGCCGCCGGTGAAGGCGACGTCGAGGACGTCGGCGGCCGGGACGGCCGCGGCGGCCTGGTTGACGCGGCCGAGCGTCGGCGCGTCCTGGGCGGGTAACAGCAGCGCACCGGCGGCCACCGCGAGCCCGAGCGTGGACGCGCCGAGCCGGCGCCACCCTCGGGCGATCGCGAGTCGTGTGGTCACGACATCTCCTTTGGTTGGGGGTTCTTCTGGTGTTGGTGGTGGGTCACTGGTCGCCGATCCGCGGGCCCGGGTCAGGTGCCGGGCAGGCCGGCCACGGCGGCGGCGGAGATGCCGAGGCCGATGAGGGTGATGCCGCAGGCGGCCAGCACGGGGGCCACCCGCGCGGCCACGTGCAGGAGGGCGCGGGAGGAGCCGGCGCGTAGCACGAGGGAGCGGCCGGTGAGTGCCAGGAGCCCGACGGTGAAGAGCACCGCGGCGAGCCCGAGGCCGAAGCAGGCCACCAGGACCAGGGCGAACCCGGCCCGGCCGGCGAAGATGCCGGTCGCCAGCACGAGGAAGGCCGCAGGCGACGGCGTCAGGCCGCCGGAGATGCCCAGCAGGAGCAGACCCGGCCGCGAGGTGTGGCCGTGGTCATGGCTGTGGCTGTGCGCCTGGCCGTGGCTGTGGCTGTGGTCATGAGCGTGGCCGTGACCGTGCCCGCGCAGGTGGCGTCGCAGCAGCCAGAGCCCGACGGCGACGACGGTCAGGCCGGCGACCAGCTGGAGCCCGGTGGTCAGGCGCTCCAGGCTGACCAGGTCGGAGAGGGAGAAGAAGGTCCAGGCGACGGCGATGGCCAGCACCGAGACGGTGTGCATGACGGCCACCGAGACTCCCAGCCAGGCGGCGTCGCGGACCCGGCCGCGGGAACCGATCAGGTACGCCGCGGCGAGGCTCTTGCCGTGGCCGGGCGCGAGCCCGTGTGCGGCCCCGGCCAGGAATGCGATCACCAGCGTCACCGGCACGAAACCCGGTGACTGCACCGTCTCGATCAGCCGATCGCCCAGCCCGGCGGCGCCGAAGAGATCACCGATGGCGAGGTGGGCGGCGGGACCGGAACCCGGGAGGACGGTGCCGATGCCGGTGGTCGCATCCATGTGTCAGGCCCTTCGCAGCCGTCGGCGATACCAGAAGATGCCGGCCGCGACGGCGGCCAGCATGACGCCCCCGGCGACGAGGAGTTGCCGGGCGCTCTCGTCCGCAGCAACCGCGGATCGGGTCGACGCAACGTCGGATCGCGTGCCCGGGCCGGCCGAGACGGTCCAGTCGGCCGACTCGTGCCGGGCGTCGTACACGGCCTTCTGGCCGCCGGGGCCCCGCGCGAGTGTCCGGTATGCCTCGTGCAGGTCGGTGAGCATCCGGGACGTCACGGTCACCGTGCTCACCGGTTCGGGGCAGGTGAACAGCACCTCGGCGCCGGCCTTCGTCAGGTCACCGGCGATGCTCACCTCGCCGTCGCAGGACCGTCCGTCCTGGGTCACGTTGATCCGCTCGGTCAGGTACCCGGCGAACTCGGGGGCCTTGGCCAACGCCTCGGCGTCGGAGTCGGAGTAGGTCACCGCACCGTCGAGCATCACGCGGTCCTTCGGCAGCACGCCGAGGTCGATGCCGAGCAGCGTCAGGTCGTCGGTCCCGCCGACGAGCCAGCGGACCCGCACCCGATGATCGCTCTCACCGGCGACCTCGATCTGCTGTGGAGCGCCGAAGGGATGCGCCGAGGCCGGGTCCGGGACCAGCACGCCCACCAGCGCCAGCGCGAGTACCGCCCACAGTCGACGCGGGGCGCGGTGCGTGGAGGACACGATGGACTCGCCGTTCGCTCGGAGGTCGGCCGGGGACGCGGTGATCGTTTCGGCCGCAGGTGACCAACGAGGTCACGGGAACTGAGCGAACGTTGACGGGGAGGTTGCCGTACTTCGAAGACCGGTCCGGCGATCGTGCTGAGCAGGTGCTCGACGCCGACCAGCGGGGCCGTGACGGCCACGGCGCGGTGGGCGGCCGGCTGGCCGCCCACCGAGAGCGCCGCTGCCGGCCGGGCGTGCCGCGCGGCACGCCCGACCCGCGTGCGCTGACACCTCAGCGCAGCGGCGCCGGGCCGCCGAACACCACCGGGATGCCGGGGGAGTAGAGCACGCTGGCCGGCGGCCCGGCCGGTGACGGCAGCCCGGCGGCGGTGACCAGATCGTCATCCAGGTGCAGCAGGTCGGCGCGGTGCAACGGCCACTGCGGATGCCAGTTCGGCAGGTGCCGGGTGCGCCCGTACGCCCGGGTGTGCAGGCCCCAGCGGGCGGTGAGGAAGTGCTCCAGCGGGGTCGGGTCGGCGATCGGCTCACCGACCCGCACCTCCATCCGGCTGGCCGCGCCGGCCGGGCCGGGCCAGCGGCGCCGGCAGCGGTAGGTCAGGCGATCCCCGTCCCGGTCCAGCCGCATCGCCGACCACTTGTAGGGCAGCCGCAGGCTCAGCTGCGCCACCAGCACCGGCACCAGCCGGGACGCGTCCAGCGAGCGGAACACCACGGCCCGCCGCCCGGTGCCGTCGACCGAGTAGAGCCGGACGTTGGTCTCCCAGAAGGTGCCGAAGTACGGCACGCCCGGCCCCCGCCCGAAACCCAGCCCCACCATCCGGAAGCCGATCAGCCCGACATAGCTGAGCCCGTCGAGGGTGTCCGGCCGGGTGCCGGGCGGCAGCAGCGGTGCGACGACCTCGGGCGCGACCGCCCAGTGCAGGAACGTCAAGTCCTGCCAGCGCTGCCGCAGCCAGGCACGCCGGATCGCCCGCACGGGCGCGCAGTCGACCGGCTCGATGTCCACCCCTCCATCGTGCCCCTCCGGGTCACTCCGGCCGGTGGCAGACCGCCTCGACGTTGTTGCCGTCCGGGTCCCGCACGAAAGCCCCGAAGTAGGTCGGGTGGTATTCCGGCCACACCCGCGGCGCGTGCAGCACCTCGGCCCCGGCCGCCACGGCCGCGTCGTGGAACGCCTGCACCGCGGCCCGGTCCGGGGCGGTGAAGGCGATGTGCGACTCGAGCGGCGCGCCCGCGTCGGCGGGCGCGGGCACCAGCCAGAAGTCGGGACTGTCGACGCCGTAGCCGATCGGGCCGGGCTCCATGATCCGGCGGGCGCCCAGCGGGGCGAGCACCGCGTCGTAGAAGGCGGCACTGGCCGGCAGGTCGCTCACCATGACGGAGAAGTGGTCGAGCACGTCGTCTCCCTGCGATCGTCGATGACTGCGCCAGGCTACGAGCCGCCTACGACACTTCCTCCGGCCTCGTCCGTCCCGCCATCGTGCCCGGCCTCACAGGTGGTGGCGGACGGCGGCCTGACCTGCTGTGATGTGGCCGTGGGGGAGTCCGAGGCGCGGCGCACCGTCGAGGCGGTGTGGCGCATGGAGGCCGCCCGGGTCGTCGCCGGCATCGCGGCGCTGGTCCGCGACGTCGGCCTGGCCGAGGAACTGGCCCAGGACGCGCTGGTCGCCGCGCTGGAGCAGTGGCCGCGCGACGGCGTCCCGGCCAACCCGGGGGCGTGGCTGACCACCGTCGGCAAGCGCCGGGCCGTCGACACGCTGCGCCGCCGGCAGACCCAGCAGCGTACGCTCGCCGAACTCGGCCGTGACCTCGACGAACAGGTCACCCCCGACTTCGAGGCCGCCCTCGACGAGCACATCGAGGACGACCTGCTGCGGCTCATCTTCGTGGCCTGCCACCCGATCCTGTCGCCGATCGCCCGCGCCGCGCTCACCCTGCGGCTGGTCGGCGGCCTCACCACCGGCGAGATCGCCCGCGCCTTCCTCACCACCGAACCCACCGTCGGGCAGCGCATCACCCGCGCCAAGCAGACCCTTGCCACCGCGAAGATCCCGTTCGAGGTGCCCGGTCCGGCCGAGCGCGCCGAACGCCTCGACTCGGTCCTCGAGGTCGTCTACCTCGTCTTCAACGAGGGCTACTCGGCCACTGCCGGCGACGACTGGATGCGCCCCGCCCTCTGCCAGGAGGCCCTGCGGCTGGCCCGCCTGCTTCAGGGCCTCATGCCCGGCGAGCCCGAAGTGCACGGCCTCGCCGCGCTGCTGGAGATCCAGGCGTCGCGCACCCGCGCCCGCACCGCCCCCGACGGCACGCCGATCCTCCTCAACGACCAGGACCGCGGCCGCTGGGACCAGTGGCTCATCCGGCGCGGCCTCGCCGCCCTCGACCAGGCCCGCACCGACCACCCCGGCCCGTACGCCCTCCAGGCCGAGATCGCGGCCTGCCACGCGCGGGCGCGTACCCCCGAGGAGACCGACTGGGCGCGGATCGCCGCCCTCTACGCGGAGCTGGCCCGGCTCGTGCCCTCGCCCGTGATCGAGCTGAACCGGGCCGTCGCCGTCGCCCAGGCCGACGGGCCCGCCGCCGGCCTGAAGCTGGCCCGGGAGCTGGAGTCCGAGTCGGCGCTGGCCGGCTACCACCTGCTGCCCAGCGTGATCGGTGACCTGCTGTTCAAGCTCGGCCGACTGCCCGAGGCCAGGGTCGAGTTCGAGCGGGCGGCGTCGCTCACCGGCAACGCCCGGGAGCGGGCGCTGCTGCTCGACCGGGCCGCCGCCTGCGGCTCGTAAAAAATCTTGAGAAGTCATGTCGGATCCCGGTGGGCCCGATCGACGCGTCAGTGAGAACCGATGACGAGGAGATCGCGATGACCAGCACGACGCTCACCCGGGCCGCGACGGCGCGGCGTGTCTCGACCGCCACCCTGCTCACCGCTGGCGCCGCCGCGGGGCCGCTGTTCCTGGGCCTGGGCCTGGCCCAGGCGTTCACCCGCGACGGCTTCGACCTGAGCCGGCAGCCGCTCAGCCTGCTCACCCTCGGCGAGTACGGCTGGATCCAGATCGCCAACTTCGTCGTCTCCGGGCTGCTGGCGCTGGCCGGGTCCGTCGGCTTCCGGCGGGCGCTGCGCGGCGAGCGGGCCGGGACGTGGGGGCCGGCGCTGGTCGCGGTGCTCGGCGTCGGGCTGGTCGTCGCCGGGGTGCTCCGCCCCGACCCGAGCATGGGCTGGCCGGCCGGCGCGCCGGAGGGCAACCCGGAGACGATGAGCTGGCACTCCTACGGCCACGGGGCCGGCGCGATGCTCTCCTTCGGGGCGCTCACCGTCGCCTGCCTGGTCTTCGCCCGCCGCTTCGGGCGGGTGGGGGCGCTGTCGTCGGTCCTCGTCGCCGCGGCGACGGTCGTCGTCATGGCCTGGCCGGACCAGGGCAGCATCAGCGTCCGGTTGGTGCTCGGCTCGGCGCTGGTCTTCGGCTGGCTCACCGCGGTTTCCCTGCACACGATCACCGAGAGGAAGCACTGAGATGCGTTACATGATGATGCACAAGCTGGACGAGGCCGTTCCCGGCAACTTCGAGCCGTCGCCGGAGTTCATGAAGCGGATGGGCGCCTACATGGAGGAGGTCGCCAAGGCCGGGATCCTGGTGGCCGCCGAGGGGCTCTGCAAGAGCAGCGAGGAGTCGGCGCGGATCACCGCGACCAAGGGGAAGAAGACCGTCACCGACGGGCCGTTCACCGAGACCAAGGAGCTGATCGCCGGCTTCGGTCTGGTCGAGGTCCGCTCGAAGGAGGAGGCGGTCGAGTGGGCGAAGCGGTTCGTCGACGTCTTCACCGAGAGCGGTATCGACGTCGAGGTGGACGTGCGGCGGGTCAGTGAGGGCCCCCACGAGGGCTGACGGCGAGGTCCGGGCGCCCGGCGGTCACACCGCCGGGCGCCCGGCCGTCTCACGGACATGAACGCACTGGTACGTGGGACGGCCGCTCTGCTCGGTGCGGCGTCGGTGGTCGTCGGGGTGTGGGCGCTGGCCCGGGCGGACTCGTTCAGCGCGGCGGTGAACTTCCCGCCGAATGAGCACTTCGTGCACGACGTCGGGGCGTTCCAGCTCGGCATCGGCGCGACCCTGCTGCTGGCGCTCATCTGGGCCGACGCCCTGGCGGTCGCGCTGGCCGGCTACGTGGTCGGCGCGGCGGCGCACACCATGTCGCACGTGCTCGACGCCGACCTGGGTGGCAGCGCCGGCCAGACCTGGCTGGTCCTGCTGTCGGCCCTGCTGGCCCTGGCCGCGCTGGTGGCCCGGCTGCGGCAGCTCGGCTGGGTGGTCGGCTACGTCGACCCGGCGCCGGCCTCCGGGTGGGCGCCGCTGGTGCGGCAGAAGACCGTGGTGCTCACGACGTTCAAGCGGGACGGCACGGCCGTGCCGACCGCCGTGAGCGTCGTCGTGTCGGGGGAGCGGGCGTACGTGCGCAGCTTCGAGAAGGCGTGGAAGACCCGGCGGATCCGCAACGACCCGCGGGTGACCCTGGCGCCGTCGACGGCCCTCGGCAGGCCGACCGGGGCGGCGGTCGAGGCGGTGGCGCGGCGGTTGAGCGGGGCGGAGCACCGGGCGGCGAGCCGGGCGCTGGTGCGCAAGCACCCGCTGCTGCACGGGGTGCTCGTGCCGCTGACGCACCGGCTCGGCCGGGGGAGGACCGGCCGCACCGTGCACTTCGAACTGACTGCACGCTGAAGGTATATACGCGGGGTATACCCTCAGTGTATGGTGACGCCATGAGCGTTCCCATGACCCTGCTCGGCCTGCTCGACCGCGAGCCCAGCCACGGCTACGACCTGAAACGCGACTACGACGCCTTCTTCAGCCGCGGCAAGCCCCTGCCGTTCGGGCAGGTCTACTCGACGCTGAGCCGGCTCGCCCGCGACGGCAAGATCGTGATCGGCGAGGTCGAGCCGGGCGTCGGCCCCGAGCGCAAGCGCTACGTCATCACCGAACGGGGCGCCACCGAGGTCGAGTCGTGGCTGACCGAGCCGGTCCCGGCCGAACCCAACCTGCAGACGGTCCTGTTCACCAAGGTGGTGCTGGCGCTGATGCTCGGCCGCCCCGCCGAGGACTACCTCGACCGGCAGCGCGCCGCCCACCTGGGCCGGATGAAGGAACTCACCGCGATCAAGCGCTCGGGCGGCCTCGTCGACGCCATGCTGGCCGACCACGGCCTGTTCCACCTGGAGGCCGACCTGCACTGGATCGACACCACAGCCGCCCGGCTGGACGCGCTCGCGAAGGAGGTGCGGGGATGACGGCCGTCGAGGCGCGGGACGTGAAGCTGTCCTTCGGTGAGACGCCGGCGCTGCGCGGCGCCAGCGTCGCGGTGGACCCGGGCGAGATCGTCGCCATCATGGGCCCGAGCGGCTCCGGGAAGTCCACCCTGCTGCACTGCCTGGCCGGGATCCTCGTGCCCGACGCCGGCGAGATCCACTTCGACGGCCGGCGGATCGACACCCTCAGCGAGAACCGGCGCAGCGTCCTGCGGCGGGACCGCTTCGGGTTCGTGTTCCAGTCCGGGCAGCTCGTGCCGGAGCTGACCGCCGAGGAGAACGTCGCGCTGCCACTGCTGCTCAACGGCGTGAAGCGGGCCGCCGCGCTGAAGGAAGCGCGGCCCTGGTTCGAACGGCTCGACCTGACCGGCCTGGAGCGGCGCCGCTCCGGCGAGCTGTCCGGCGGGCAGGCCCAGCGGGTCGCGCTGGCCCGCGGCCTCGTCGGGCGGCCCGGAGCGCTGTTCGCCGACGAGCCGACCGGCGCGCTCGACTCGCTGACCGGCGAGCAGGTCATGGACCTGCTGGTCTCCTCGGCCCGCGAGGAGGGCACGACCGTCGTCCTGGTCACCCACGACGCCCGCGTCGCCGCGTACGCCGACCGGCAGGTCATCGTGCGTGACGGCAGGGTGAACGCGCTGGTGTCGGCATGATCCGGTTCGCGGTCCGGCTGTCCCTGGCCGGCGGGCGGGAGGCCGCCACCCGGCTCGCCGTCATCGCCGCCGCCGTGGCGCTCGGCGTCGGCATGCTCCTGGCCACCCTCGCCGGCATGAACGCCGTCGACGCCCAGAACCAGCGGTACGCCTGGCTCAACACCGCCGTCGCCCCGGCCTCCGCCGACCCGGCGGCCGAGCCGATGTGGTGGCTGATCCGGGAGGACTACTACCACGGGGACTCGATCGGCCGGGTCGAGGTCGCGGCGACCGGACCGGACGCGCCGGTCCCGCCGGGCATCCCGCGCCTGCCCGGCCCCGGCGAATACTACGTCTCGCCCGCCCTCGGCGAGCTGCTGCGGAGCACCCCGGCGGCGCAACTCGCCGACCGGTTCCCCGGCCATCAGGTCGGCACCATCGGCCGGGTGGCGCTGCCGTCGCCCGACTCGCTGCTGATCGTCATCGGCCGCACCCCGGCCGACCTCGAACCGCTGGGCGCGGGCAAGGTCACCCAGATCATGACCACCTCGCCGGACAGCTGCTCCCGCGGCTGCTACGTCGGCATCAACCACGACGGCATGGCCCTCGTGCTCTCCATCGTCGCGGTCGCGCTGCTGTTCCCCGTGCTCATCTTCATCGGCACCGCCACCCGGCTGGCCGCGACCCGCCGGGAGCAGCGCTTCGCCGCGATGCGCCTGGTCGGCGCCACGCCGCGGCAGATCTCCGTCATCTCCGCCGTGGAATCCGTGCTCGCCGCCGCGGTGGGCACGGCCGTGGGGTTCGGGCTGTTCCTCGCACTGCGCCCGGCGCTCGCCGCGGTGGCGTTCACCGGCGAGCGCTTCTTCACCGCCGACCTGTCCCTGACCGTCACCGACGTCCTGGCGGTCGCGCTCGGCATCCCGCTCGGCGCCGTCGTGGCCTCCTGGCTGGCGCTGCGCCGGGTGCAGATCTCCCCGCTGGGCGTCGCGCGCCGGGTCACCCCGAAACCGCCGCGCGCCTGGCGGCTGATCCCGCTGGTCGCCGGGGTGGTCGAGCTGGCGTACTTCGTCGGCCGGCGTCCGCCGACGACCAACGGGCAGCTCACCGCGTACCTCTCGGGGTTCCTGCTGATCCTGACCGGGCTGGTGCTGGCCGGGCCCTGGCTGACCATGGCCGGCGCGCGCCTGCTGGCCGGGCGGGCGAGCCGGCCGGCGGCGCTCATCGCCGGGCGGCGCCTCGCCGACAACCCCCGGGCCGGGTTCCGGGCCGTCAGCGGGCTCATCGTGGCGCTGTTCGTGACCAGCGTCGCCACCGGCATCATCACCAGCTACGTGGCCAACCGGGGTGAGCCGCGCACCGACTCGGTGGCCGCCACGTCCCTGACGACGTGGTTCCCGCCCGAGGACGGCCCCGCACCGACCGCGGACCAGATCCCGGCCGGGCTCGCGACGATCCCGGGGGTACGCAGCGTGACTTTGGTCCACGCCAACCCCGTCGAGGAGCCGCCCCCGATCGAGGTGCGCGGGACGCCGGTGGGAGACGCCGCCTACCGGGCGTGGTGGCCGAGCGTCATCACGTGCGCCGAGCTGGACCGGCTGGCGGTGTTCGGCGCGTGCCCTGCCGGCGCGAGGGTCGCGGCCGTGGCCGACGACCTCATCGGCGAGCGCGCGTGGGACCTGACCAACGACAACTACGTCTGGCCCGCCGCCGACATGGACCCGGCCCAGGTCGACCGGCGGCCGATCCGGTCGGTGGTCGTCAACACCACCAGCCGCGCCGCGTTCGAGCAGGCCCGGACCATGCTGGTCAACGCGTTCCCGACGAATCGGTTCCCGTCCAGCGTCGCCGAGTGGGAGTCGAACTCCGCCCGGCTGATGGTGCAGTTCCAGCAGCTCGCCAACGTGATCATGCTGGCCAGCCTGCCGATCGCGGGTTGCAGCCTGGCGGTGAGCGTGGCCGGCGGGCTGAGCGACCGGAAACGGCCGTTCAGCATGCTGCGGCTGACCGGCGTGCAGCTGCGTACGCTGCGGGGGGTGGTGGCGCTGGAGACCGTCGTGCCGCTGCTGGCGGTCGCGGCGGTGGCCATCGGGATGGGATTCCTGGCCGCGCACCTGTTCCTGCGCGCGCAGCTCGGCTACACGCTGCTGGCGCCGCACGGCTCGTTCTACCTGATGGTGGCCGGTGGGCTGGCGGTGTCGCTGGGGATCGTCGCCCTGACGCTGCCGCTGCTGCGCCGGATCACCGGCCCGGAGACCGCGCGCAACGACTGAGTTCGGTCGCGGAGGGCCGGGCGAGGAAGCCCGGCCCTCCGCTTCCGTACGTGGATCGCGCCGCGCTGGTACTTGCGTCCGAGCAGCGAAAAGCGAGATCATCACGCATGCTCGACCCCTCGCCCGAGGACGAACGGACCGCACCGACGGTTTCCACGCCGGATTTCGTGGGTCGTGATCGGGAGATGACGGCGCTTCGGGGCGCCCTGGCCCGGCCACCGGCGATCGTGCTGGTGGAGGGCGAGGCGGGGATCGGGAAGAGCCGACTGCTGCGGGAGTGGTTGGCCGGGCCGGACCAGCGCAGGGCCCTGGTCTCGGTGTGCCCGCCGCTTCGCGAGTCGCTGACGTTGGGGCCGATCGTCGACGCGTTTCAGGGGATCGACCGCCCGGTGTCGCGACTGCCGCTCACCGAGCTCGCGGGTGCGTTACGGCCCCTGTTTCCGGAATGGTCCGCGGACCTGCCGCCCGCGCTGCCGCCCCTGGACGATGCGAAGGCGGCACGGCATCGCCTGTTCCGCGCACTGGACGAGCTGCTGCGGGCTCTGCGTGTCGACGTTCTCGTGCTCGAGGACGCGCACTGGGCCGACGAGGTGACCTTGGAGTTCCTGCTGTTCCTCACCTCCCGACAGCAGTCGGACGGGCCGAGCCTCGTGCTCTCCTACCGGCCGGAGGAGGTGGACGACGGATCGCTGTTGCTGCGGCTGACCTCCCGGTTGCCCGCGGGCGTGACCCAGCTCAGGATCGCCCTGGCGCCGATGCGACCCGATGACACGGCAGCGCTGGTGTCGTCGATGCTGGACGGCAACCCGGTGTCGCAGGAGTTCGCGACGTTCATGCACGAGCGCACCGGTGGCGTTCCGCTGGCGCTGGAGGAATCGGTTCGCCTCATGTGCGACCGTGCCGACCTCGTCTTCCGCGACGGGCAGTGGGTCCGGCTGAAGCTACGCGAGCTGCAGGTGCCGCCAACGGTGCGCGACTCCACCCGGGAGCGGGTGGGCCGTCTGTCGCCGACGGCGCAGCAGGCGCTACGGGCCGCGGCCACGTTGGCTGAGCGGTCGTCGCTGGCCACGATCGCGATGACCGCCGGTCTGTCGCCGACGGCGTGTCGAGGCGCCGTCGCGGAGGCGGCCGACGCGGGCGTCCTGGACGGGGACGACCGCGGCCGGTGGCGATTCCGGCATGTGCTGGTTGCCACGGCGGTCTACGAAGCGATCCCGTTGACCGACCGTCGACACTTCCACCTGCTGGCCGGGCGGGCCCTGGAGGTCGTCGAGCCGCCGCCGGTGGCACGCCTTGCCCACCACTTCCGTGAGGCGGGCGAGCGGGAGTCCTGGGCCCGGTACGCCGAGCAGGTTGCCGAGCTGGCCATGGCCTCGGGTGACCACACCAGGGCGGTCGACGTGCTGGTCGATCTGTTGTCGTGGTCCGTGCTGCCGCCGGCGGATCGGGCCCGGGTCGCGCGTATCGCCGGGGTTGCCGCCCTGGGCCGGCGTGAACCGGTCGACGAGGTCTACCACCGTGTGGTCCGTACCCTGCGCTCGGTGCTGGAGACCCCCGGTCTGTCCGCCCGCCAGCAGGCCGAGATCCGCAACCCGCTGGGCCGGCTCCTGATCACCGGGGGTGAGGCGCAGGCCGCACTCAGCGAGCTGGAGCAGGCGGTGGCCAACCTCGACCATGACCCCGTCGAGGCGGCTCGGGCGATGACCTATCTGGGATGGGCGTATGCGGGGCCGTGGCCGGCGTCGACCCACCGGCGCTGGCTGGATCGCGCCGCCGAACTCGCCGCCGCATTCGATTCTCCCGCCGAGCGGTTGAACCTGGCCGGCAACCGAGCCGCGGCGTTGCTCATGCTCGGCGAAGAGGAGGCCTGGGACGTCGTCGCCGGCCTGCCCGTCGACGGCGCGAGCTCGGCGGAGCGTCTCGACGTGGCCCGCATCCACGCGAATGTCGGGACCGGCGCGCTGATCTGGGGCCGGTACGCCGACGCGGAGAACCACCTCGCCGTGGCCATGCGCCTCGCCGAGGCCGAGCAGGCGTCCCGGTTGCAGCACAACGTCCGACTCGAACAGGCCAACCTGGCGTGGTTCACCGGCTGGTGGGAGGGCCTCGCGGAGCGCAGCGCCGCACTCGCCGATGCCGACCGGGACCGGCCGGCGCACTACCTCGGCAGCATTCGCCTCGCCGCCCGGTTGGCAGCCGCAGCCGGACGGCGGCGCGCGGCGGAGGAGCAGTTCCGGCTGGTCCTCGAGGAGTCCGCCCGTCTCGGCGCAGCCGACGACACGATGGAGGCCGCCGCCGCGCTGGCCCGACTGTGGCTGACGGACGGGAACAGCGGCCGGGCGCTGCAGATCACGGACGAGCCGATGGACACCGTCCGGAAGAAAGGCATCTGGGTCTGGGCGACGGACCTCGTCCCCGCCCGGATCGGGGCGTATCTCGCCGCAGGCGACCTGACGGCCGCAACCCGCCTGGGCGACCAGTTCGCCAGAGGACTGCGGGGCCGTACGGCGCCCGCGCCTCGCGCCGCGCTCGCCGTGTGCCGCGCCCTGGTGCTCGCCGCGGCCGGAGACCACGCCCGCGCGGCGACGGCCTACGACCGGGCGGCGCATGCCTGGAGCGCGCTGCCGCGTCCCTACGACGCCATGCTCGCCCGCGAGCGCCAAGCCGAGGCGCTCATCGCGCAGGGCCGGATCGAGCAAGGCCGCGAGCTGCTGGCCGCGCAGTACGAGCAACTGTTCAGGCTCGGCGCCCGCGGCGACGCGGACCGTGTCGCGCAGCGGCTTCGCGAACACGGCGCCGAGGTCCCGCGACTGTGGCGCGGCGGCCGGCGAGGGTACGGCGACCAGCTCTCACCTCGCGAGCTCGACGTGGTCCAACTGGTTGTCGCCGGCAAGACGAACCGGGAGATCAGCCGGATCCTGGCCAAGTCGCCGGCGACGGTGGATCAGCAGCTACGCGCGGCGATGCGCAAGTTGAAGGTGACCTCCCGGACCGCGCTCGCGGTCAAGGCGGTGGAGGCCGGAGTGTTCGCAGAAGAGGAACCCTCGGCGACGCGCCGGGAAAATTGACGTATCCACTGGATAGCGAGCGGTCACTCGTCCGCCGAGCATGACTGCATGATCCATCGCTGTAGGCCAATGCATGGCTGATCGACCTGTCGCGCGTGACGACTCCGCCGGCGAGCACCAGCCACCTCTCGAGCTGTCGCGCGAGCCGCGCGTCAGCGCCCCCGACGTCCTCGACACCCACGACGCCGACGGTGCCGACGAGCACGAGCGCCACGACCCCTACCAACCCCTGTAGGCAGAAGGACTTTGCATGAGACTCAAAGCCCTCGCGGCATCGCTGGCCGCAGCGGTCGGCCTGAGCCTGATCCAGCCGTTACCGGCGTCCGCCGCCGAGCCGGATCCCGGCGCCGCCGCCAAGAAGATCGAGTCGAGCCTGAAGGACCGCTTCCGCGCGCAGCCGGCGTCCGACTTCTGGATCACGTTCGACACCAGACCCGACCTCGGGCCGGCGAAGAAGATCGCCGACTGGACCGCTCGCGGTCAGTTCGTCTACGACGCGTTGACCGCGGCGGCGAAGGACTCGCTGGCATCGGTCTCCGCTGAACTCGACCGGGCAGGCGTCAAGTACACCTCCTACCCGATCGCCAACACCGTGCTCGTCAAGGGCGGCACCGAGAAGCTCGCCCTCGACGTGGCCTCGAAGGTGCAGGTCGCCGAGATCCACGCGACGCCGCAGGTCGCGCTGGTCGATCCCGTGGACGAGAAGGTCCCCGCTGACCAGGCTGCCCGCCCCGCCGCCCCGAAGGCCGCCGCCGAGGCAGGCACCACCACGTGGGGCCTGGACGCCATCCACGCACCCGAGGCGTGGGCCATGGGCGCCACCGGCGCGGGCATCACCGTGTCCAACCTCGACTCGGGCGTGCAGTTCGACCACCCCGCCCTGATGCACCAGTACCGCGGCCTGAAGCCCGACGGCACCGTCGACCACAACTACAACTGGATGGCCACCCGGGGCACGTGCACGGGCGCGCCGTGCGACGACAACGGACACGGCACGCACACCATGGGCACCATGGTCGGCGACGACGGCACCAACCACGTCGGCGTCGCCCCGGAAGCGCAGTGGATCGCGACGAACGGCTGCTGCGACAGCAGCGGCGTCGAGTCGCTGCTGCGGTCGGGCTGGTGGCTGCTCGCCCCGACCGACGTCCAGGGAAACAACCCTGACCCGTCCAAGCGCCCCCACGTCATCAACAACTCGTGGGGCCAGACCGTCGAGCACAACTTCGACGACTTCTTCCGGGCCATCGACGAGGCCTGGAGCGCCGCGGGCATCTTCAGCGTCTGGTCGTCGGGCAACACCACGCCGTACGCGGCCTGCGACACCGTCTCCTCGCCCGGCTCCGCCGAGAGCGCCTACTCCGTCGGCGCCTACTCCTCGGACGGCACGCTCGCGTCGTTCTCCCGCAAGGGCGAGGGTGAAGGCGGCCGGATCAAGCCCGAGATCTCCGCTCCGGGCGACTTCGTCCGCTCGTCCTACCCGGGCAACAGCTACACCGAGATGTCCGGCACCTCGATGGCGGCCCCCCACGTCGCCGGCGCCGTCGCGGCGCTGTGGAGCTACGACCCGACCCTCATCGGGCAGGTCGAGGAGACCCGCCGGCTGCTCGGCGAGTCGGCCGTCGACGTCGACGACACCGAGTGCGGCGGCACCGCCGAGATCAACAACAAGTACGGCGAAGGCCGGCTCGACCTCGTCCGCCTGCTCGAGCTCGCGCCCCGGCAGGGCGGCACCCTCACCGGCGTCGTCACCGCTGACGGCGCCCCGGTCCCCGCCGCCGACGTGACGATCAGCGGGCCGTTCAGCCGGTCGATCGGAACCGACAAGGACGGCCGGTTCACCACGAACCTCCCGGTCGGCGACTACCAGCTCAGCACCAAGGTCTTCGGCTACCTGACCGCGACCGCCAACGTCACGATCACCCTCGGCCAGGACACCTCCGTCACGCTGCCCCTCACGGCCGCCGCGAAGCACGACATCAGCGGCAGGGTCGTCGACGACAGGAAGCGGCCCGTCCCGAACGCCGACGTCTCCGTCAAGGACACGCCGCTGAAGCCGGTACGCACGGACGCCGACGGCGCGTTCACCATCAGCGCCGTCCCCGAGGGCGCGTACGCCCTGAACATCAAGCCCAACGCCTGCTTCTCACCCACGACGGTCCCGCTGACCGTCGGCGCGCAGAACGAGTCGCGCGAGATCCCGGTCGGGCTCGTCGTCGACGAGGGCGGCTACAGCTGCGCCGTGTCCGAAGGCGAGTACCTGCGCGGCACCGAGAAGGTCGCGTTCACCAGCGGTGTGTGGGCGACGGTGAAGCTGCCGTTCCCGATCGCGCTCTACAACGGCAGCCACGACACCCTCGGCATCAGCCTGCGCGGCGTGGTCTCCCCGGACACCAGCACCGGACCCGGCAGCGGCGGTGCGGGCGTCTTCCCGTTCTACGTCCAGACCCCCGTCGAGTTCGCCCCCGGCGGCGGCGTCTTCACGGCAGCCACCAAGGTCGACGGCGAGGACGCGTTCGTCGTCGAGTTCCGTAACGCCAAGATCTGGGCCTACCCGATCCGGTCGGAGTACACGGAGCCGGTCAACTACTCGGCCACGCTCACCCGCTCGGGCAAGGTGATCTTCGGGTACGGCGACGGCATCGGCACCGACGACCCGGTGACCGCCGGCGCCAAGACCATCACCGGCATCCAGGGCTGGGCCGGCTTCGACGGCATCCGGTTCTCCGACAACGCCCCGGTGCTGCACGACGGGATGATCGTCACCTACGACCTTCCCGACTGGGGCTACCTCGACGCGACCGTCGTCGACCAGAACGACGGGCTGCCGGTGGCCGGGGCCAAGGTCTCGTTCACGAACAAGAACGGGCTCGTGGAGACCGTCACCACTGGCGGGACGGGCATCGTGCACCGTCAGCTCCCGGTGGGCGACTACACCATGACGGTCGACGCGCGGAACTACACGACCGCGGCGTACCCCTTCTCCCTCGACAAGCTCTACGCGAATGCCAAGATCGACGCGCGTCTGACCACGGGTGTCGCCGGCCTGAAGGCCGACGGCCTCGAGGCGCTGCTGGGCACCGACCAGAACGGCGTGGGCTCGCTGACGCTGACCAACAACGGCTCCGCGCCACTCACGTACGACCTGGGCGAGGCCGCGCGCCACCCCGAGCTCGACGCCGCCGGCGCCACCACGCGCACCGGGACGGGTGCGGCCAGCACGATCGACCTCACCGCCTGGAAGAGCGGTGCGAGCGGCATGAAGCCGTCGAACGTCGACGGCAAGGCGGCGACGTCCAGCGCCGCGGAAGCACAGGCGGCCGGCAAGGTCGGCCCGACCGCCGGCGGTGAGGTCATCACCCGCATTCCCATCCCGGGCACGATCCAGGAGAAGGAGCCCTCCGGCATCGGCTACGACGGTGACGTCTGGGTCCACGACTACATCGCGCGGACCAACACCGCCTACACGGTGACGGGCAAGCGGACCGGGAAGGTCTTCGACGCGTCGTGGAACCCCGCCTACCGGGCGTTCGACATGGCGCTCGACACCAAGACCGGTGACATGTGTCAGATGGAGGACAGCCCGGCCAGCTACATCCACTGCTTCGACCGGGAGACCGGGAAGGAGACCCGGCAGATCAGGGGTGACTGGTCCACGCTGCAGTTGACCGGTCTCGCCTACAACCCGGCGGAGGACGTGTTCTACGTCGGCGGCCGGGCGAACGGCATGATCGGCACCGTCGCCGGCACGTCGCACGACAACGCGGGGGCGCTGCTGTCCTTCTGCGCACCGCCGCTGCCCGAGGTGATGGGCCTGGCCTACAACCAGGCGTCGGACACCATCTGGTACACCGACCTCACCTCGAACCGGCCCACCCGCCTGCTGCAGGTCGACCCCGACGACTGCTCGCTGGTCAACGCGTGGTGGTTCCCCGGCCAGAAGGCGGGCCAGGGCGGCGGCCTCGAGACCGACTCGACCGGGGCGCTGTGGGCGGCCGACCAGATCGCCGACGACGTCGTGCTGGTCGACGTCGAGGACGACCTGCTCACCGACCTGCCGTGGCTGTCGCTGTCCTCGACCGGCGGCACCCTCGCCCCGGGCCAGTCGACCACCGTCAAGGTCTCGATCTCCTCGAAGGACGCCAAGCCAGGGGTCCTCGGGGCGAACATCGTGGTGAGGTCCGACTCCGGACGCCAGTCCAAGACCTACGTCCCGGTGACGCTCACGACCACGAAGTACCAGGTCGGCGTCAACGCCGGCGGCCCGAAGTTCACCGACGGCTCCGGCTACACCTGGTCCGCCGACCAGGCCGCCGGCAAGACGGCGTGGGGCTACGAGGGGAAGACGAAGGTCGCCTCCACGGAGTCCGGGATCGAAGGCACGACGGACGACGCCCTGTTCCAGTCCCAGCGCACCACGCCGGACAAGGACCTGACCTACCGCTTCCCGGACGCACCCAAGGGCACCTACGCCATCGACCTCGGGTTCGCCGAGATCGAGAAGGCGGCCACGGGCAAGCGGGTGTTCGACGTCCTCGTGAACGGAACGCTGACCGACTACGCGTACGACGCGGCCGCGGCCGTGGGGCCGAACGCCGCCGACTGGCGCACCGCCGTCGTGAAGCACGAGGGCGGCCCGCTGACCGTGGAGCTGCGGGGCTCGAAGGGCCTGAAAGCCCCGACCATCGCCGCGCTGCGTGTCACGCTCGACCCGCGCGCAGACACGGCGGAGCCGGAGCCCCAGCCCGAGCAGCCGGAGCCGGGCCCCGTGCCGGTGGCCCCCGCCGGTCGCTCGTACTCGATGAAGGTGACCGAGGGGCTCTACCGCCAGGGCACGGAGGAGTCCGGGTGGCACGGCGATGACCTCTGCGGCGTGCTGTGGTTCGACTCCAGCTTCCTGTTCCCGTTCTACGACACGGCCTGGGACGGCGTGTGCGTGACGACGAACGGCACGCTGACCTTCGACCGCGCCTACACGTCGGGCAGCAACACGGCACTGCCGTCGCGGTACCCGATCGACGCGATCTATCCGTTCTGGGACGACCTCGTCGTCGACGACGAGGCGGGCATCTACTTCGGCAGGACCGAGGTCGACGGCGTGGCCGCTGAGGTCATCGACTGGCGCAACGTCGCCTTCTACAACGACCGGACGGCTCGCGTGAGCTTCTCGGTCACCCTGATCGCCGACGGACGGATCCAGATCGGGTACGGCGACGGCGTCGGCGGCGACAACCCCCTCACCCGGGGGTCGTCGGCGACGGTCGGCGTGGAGAGCCTGACGCGCAACCCCGCGGGCCAGCACTCCTACAACCAGCCCGTCCTGAAGGCCGGCCTGGGCCTGGAGTACACCCTCCCGGCCGCGGGCACGATCGAGGGCACGGTCACCGACAAGAACGACGGCAAGCCGATCGAGGGCGCGATCGTCACCCTCAAGGGACCGGCCGGGGAGCGGGTCATCACGGCCGACGCGAAGGGCCGGTGGAAGGCTCAGGCGCTGGTCGGCGAGAACACCGTGGAGGTGTCGGCGCCGAACTACGTCACCGCCAGCCACCCGGTGACCATCGCCAAGAAGGATCAGGCCGAGGTGCTTGATACGGCGCTGACCACGGGCATCGCCACCGTCACCGGAGGCGACTTCGACTGGCTCCTCGACAAGGACCAGAAGGCGACGGCCGACGTGACCGTCACCAACACCGGCTCCGCCCCGCTCCAGGTGCGGCTCAGCGAGCAGCAGCGCACCAGCGACGGCGGGCACGAGGCCGCCGACCTTCCGTGGCTGACCCTCACGGGCCCGGCCGCAACCGGCACGGTCACGCTGGCGGCCGGGGAGTCCACCACGGTCACGGCGACGGCCGACAACGCCGGCGTCCAGCCCGGCGTGCTCGTCGGGGACGTGCTCGTGGCGTCGAACGCCGGCAAGGGCGAGGCCCAGCTCAAGCCGGTCCGCCTGGCGACCTCGGCCTACTGGAAGGGCGTCGACGCGGGCGGATCCGGGCACGTCGGTGCCGATGGCTTCATCTGGTCGCCCGACCAGGCGCTCGGCTCGCGGCCGTGGGGCTACGTCGGCGGCACGGCGCGTGCCACCAAGGCCGACATCGCCGGCACCGAGGACGACGCGCTGTTCCGCACCCAGCGGACCGGCGAGACGTTCAGCTACGTGTTCAAGAACGCCCCCGCCGGGACGTACCGGATCGGCCTCGACTTCGCGGAGATCGAGAAGGTCAAGGCCGGCAAGTGTGCCTTCGATGTTCTGGCCGACGGCAAGGTCGTGCTGTACGACCACGACGTGCAGGCGAAGGTGGGTGCGCTGACCGTGGACATGAACACGGTCACCGTCGAGCACGCCGGTGGCGATCTGAAGATCGAGCTTCGCCGCGAGATCGGCGAGAGCGACCCGATCCTCAACGCCCTGAAGGTCCAGGAGGACCCGCGCCTGTGAGATAGCGGTGGTCGGAGCCTCCCCGGGAAAGGATCGCCGGGGGGGCTCCGACTACCCGAGCGGGACCTGGACCGCCACGTCGTGCTTGGGGTAGTAGCTCTCCACCGTGTCGGCGCCGTACTTGGCCTTGAACAGCTCCACCACGTGATTGACCCGGTCGGCCTCGGTGATCGGGGTGGCACTCGAACTCAATGCCGTCCCGTTCGCCGACACCTCGATCATCGGGGTCTGCCGGACGTTCTTGTACCACTGGCTGTCCGAGCCGGTCACCGGAACGAGGAAGACGCTGTCCTCGTCCAGCACGAACCACACCGGGTGGGTGATCTGCCGGCCGGTCCTGCGGCCGGTCACGGTGATCTCGACCTCGCGGACCCCATCGAGGGCGTCCCAGACCGCGTTCGCCACGATTTCCCCCTTGCGCCTTTTTCGCCAGGCTAGGCGTTCGCACGCCGGGCCGTCGGGGGTTTCCGCGACCTCGTCACCGCCGGTTCGCGGTCCACTGAGGAGACTTTGCCGCTGTAAGGTTGGCGGGCGGAGCATGGGGGACCGGTCCGACCTCGCTCGGGGGATGGCACAGCATGGATCAGCAGGCCAGGGAACAGTTGAAGCTTCTTCGCAGGCTCGAGAAGGTCATCTCGGAAACCGAGTTCTCCTGGTCGCTGTGCCTGGTCGGTGAGGACCAGTCCCGCAAGCTCAACGAACTGGCCGCCGAGCTGCAGCGCCCGTTCTCGTCCACCGGTGACGAGAAGCGGATCGTGTCCGGCTATTCGTACTGGGGCATCGAACCGGCGGTCAACTGGCAGCGGGCCTGCACGGACCCCAACTATCCGGTCATGCGGGACGGGATCGAGACCTTCAGCCGGCGCTGGCGCAACCTGCACGCCCGGCACAACGGCCGGCCCTACCACTACATCAGCCTCGGGCCCGGCACCGGGGAGAAGGACGCCGTGGTGCTGGCCGATCTCCAGCAGGCGAACCCGGAAATGTACTACGTGCCCGTCGACATGAGCGCGGAAATGCTGCGCCTGGGCCTGAAGCCGATAAAGGCGCTGCCGTTCTTCCGGCAGTTCCGCAATCAACTGCTGCCGGTGCAACTCGACTTCTCGGTCGAGGAGAACGTGGCCGAGCTCAACGAACTTCGCGGCCGGCTGATCGGCGACGAGCCGGTGCTGTTCTCGCTGCTCGGCAACACGATGGCAAACTTCGACGAGGACGTCGAGCTGGTCGAGCGCCTGAGCCGGCAACTCCTGCGCCCGCAGGACCGGCTGATGATCGAGGTCGCCACCGCCTCCCACCTCGACGACCGGATGGCGCAGCAGGCCGCCCGGGAATACGAGACCAGCTGGGTGTTCCGCGAATTCGTCATCAGCGCACTGCGCCAGAACACCGACCTCTCGGTGAACATGAACTACGTCCGCTTCGAGGGGGTGGTCGAGGAGGGGCGGTCACTGGTCATCAAGGTGATCTACTGCAACAAGTCGGCCGAGGACCTGAAGATCGTGCTCCCGAACCGCAGCGAGGTGCACTTCCCCAGCGGCGACACCATCCGGCTCCTGATCACCCGGAAATATCAGCTCAAGGCCCTGGCGGCCGCCCTGGCCAAGGCCGGCCTCTTCGTCGAGAGCGAGGCGTTCACGCAGTTCCAGGCGTACGAGCGGGCCCGCCGGTTCGGCATGGACCTCATGCTCCTGTCGAGCAGCGAAGGCGGCAACGGCCACGACACGGCCGCCCGGGACGTCTTCCGCCGCCCCGGCACATGACGGGCGGACGGCCTCGCCCAGCGCCCCTGCCGTCCTGGGTGACCGCGCCCCGCACCTGGATCATGCTGGTCACCGCCGGCAGCCTCACGGTGGCCTTCGTCGTCAGCGCCGTCTGGTGGACCCGGTCCACCGGCACGTCGAGCTTCGAGCCGACCGTGCAGATCCTCGGCCTGCTCGGCGGCATCACCGGCATCGTCGCCGAACGGTGGGCCGCCGGCCGGGAGCGACGCGCGGAGGCACTCCAGGCCATCGGGGAGGAGCTGCGGGACAACCGGAAGATCCTCACCTCCCCGCCCTTCTCCGCGGGCGCCGCGCAGCCGGCCCGCCGGCAGGTCTACCCCCGGATGAACCTGTCGGCGGTGAACGCCGTCCTGTCCTCGGCGGTGCTGTCCCCACGCCGCGACGAGGCGCTGGCCGGCATGCTGCACGACTGGCGCAACGACGCGGAGGTCTTCAACCACCAGCTCTCCCTCGCCGAGATCCTGGCCTTCACCAACGGATCCGACGACGTGCTCCACGACCTGCACCAGGGGCTGCACAGCGCCGACGGCCCGCTGGAACGGATGCAGGAACACCTGAACGCCCTGCTGGCCACGCCACCCCTGATTGCGCTGCGTAACCCCCGATAGAGGCCCAGCACAGCGGTGCGGCGTCCGAAAAGGATTGCACCCCGACGGTACGATGCACAGCGGGTAATGAAGGCTGCCGTCACCGTGACGGCCGGGCCCATGGGTGATCTGGGCTCCGGACAGCAGTTGAGCCGAACAATCGGGGGAAGACCATGTTCGAGCGCCTGGGCAGATTCGTCGTGGGCAAGGCGTGGTGGGTGATCGCCGGCTGGGTGGTGGCGGCCGCCGCGATCATCCTCACCACGCCGTCGCTGAGCGACATCACCTCTGCCGACCAGGAGAGCTTCCTGCCCCGCACCTACGAGTCGGTGCAGGCCACCGAGCTCGGGCATAAGGCGTTCCCGCAGCAGGCCACCGCCACCGCCACGATCGTGGTCAAGCGCGCCGACGGGCAGAAACTCACCCCCGCCGACGAGGCGAAGGTCGGTCAGGTCGCCCAGTCGCTCAAGGCCCGCAACATCCCGCGGACGTCCGGCTACATGACCGGCCCGCCGGCCGTCGCGCCCGACAAGTCGGTGCAGGTGGTCAACGTCGGCCTCGACGCCGCCACCCCCGACGACCCGGCGCTGCTCGACGCCGTACGCGACCTGCGCGCCGCCCTCGGCCCGGAGCTGGCCGGCAGCGGGCTGACCGCCGGCGTGGCCGGCGACGTGGCCAGCTTCGTCGACAACGAGGACACCTTCAACAAGGCCTTCGCCGTCGTCGGCGTCGCGACGATCATTCTGATCATCGGACTGATCCTGATCATCTTCCGCAGCCCCATCGCCGCGCTGCTGCCCGTCGTGGTCGTCAGCGCCGTCCTGACCATCACCACCGGGCTGGTCGCCGCCGCCGGCAAGGCGTTCGACCTCAACGTGAGCCAGGACCTGCAGACGATCCTGCTGATCGTGCTGTTCGGCATCGGCACCGACTACATCCTGTTCCTGCTCTTCCGCTACCGCGAACGGCTGCGCGCCGGCGACGACAAGCGCACCGCGATGATCGTCTCCGTCCAGCGGGTCGGCGAGGTCATCACCTCGGCAGCCGGAGCCGTCATCGTCGCGTTCCTCGTGCTGCTCCTCGCTTCCCTGGGCTTCTTCGGCTCGCTCGGCCCGGCGCTCGCCATCGCCGTCGCCGTCATGCTGATCACCTCGCTCACCCTCATCCCCGCCGTCGTCTCCCTGCTCGGCCGGTACGTCTTCTGGCCCTCCAAGGCATGGCAGCGCGCCCCCAAGGCCACCCTGTCGCGCCGCCTCGGCACCACCGTCGGCCGCCGCCCCGCCCTCGTCGCGGCGGCCTCCGGCATCGTGCTGATCGCGCTCGCCGCGGGCGTGCTCAGCTACAAAGCCGACTACGACTTCAGCGCCGGCTTCCCGCAGGACACCGAGTCGGCCAAGGCCGCCAAGGACCTGCAGCGCGGCTTCGCCGCCGGCGCCCTCGCCCCCACCGAGGTCTACCTGACCACCGGCAACGGGACGCCACTGACCGAGCAGCAGGTCACCGACTTCGCCGCCGCCGTGACGAAGGCGCCCGGCGTGGGCCAGGCGCAGCCGCCGGAGCGCAGCAGCGACCCGAGCGTGGCCCGGGTCAACCTGCTGCTGAACGAGAACCCGGTCTCCAACGAGGCGATCACGCTCGTCCGCGATGACCTGCGCGACGCCGTACACGCGGCGGCACCGCCCGGCACCAAGGCGCTGGTCGGCGGGACCACGGCGATCTTCGCCGACATCAACTCGGCGAACAACCGCGACCTGTCGGTGATCCTGCCGGTCGCGGCCGGATTGATCGCGCTGATCCTCGCGCTGCTGCTGCGCAGCCTCGTTGCGCCGATCTACCTGGTGATCGCGGTGCTGCTCAACTTCGCCGCGACGCTGGGGGCGACGGTCTACCTCTTCCAGGGGCTCCAGGGCAAGCCCGGGGTGACCTTCCAGTTGCCGATCATCCTGTACCTGTTCGTGGTGGCGATCGGGACGGACTACAACATCCTCATGATCGCCCGGCTGCGGGAGGAGGCTCGCGAGGGCAACGAGCCGCACGAGGCCGCCGCCATCGGCGTGGAGCATGCGGGGCCGACCGTCGCCGCAGCGGGCCTCATCCTGGCCGGGACCTTCGGGGTGTTGATGCTGGCACCGATCTCGTTCCTGCAGCAGATGGGCTTCGCCGTCGCGATCGGGATCGTGCTGTCGGCGTTCGTCATGTCGATGTTCTTCGTGCCGGCGTTGACGGCGCTGATCGGGCACAAGGCCTGGTGGCCGGGGCATGGCGATGAACGGCCGGCCAACGGGCGGCACGCGGCGCCGGAGCCCGCGACCGTCGCGGAGGCGTAGGCGCAGGACCCGAGGTTCCAGCAGGCCGCCGCCGGTACATCGCGGTTAGGCGCAACCCGGACCGGCGTACGGGCGTCTCAAGGAGGTGGAGACAGTGCGCATGCACCGGCGGCGGGCGCTGGCCTGGATCACGGTCGTGGCCCTGCTCGGTGGTTGCGGGTCCGCCGGGAACAGCCCCGCCGCCGACCCGCGCGACGGGCTGCGCCAGCAGGCAGACGGCGCCCTGACCCGGTACGACCAGGCGGTTCGCGCCGCGGGAGGTGCGCCCTTCGTTCCGGTCGGGGAGCTGACCCGCCAACTCGGCGACTGGGAACCGGCGAACGGGTCCTATAAGGAAGCCCTGTCGGCCGGCCGCGTCGAGGCCGCCTCGACCCTGCCCGGGGCTCCGACGTCGGCGGGCACCATCGTCTGGGCCGACGGCAACCGTCGGGACGTGCCGTTGATCTCGGCGGACAGGGCGTTGGCGCAGCTGCGTGCCGCGGGCACGGGCGACTGTTCCGGCTGCACGCCGCTCAAGCTCACCGGGGCTCGCCTGACCACGATGACGGTCCCGACCACCCGCGGCCCGGCGACCGCCCCGGCGTGGGAATACACCCTCGCCGGAACGGCCGTGCGGCTGGCGCGGGTGGCGGTGGATCTCTCGGCCATCGTCCGGGTGACCCCACCGCCCTGGGACGCCGAGCACCCGCACGAGGGGCTGGCGATCGAGTCGGCGACCACCACGACCGCGCGCAGCGAACTGACCGTCACGTTCACCGGCGTACCCGGCCCCGGCAGCAAGCCGTGCGGGGCCGACTACAGCGCCGAGGCGGTCGAGTCGGACCTGGCGGTCGTCGTGATCGTCATCGAGTACCGGCACGCCAAGGACGAGGCATGCGGGGACATCGGAGCGGAGCGCAGCGCCACCCTCACGCTGTCGCGGCCACTGGGGGAGCGGGCAGTGCTGGAGGTGACGCAGGGCCGGCCGGTGCAGCTGACCATCACCGGCTGACCGTCACGCTGTCCCGGCTCGGCCCCTCCCCGCGTCGACCTCGTTCACGTGCTGGACGCCGGCGTGCGGCGGGGTGGCGGTCCAGTTCGACGCAGGCGGCGTCAAACTGGACGCCACCTCTGCCGACCACGCTGCAGCCACCATTTGCGGGTGGACGAAATCCGAGCGGACGCGGGCCACCATAGATCTTGACTGACGGTGAGACGGCGACGACCCTTTGTGTAGCTGCGGCAGCCGGGGGTGACCTACCCCGACGCCTCGACTGCGCGGCCTTCTGGATCGCCTCGCCGGAAGGACTCTCATGAGGAGTGCAAGAAGGTCCAATCACCCGCGTCGACTCCTGGCCCTGCTCGCCCTACCGCTGGCGCTCGCCGTCAGCGCCCCCGGCCTCGCCAACCCCACGACAGACAACACCGTCGCCCCCGACCGGTCCTCGACCGGCGAACAGAACGGCGTCGGCCTCATGCGCATCGTCGTCGCCGACAAGTCCGGCATCGACCGCCTCAACCAACTCGGCGTTGACCTCGCCGAGTACGTCAAGCCCGCCGACAACGGCATCGAGGTGCACGCCATCCTCAGCCCCGAGGAGAGCCAGGCGCTGCGCGACAAGGGCTTTGACGTCCAGGACGCCATCTCCGACCAGAGCGACTACGCGCAGAACATGGCCGAACGGTCCGCCGCCATCCGCGCCGCGACGGCGGCGACCGCCACCACCGACACCCTGACCGTGCTGCGGGCCGAATGGTTCACCAGCCTCGACAACCAGCTCTTCCTCAACATCGAGGTGAAGTCGAGCGCCGGCACCGACTCGACGACGGTGCTGACGGCCAGCTGGGACAGCGGATCCGGCACGGCCATCGGCTCCGGCGGCACCGCCACCATGTCGCGGTTCACCGACGCCGGCCAGTACATGTACCACCGGTTCAGCAACCCGGTCCCCATCACCGCCGCACCGGCCAAGGCCACCATCACCAGCAACAAGGGCGCCTCGGTCACCGTCGACGTCGCCAAGTGGCTGGGCAGCCCGCGCAAGGACCCCGGCAAGCACCCGTACGTGTCGGACTTCGTCGACCACTACATGGACCCGACCGAGGTCACCGCCCGGTTCACCGGCCTGGCCGCCGAGTTCCCGAGGCTCACCGAGCTGATCAACCTGCCGTACAAGACGAACGGCTACCGGCGCCAGGCGCAGGCGCAGTTCGGCACCGCCGCGGCCAGCACCGTCTACGTCACCTCCACGGCGTACGGCTCCGAGGGCGGCAACGACATCACCATGGCGCTGGTCAACCCGGGCACCGCCAACGCCCCGTTGACCGTCAGCGTGTCCGGCAAGGCCGTCACGGTCAGCCTGGCCACCAACGGCTCCGGCGCGATCACCAGCACGGCCGCGCAGGTCGTCGCCGCGGTCAACGCCAACGCCGACGCAGCCAAGCTGCTCACCGCCAGCACGTACCGGGGCAACGCCGGCACCGGCGTGGTGGCCGCCGCTCCGGTGACCCAGCTGACCGACAACCTGAAGGCGCCGGCGAGCGTGTCCCGCGAGCCGTTCCAGATGAAGGTGCTGCGCATCGGCAAGCACCGCGACGGCTCGAAGGTCGGCGTCTTCCTCTACTGCCAGGAACACGCCCGGGAATGGGTCACCCCGCTGGTCTGCGTCGAGTCGGCCGAGCGGCTGCTGCGCAACTACGCCAAGGACCCGGACACCCGCAAGATCGTCGACGACCTGGACATCTTCATCCTGCCGGTCGTCAACCCCGACGGCGCGCACTACAGCATGTACGACTACAACATGCAGCGCCGGAACATGACCAACTACTGCCCGGCGGCCAACGCCGACCCCGGCCGCCGCAACGCCTGGGGCGTCGACATCAACCGGAACTTCTCCGTCGGCTCCGTCTTCGACGGCTACGTCGGCGCGTCGGCGACCAGCTGCACCAGCGACACCTTCGCCGGGCCGAATGAGCTGTCCGAGCCGGAGGCGCGCAACGAGGTCTGGCTGGTCGACACCTTCCCGAACATCAAGCTCTCCATGAACACCCACTCCTACGGCGGGTACTTCATGTGGCCGCCCGGGGCGTACAAGGCCGAGGGGCGCGAGGTGCTGCCGCGGGTCGACCAGGGCACCGAGGCATACTTCTGGACCTCCTCGGACTACATCCTCTCCCGGGTCCAGGAATACCGAGGCACGGCGATCTGGCCGGGCCGCACCGGACCGGTGACCGACGTGCTCTACTCGGCAGCCGGCAACAGCGCCGACGAGCACTGGTACAACCGGGGCATCATCGGCTGGGACTTCGAGGTCGGCGCCGACATCTACAACCCGGAGACCGGGCGGTTCAGCGCGGTCGGGTTCCAGCCGCCGTTCGCCGAGGGGCACGAGGAGGCGATGGAGTTCGCCAACGGCAACATCGCCATTCTCGAGGTGGCCCGGGCGTACGCGACGGACAAGATCCAGCCGAAGACGTCGCTGAAGATTGTCAAGCAGGAGGCTGGGTCTACCGCCTTCACCTTCAGCACTAGCGAGCCGGCGAACGTGTACTACACGCTTGATGGGAGTCGGCCTACGTACAGCTCGCCGAAGGTGGCCCTGGCGGGGATGCGTGAGGGGGTCCAGAGCATCACGGTGAACAGCGACACGACCGTGAACTGGTTCTCGATCGACATCGCCGGCAACGTGGAGGGCAACTACAAGCCGGACGGCGAGGGCAAGAACTACAACAAGCAGACGGTAGGCGTCCAGTAGGCAATGCGCCGCTTGAACGCTGGTGGCCGCCGACCACGGGTCGGCGGCCGGCAGCGTGCGGACGGCGGCCCCATACGAAGTGCTGACGCATCCGGGCGCAAGCGATCATGCCCGATCGGTCTGGCAGCCGTCGTCCGGCTGTCGCTGCGTTCGAGCTCCGGATGACAATTGTTGTTGCGGGCACTATTGCCTGTGCAGGTTCTTGACAGGTATTGACTGGCCGACGGAGCCGCCCGATCGGGTGAACGCTCGGGGTCCCGGTGGCTGGCGTGCCGCAGGTAGTGTTTCGGATACCGCCGGTGGGGAGGTGGTAGTGCCGCATCACGTGTGCTGACATCGGACCAGACCTCGTCACCGGGCCAGTCCGACCCGCCAGAACGCAAGGGTGCCACATGCTCTCCCGCTCACCGTCCACCACGGAATCACCGGCGCTGATCCTGGACCGTGCCACCTCCCTGGTCGACTATCTGATGGCCGTCCGCGCCCAGATGGAGAAGCCCGGCCGGACGGTGCCGCAGGCCGACGCGTTCTGGCAGCACGAACTACCTGCCCACGCGGACTGCCAGGTGGGTGTCTCGCCCGACGGCAGCACCTGGCTGCGGGTCGGTCTCCCGACCGCGCCGAAGCAGCTTCGGCCACCCGCGGAATTGAGCCCGTGTGTCGCCGGACCGCTGTCGTACGAGACCGAACCGCAGCTGGCTGGCGACGAGGAGACGGTCGAGCGTCTGCGTGAGCGGTTCGAGCAATGGCGGGAGCGAGACTGGCGCCCGTGGGCCGAGGAGGCTCGGCGTACGGAGGCTGTACGTCGGCTGCACCGGAGCCTGTTCGACCTCAAGCACCGCGTCGACATGAACGCGGCCACCCACGAGCTGGTGTGGGGGCATGGCGTCCTGCGCACGGACGTGGGCGCAAACCGCGTGCAGTACCCGCTGATCGTGACCCCGGTGGCCATCGAGTTCGACGCCGACCGGTCGATGATCACGGTGGTGCCGCAGGGCGCCGGACGGCTCCAGGCCGACCCGCTGACCGGCCTCGACGAGCGGTACCTCAGCCAGCTGCTCGACCTCGCAGGCTCCGGCGGTCAGCTCGACCTCGACGTCTGGGACGACTTCACCCGTCAGGAGTTCCTCGAACGGGCGCTGCGCCGACTCGGGCTCGACCCGACCCTTCGCGCCGCCGACGCTCTCGCCCCCGCCAACTCGTACGTCCACGACACCGGAGTGCTCTTCGTCCGGCCTCGGCAGCGGATGCTGCGCCGCTTCCTCGAGGAACTGCGTGCTCGCTTGTTGAGCGGTGACACGGCGAGCATCGGTGCGCTTGCTGCCATCCTCGCGCATGAGCCGAGCCGCCTGGAGATGCCGCACGACCAGCCGGCCCGGTGGACGCCGCTGGGTGAGCGGCTGCTCATGCCGCTGCCCACCAACGAGGCGCAGGAGTCCATCGCCCGCCGGCTCGCCCAGCACCGCAACGTGGCCGTCCAGGGCCCGCCCGGCACCGGCAAGACCCACACCATCCGCAACCTGATCTGCCACCTGATGGCTCACGGTAAGCGGGTGCTCGTGGTTGCCCAGAAGGAGGACCCGCTGCGTGTCCTGCGCGACGGTCTGCCTCAGGAAATCCAGTCGCTCTGCCTGGCCGTACTCGGCCGCTCCACCGACCAGCTCGTCCAGCTCCAGCTCGCCGCGCGGGAACTCTCCGACCGGGGCGCAACCCTGGACCGGCCCAGCGAGCAGCAGCGGGTGGACCGGCTGCGACGGCAGCTCGAGGAAGCCGAACGGGACCTCGGCCAGGCGCTCGGAGCGCTGCGCAGCCTCGCCGAGAACGAGTCCGCACAGTACGAGATCGACGGGATTCGGCTGTCGCCGAGCGACGTCGGCAGCTGGCTGCGAGACCGCGCCGGCCGGTACGGCGACATTCCCGACGAGATCCCGCCGCACCTCGACGCCCCGCTCACCGTCGAGGAGTTCACCGACCTGCTCGACATCGCCCGCCGTACCGTCCGTCAGGACCGCACGCAGTCGCTGCGGCACCTGCCGACGGCGGCCGCGCTGCCGACCGCCTCGGCGCTCCTCGCCGCGCGGCGGGAACTGGCCGCCACCCGCGCCGAGCTCGACCGGCTGATCGCGGACGGGGTGACGCTCGCGGAGGTGCGGGCGTTCGGGCGGCCTGCGCTCGACGAACTGGTCGGACACTTGCGCGAGGCGCTCGCGGTCCTGGCCTCCCGCGAGGGCGCCTGGACGGACAGGCTTGCCAGGCTGCTGCAGGCCGATCCCAACTGGCGGGCGATGTGGGAGGATCACGTCGCGGCCTGCCGGCGCGCGCTCGCCGAGATCGCTGCGTCGACCCGGGTGGTTGCCGGGCACCGGGTGACCGTCTCCGATCCGCACCTCGCCGAACCGCGCTGGCTGCTGGCGCAGCTCGGCGAACTGCGTCAGCGCTTCGCCGCCGGCAAGGGCGTCAGCAAACTCTTCCAGGGGACCCTGGCCAAGCTCGCGGCCGACTGCCGTATCGACGGTGAGATCCTGCGTACCACCCAGGATGTCGATGTCGTCCTCGCGTACGTCAACCGCCTGCGGCTCCGGCAGGAAGTGGCCACCCGGTGGACCGAGTGGGGGAGCCGGCTCAACCTGCCGCAGGAAACCGGCGAACCCGAACTCTGGGCCGGCCGGCTGCTCACCGACGCGGCGACCGCACTGGACTGGGACCGCCGGCGCTGGCCCACCCTGCACGCGACGATCCGCCGCCTGGTGCCCCGGGTTGAGCTGGCTGTCGACGTACGCCGGCTGGCGGCGCTCACCGACACGGTCGCTCGTTGCACGGCGGTCTTCGAGTACGACCGGCTGGTCACCGACGAGCAGAACCTCGGTGCGCTGCTGCAGCACGGCATGTCGAACGCCGAGGCGAGCGAGCTGTGGCGGCTGCTTGACCAGAGCCGCCAGCGGGCCGACGTCGAAGGCTGGGACGGCCTCCTGGACGAGGTGCGGCGTCTGGCCGGACTACGCCCGGATGCGCAACGGTTCGTCGACCTCGCTGAACGGCTCCGCCAAGCGGCCCCCGCATGGACCACCGAGATTGACGCTGGCGAGGCGTCCGCCCTCACCGGCTCCGGCGGCGAATGTTTGCACCGGTGGCAGTGGCGCCGCGCCCAGACCTGGTTCGACGCCGTCGTGGGCAGCGTCGACCCGGTGGCGCTCGGGCGGCGGGTCGAGCAGACGCGGGACCGCATCCGGCGGCTCACCCAGGAACTCGTCGTCGCCTCCTCCTGGCTCGAGGTTTCCCTTGCGCTCGACGACCGCCGGCGGGCCGCGCTCGCCGACTGGACCACTGCCCTTCGCAAGATCGGCAAGGGCACGGGAAAGAACGCCGCCCAGTGGCAGGCGCACGCCCAGCGGGCCATGAGCGCCGCCGTCGACGCCGTGCCGGTCTGGGTCATGTCCGTCGACCGGGCCATCGAGCAGTTCGCCGGCGGGGCGCACTTCGACGTCGTGATCGTCGACGAGGCGTCGCAGGCCGACATGTTCTCCCTGCCCGTCCTCAGCCTGGCCGAACGGGCCGTCGTCGTCGGGGACGACCAGCAGATCGGCCCGCAGCTGTCGTTCGTAGGCACGGTCACCGGCCTGATCAACTCGCACCTGGTCGACGTGCCCTCCGCGGAGCATTTCGACCCGGAGAGCAGCCTCTACGACCACGCCGTCCGACGCTCTCCGGAGCGGATCCTGCTCACCGAGCACTTCCGCTCCGTGCCCGCGATCATCGGGTTCTCCAGCGAGACGTACTACGGCGGGGAGATCGAACCGCTGCGCACCGACCGGCCCGCCGGTATCGGCGACCCCGTCATCGCCGTGCATGTGCCGGAGGGCATCCGCCAGGGCGTTCTTGGCTACGGCGACGTCAACGTCCCCGAGGCCGAAGCCCTCGTCGCACGGGTCGCGGCGATCGTCGCCGACCCCGCGTACGAGGGACGCAGCATCGGGGTGGTGAGCCTGCTCAGCACCAGCGGCCAGGCCCTCTACCTGCTCACCCGCCTCCGCGAGGAGATCGGCGAGGAGGAGATGGAACGGCGCCGGCTTCGCGTCGGTGACTCGTACACCTTCCAAGGCGACGAGCGGGACATCGTCCTGGTGTCGATGGTCGTGGAGCCCCACCACGGCCCGGTCTCCGCCTTCACCAAACGTGACCATCACCGGCGGGTCAATGTCGCCGCCTCCCGGGCAAGGGACCAGCTGTGGGTCTTCCACTCCGTGCAGCCGGCCGACCTGCGCGAGGACGACGCGCGCGGGCTGCTGCTCACCTACTGCCGGAACGTCACCGCCGCCGACGAGGCGTATGACGACATGGAGAAACGCTGCGACAGCGACTTCGAACGCGAGGTGCTGCGCCACATGCTGCGCCGCGGGTACCGACCGTTGCCACAGTTCCGCATCGGCGCGTACCGGATCGACTTCGTCCTGCCCGCGCCGGACGGGCGGCGGCTCGCCATCGAGTGCGACGGTGACGCGTACCACGGGCCGGACCAGTGGGAGAGCGACATGCGCCGGCAAGCAGTGCTGGAGCGGGTTGGCACCTGCGTCTTTGTGCGGATCCGGGGGAGTGTGTTCAGCCGGGATCCGGAGGCCGCACTGGAGCCGCTCTGGCAACGTATCGAGGAGCTGGGGATAACGGTGCCGGAGCCTGCCGTTCCACAGCCCCGGACCGAGGCACCAGCGACCGTGAAGGCTGAGATCGGCGAGGCGTATAGGAGTGAGTTGTCGGCAAGTGCCACCGAAGCTGCCGCCGCCGATGACGAGCTGATGACATCCGTTCAGGATTCGCGAGCCGACGGTCGCGCTGCGACCGTGGCCGGGGGGGGTGGCAGAGCAGCAGCTGCACGACCGGCACGTCACGGGCAGGGTCGAAACATCAGACGAGCCCGTTCAGACCGCGCCCGCCGCGGGCGGTGGCGCTTCGGCCTCGATTTCGAGCAGTACGGTGATGTCCGCGGCCTCCGAAAGGCCGACGAGCCCGAAGAAGGAGGTCGATTCTTCGCCTGCCGAATCGGCCGCCATAAGCGGCAGTACGCGAACGGAACGTTCCCAGGCGCAGAAGGTGTCTGAAGCGACGGCCGAAGAGGCGGACGAGCACCAAGACGAGGATGCTGCCGACGAATGGGTGCCTCCCGGCTACCGCAGCGTTGCCTGGCTACGTCCCTACGAGGCGATGGCCGCTCTCGAAAGCTATCGACGGAGCTGTGACGTTCCGATCCGACATGGGGGCAAGGTCCTGGGCTGGGCTCGATACCAGCAGGATGCCTCCGCCGCAGATCGCCCTCATCGGGCTGATGTGAGGATTGACCGGGCAGAGGCAACTGGCCCGCGAGTCGTCTGCTGGGTGCGTCATAGCGAAGCCGAGGCCGTTATTCAAACGGCGAGCACCAGGAAGAGCAGCCCGTGCAACGGCGATGGCGGCCGGCGGGAGGGCATGGTCCAGTACTTTGCGCCCAACAGCTCGGCTGCAATTCGCAACCGTAGCGTCACCCGCCTGCTGCGATCTTCCTGGGAGAGCGGATCGCCCCGTCAGGCTCAGAAGGCGCCAGCCGAGCAGCCCACTCTGCCGACAGATACGGAGTTAAACGCCGCACGCGCGGCCGAGCCCGAACCAGCGGCTCGGCCCGGATTCTCCCAGCGTCAACGGGAGGCGGAGCCCCGACAGGTGAGCCAACGGGTGCAAGTAGCTACGGGCTCGTCGATGGCTCGTACGAACGGGGCGGTCGACCCCCCGAGCCTCGAAGCGCTGTTTCATCGCGAGATGGTTCGCATCTGCCAGCGGTCACGAGACGAGGCGGGCTACCACCCAGGTCTGTTGCTACGCCTCGTGACGGAAAAGGGGGGCCTGGCAACCGCACAGCAGTTGCTGCGCAGCCCTTTGGTGTCCGACGGCTTCACTGCTCTATGGGAGCGAGGCCGTGTTGATCTCACGGCGGAGGCCCTCGTGCTTCGCCCTGAGTTCCGGGTTCTGTTCACCGAGGAGGAGTTGGCGGCCGCCCGCAGCCGCTTGAACGCCGCATCGTCGTGATCCCTAAGGGCAACTGAGGCGGCCGTCGTCTCCACGCTGTGAAACCGACGGCCGCCCGAGGATGCATCTCCTTAGCTTGTATGCGGGCTGTTGACGCGAAGCAGCCTGGTTGGGCTTCTGAAACGCTCAGCCGCCTCGCTGCCTGGCGTGTGGTACTCCACGAGTCCGAGCGTCTCGCCGTTGAGCCCAGTCACCGTCACTGCGCGCCCCTCAGCACAGGCCTGGGTGATGCCAAAAGCTTCAAGCTCCCTGATCCAGCCAACATTTTTCTCTCCGCGGGCGCGGGTTCTCACCAGCATTACGTTGGCGGGGTACTCGGAGACGTTCTTGGAGTCCTCATCAACGTAACGAGCCCAACCCGCGAGCTCGTCACCATCCTGAACGGGCACGTCGGTGTGAAGTTGATAAGCGAGGACGGCTGCTTCCGCCTCATGAGGGCGGATCCAACCGGCGCTCCGGAAACCGGCTGGCACCGGCAACCAGGATGAGCTTTGCTCCTCCTCCGGCTCCAACTGAGCAGTGGGAGCCGGATCCCGGACGGCCCCATCCTCAACGCCCAGATCGTCGACGTCATCGGCCCGATTCGTGGTGGAATCTTGCACCTGCCGTGGCAGACCGGTCTGGGAGGTTGCCGTTTCGGCTTGGCCGTCGACGCCGACCTCCTGACCCGTCCATGGGTGCCGCTGACGCGTCCAGACCTGTTCGAGAAGGGCTGAGACGTCGTCATCGCCGCGCTGGCGGTAAGTCGCCAGGATGCGACGGGGCTTGGCGTCGGGCGGTAGGTCGACCGCTGCGGCGAGGGTTGCCTTCGCGGCCTCAGCGTCGCTGACACGCTCGGCGCCGACGAGTGCCAAAGCCTGCACCAACGGGTGCGCCCCGGGATCGAGCGGCTGGTTGAGCGTCAGGCCGAAGCGGCCGTATGGACGGAACTCGAGAAAGGCCGTCCGGCCTTCCCAGGCCCGCATCTGGTCCAGGAATCTCTTGATCGTGCCGCTTGCCGGCTGCAGCCCCGTCCAGCGAATGGTCTGAGTACCGAGCTCCGAATCCAGCTCGACCACGTCACCTTGGTTGCAGCCAACCAGGCTGGCGACACCAGATGGCAGGGGGAAGCCGGAACCGCGAAGGTGATCGCGAGTGACTGTGATACGGAATTTCCAGACGTCGCCGTGTCGGAAGAGTCGGCGCGTAGCGCTGGGAGCCTTGCGAGGTGCCGCGGGTGCTTCCCGTCGCCGTACGACACCATCAACAATCTCGTAGTCCCCATTGCCAGCGTAAGCCTGGACGCTGCTTGGCGACACGTTGAAGCGGCTTGTAATCGACTCCACCAAGCGGCTGATCTCGATGTGTCCACCAGCGGCGGCGAGTTCGAGTCCGATCTGCTGTTTGATCGACGTGTACTCCTCCACGTCCCAGCTCGCCAGCCCCCAAGTGGACCGGTCCGTCCGGATGAATCGATCGTCTGCTGCCAGAGCGTTGGCGAGACTGCGGATGGTGGTTTCCCGTCCCATCTCCTGGTGCAGCTCCTCGGTCTTGAGGGGCTCGCCCGTAGCTGCCAGGAGACCCGCCGCATGGTCGTTGAGTGAGCGCGTGCGAGTGAGAATCTGATCGTTGTGCAGCACGTAGCCGCACCAACTGAGCCATGCGACCAGCTCAGCCTTCGGCATGGCTGTGGAAGCGGTCACCGCAGCAAGGTCCACAAGTCCATGCTCGGTTGCGAAGTCCTCAAGCAGGATCCGAGTCTGCTCGCGGGCCGCGGTGACGTCGGGAGCGGCCGCCCACCCGTCCGTCACCTCGAAGTAGTCGTCTAGACGGTCGAGGACGAGCCACAGGGGCGCGTCCACACCAGGCACATCACGGGCGAGGTCTGGGTGCAGGGTGATGAGGCGGTCCAAGGCCGCGATCGGTTGGATCTCGGTGCGGAGACTGGCGAGAAGGTTGCCAATTCCTGTGCCGAAATGGAATGTGCGCCCGAGAAGCTCTTTCAGTTTTCCTTCGACTTGGCGGACACGCTCGCGTGTGACCTTGAACTCGCTTGCCAGCTCGGCGAGAGTTTTCGGCGGCCTGCCGAGGAACCGGTCGCGCAGGATGCGTACTTGCCGGTCGTCAAGCTCGGATAAAAGCGCAGTGAACTCCAGTACCGGATCGGCGCTTCCACTCTCCGCAGAGATGTCTGCAGCGGTGAGTGAGTTGAGTCGGAGAGCCACCTCTTGGATCTGCTCGGGCACCCCGTCCTCAATGAAGACCTTCAGCAGCGGCTCTTTTCCACGCCGCCGGATGTGGTGCCACGAGGCCAGCTGACTGAGGTCTTCCAGCAGTTGAAGCTGGGCCGGTGGCAACTGCACCTCCGGTGTGGCGGCGTCTGACTCTAGGTCTTCTCCCGCGTGTTCCCACTCGACCAGCTCACCGGATCGGACGATCGCGGCCGAGACCAAGGCGGTGACTGCATCCTCAACCGTGCCCTGTCCCGTGCCGCGGACATCGTAAAGATCCCTGACCGACAGTTGCCCGAGGTCGGCGACGGTCTGCACCTGCAGGCGCTGGAACGCGGTCCCAACCCTGGAGCTGGTCGCGATCGTGGACAGGGGCAGCTGGCGGGGGACTGAGGGGAAGCTGGGACCGAAGGCGGCCGTCGGATGACGGACTACGAACAGTCGGGCGAGGTGACGGCACAGCGCCTCGTGTTCAGCCGTCATCGTCGTGAGGGCCGGCGACTCCGTGAGCCACCAGTCAGGCGAAGGAGTCAGGTCCGTGAGCTCGCGCGCTGTCGCGGGCGTGTACGGGGCCAGCCACGGCAGCAGCCGGGTCCAGGGCGCGTCGTGATACGCCTCAGGAGGTAGGTCTCCGAGTGCTGCGCTGGTCACAGTCATCCCCTCATGTGCGCGCTCGACGCCGAGCCAATTGCTTATCAGGAGGCGGCGTGGAAGCCCAGCCGCTTCGCCTCTTCGATGAGCCGAAGGGCTTGGGCCGCCTGCTTCTCCGTGATGTCCCAGCTGTTGTTGACGTAACGGCCCACGTTGTCGGCCAGCTGGCGCTGCCACAGCTGCAGGTTGCGCGTCTCCTTTGCCCAACGCGCCACGGCGAACCACTCTGCCGCGGTAATGGCCATGACCGCTGCGACGTCGCCAGTGGTGTCGTTGTCCAGCCCGGCGGGGCTGCTGTCCTCGACCGGCTGGTCAGCCAGCTCTGCGGTGAGATCATCTGGCACCGTCCACGGGATGCCGAGGACGGCTTCCCAGCAATCCGGACGCTTCGCCCACTCACCGATGTTGGTGCCGCCCCGAAGAGGGTTGACGATGACCTCGCGCACGGGCACGCACAGCTCCTCCAAGGCGGCGGCGAGCGCGGGACTGAGGCGCTGCTCCCGCCAGATACGGTCCAGGTCAATCCGGCGATTCGTCGCCTCGGCGAGGCGAGCGATCGAGTAGGAGGTAATGTTGATCTTGTATCCGCCGAAGTCCTGAGCAGCGATGATCTTGTCCGTGGCCTTGAACAGGACGGCCTTCGCGATCAGTCGCTGGCCGAAGCTGACGTTCACGTCCGGCGTGTTGTCCCCCATGCGCACCATCAGCTCGCGGAAGTTCTTTTCAGCTCCTCGACTGACCAGGTATGGGAGACCGGCCCAGGAATGGATGTACTTTGCGGCGTCGGCCTTGGTGAACTTCTGAGCGAGGGGGTGGAGAGCCTTGAACTTGCGCTGGTTGGCCGGTGTGCGTTCACGGGCCAGCGCGTCCGTGTATTGACCCCGCGCGCGCTCATAGAACCAGCGGGTCTCCTGTCCACTGCCGTCCAGCGCAGGAGCCCAGAGCGATCGTGTGACCTTCTCGATGCCCACATGGAATGGGTGGTTTGAGCTGAAGTCGACGACCGTGACCTTGTTCTGAGTGTTCGAGTACTTGGAGATCTCAGGGACGATCTCCGGCAGTCGATCTTTGGAGACTCGGGTCAGCTTCATCTGGACGTGGACCCTGCTGAGGTCCGCTCTGTCCCTGGTCTGCGCATAGTGGATCGACGCCGTGGTCTGGCCGCCATTGACGATCTGGAGTTCGTGGACCCTGCTTATCGCTTGGCCGCCGCCGGGGAGCTGGGTGAACTCCACCGTGGAGGCAGTGGCGGTGATGCCGTTGTTGTAAGCCAGGAAACGATCTGGGTTGTGCAGCAGGGTGTCGCGGATGCCTCGGTTCACGCCGCCCTTGGTTTGGAGGAAGGAGCGAACGTTGAGCTCGAGCAGGCGTGTGCCGTGTTTGCCGTAGAGGTTGGCCAGCTCCTGCCCGGGGATGATGGCCAGGAACACCGAGTAGTTGCGGTCTGTTTCCGGGGTAGCTAGGCATGGCAGCGGCGGATCGAACTCAACCACGATCGGTTCGCTGAGCGTGCCGGAAGAGGCTAGCCGATGAAGGCGGTTCAGGTCCCAGATCTCGTGGCTGACCTGCAGGCCGTCCAAGTCGCCGGGAGGGATGGCGGAGACAGCGCTGACGACGTCGGTGAGAAGGAAAAGGCGGATTCGGGGAGCATCCGGCAGGGCCTTTTCGACCGCGGCACACATGTCATGTACATCGGAGGACTCGTCGATGTCGCGCGCAAGACCGTCACGGCATCTACGGACGAAGGTCAACAGCCGCTTGAACAACGTGTCGACCTGGGCCCGCGCCAGCCGCTCTTCCTCGGGCTTCAGGCTGAAATGGGTGATGAAGAGGTCGAGGGTCCCTAGGGACTCGTTCGTGCCGTAGCCGTTGACCTCCAGCCCGTGGGCCCGGTGATACGCACTGAATGTGTTCTCGATCTCGCCGGCCTGCTCAAGTTCGTCGAGCACGCGACGGGTGAAGGTGTCCGGAGCGGTGGAATTCTCTGCCTCGGCCGTCGCGAGCACATCGGCGATGAGATCTTGGGCATAGACCGACAGTTCGTTCTGGCTCACGCCTCCCCCTTCATGATGCCGGCGACCCGCTCGGCGGTGACACCGTACTTGTCCAAGCCGACGAGACTGATGCGGTAGCTGCAGCTGCCAACTCCTGGGCGGAGGTCCGACTCCACGATGCGGGGGAACTCGCCGGTGACGTGCCAGAAGTCGGTCCGCAGGATGGAGTAGCGTGGCTCGTCGTACAGGTGCCGATGCTCAGAAAGGTAACCGGCACAGACGAGCAGGTCGGAGAAGTCGCTGCCAGCCTGCCCCGTCCCCAAATCTCCGAGCAGATCCTCTACAACGTCGTTGAGTGACTTCCCCGGACCACCCTGCCGCTCGTCAACTGACAGATGAGCGAGGAGCAGCTGTCCCGCAACTGTGTCGTCGAGCTGACGCTCACTTGCGATTGCAATGCTTCGCGGGTTCATTCCAGCTCCGGTCTTAACCTCGACTGCACACGTCGACAGTTGGAAGTCCTGGTCAGAGCCGGTCGGCCCACGCCATGCCGAGACCGCGGCTACGGCGCCGGCAACGGGCAGCACTTGATCCCGGAGGATGATCAGCTCGCCGAAGAGGCCACGGCGAGCTTCGGCACCGAGCCCGCTGTCGCCGATCGACTGCAGCAGCCGGCGCCAGTGCTCGAAGCGTTCGATGGCCGCTCGGACGGCTCCCTCTGGCCCGTCTTGCGCAGCTGCAGCGGCGGCGATATCGGTGATAAGAGGGTTGAAGACCTCTCGCCGCTCCTTGGCGGTGAGTACCACCTGAAGCTCGTTACTTCCATCGCTGGTCGGGGCGAGCTGGAGCGAGAGACCCTTGGTTCGTGGCAGGACTGGGTGCTGGCGCAGAAGTTCTTCGGCGGCGGTGGCCGAAACGGTGAGCAGCAGCATCCGCATGCCGGCCGGCTGCTGAACAGCAAGGAAGATGTCATGGTCTGAGCGTGGAAATAGACGGCGCTTGACGATCCCGTACGGATGTTGCTCCGCCTCGAGCGGAGCCCAGTCGCTCTCGCTGAACCTCACTCGGCATCTGCCTCGTCGTAAATGTCGAGCCCCTGCTGTCTCCAGATATCATTGACCACGTACTCGGTTTCAGTGGGGTGCGCCGAGAACGGGAAGCTGATGGCGAAACCGACCAGCGGGGGAAGTTGCTTGTCGGGGGCCCAGTTCGGGTGCTTGATTGGGTAGATCAGGAGAAGGGGCTGGTCCACGGGCCTGAACCTCCGGAGCGGTTCGCCGGTCGGCACGGTGGGAATCGTAAGTTCCTTGCCTGTGCGTTCAGCCTCGCGGAGGCGCGCGAGCTTCGTCGCTTCAAGCGCTTTGTTGAACAAGCTCCGAGCAAGGTCCCGGCTTTCGTCCGGAGGGCTCAGCACCCGCTTGATGGTGTGCCGGTCCGCCTCGTCCACATGGCCCTTGGGGCTGGAGCGTTTGACTAGGGCAACTGTATAGGCGCCTACCTTCAAGGGCGTTCCGTTCGGCGTGCCAACAAGCCGTACGGTCCAGCGGGAAAGCTCTCCGAGTGCGGCGCACCGGCGGACGTACTCCGCGATTAGGGCCGGCCTGACGCGGTAGGAGCCGCGGTCAGGAACGTAGCCCTCAAGGAAGTTGTCGATGATGTCGGCTGCCGGAATTTTCTTCCACACAAGGCTGGTCAGGTCATCATCTGCGTTGGTCCGCTCGTCCAAGGACGTGACAAAGCGTTCGAGGTTGTCGAAGTTCCGTTGAACGACGTCCGGCCGGAGGCTGAAGGTGGTTGTCTCCGGAAGCTCTCCTGAATAGCTCAGTCGCACCTTGACGCCACGTCGCATCTTGTTGGCAGCGGTCACGGTCAAGCCGGCGGAGGAGGTTCGGACCCGAAGGCCAAAGCTTTCCGGCGTAGCGCCCATGTCCGCCATAGCCGCGAAGTCGCTGCGCAGCTCGTTGTCCGCCGCAGTGATCTCGGCGTAGGCGTTCCACAAGTCCCAAGTGGTGTACAGCCGGCAGAGATCCTCGTAGCCCGGGCGGTAGCCGAACCAGCGCCCCATCTGCAGGAGAGTGTCGTAGGTGTTCGAGGCGCGGAGGTAATAACTGACACTCAGGCCTTCGAGGGTCAAGCCGCGGGAGAGCCGGTCGCCACCGACGGCGATCACAGACAGGCCCTTTTTGCGCTGCTCGTAGTACTCGAGGGCATCACGGGAACTGCCGTTGATCGCCCGCACCTGGATCTTCAGCAGCGCAGCTCGCAGGCTCTTCTCGACGGCGTGCCACGGCGTGGACGGACTGGCGTCTGTTCCGCACTTCTCGCTCGTCGGCACGAAGTCGCTCTCCCAGAGGTCACGAAGCTCAGTGAGAACCTTCGTGGCTTGGTCGCTCATCGTGTCGCGAAGGCGGTCGCGCATCAGGCCGATGTAGTCGTCGATCTGTTCGCGGGCCCGGTTCTGCACGTTCACCAGCCGGGTCACATGTACCAGCATTGAGTTGTGCTGCTTGTCCTGTCCCCGCGCCGCGCGGGCGGCGCAGGTGAGCACGAAGGCGTGAAGTGCCTCGCGAAGCGATTGAGGAAACTTCTCCTCCGGCGGCGCCCAGTCCTTTTTGTGCTTCTGTGGCATCCAGGACTCGTGGTCTCCCACCGGACGGAAGATGGGGAGCGGTTCAACGTCCTCGTCGTCCGTACGACTGAGGCCGAACACCCGCTCGGGGCCAAGGTAGTTGGAAGGGGCGGAGAGGCTCTCGATGAAGCTCTCGGGAAAGAGGTCCAAGCCGAAGAGGTCGTGGTCGGCCTTTGGCTTGATGTAGATGTTGGCGAACGGGGTGGCTGTGTATCCGACGTAGGCAGCCTTCTCGAAGCTGCTGAGCAGGTGTCTGATCCCGGCGTTGATCTTTGTCGGGTCGGTCTCGTCATCCTTGCTCGTGTCGACGGAGGCGTGGTCCGCCTCGTCGTCGATCACGAGAAGTGGGACGTCACGGACGACTTTTGTCTTGCCGTCGCCTTTCAGCTCACCGTCGACCTCGACGATCCACTTCCGTACATACTCGAGGATGCTCTTGTGCTTCTTGATAACGAGAACCACCGGGTAGTCCCCGATAGGCAGGTTGATCTTGGTGGCGATGTCCCGCCGGAAGTCTCCGTTCTCGGCACTGTTCGTGAGCGAAGCGATCTTCAGCCGCTTCACGCCGGGCATCACACCTACGCCGATCCGTGCCGTCTTGGTCGCCTCGTCGTAACGGTGCTGGTACTGGGTATCGAACCCGAGGAGGCCTTCGTCAACCCGCAGCTGGGTCTGGCTCCGCAGACTGTTGTGGATGCCTGCCAGGATCACGATGAGCTTGTAACCGGCATCGGCAGCCTTGCAGGCCAGCCCGATGAAGTTGCCGGTCTTGCCCGACTGGACCTGCCCGACAACCATGCCGGTCCGCCGCCACGGCCCTGGGCGCCGAGGATCCTCCAGCTGGCGAAGCACCCGCGCCGTGCTTTGGTCGAGTTTCCTGACTACGCGTGGCGGCATGAGACGAACATCCTCGAGGTACCGACGGTAGCGGTCCCAGAAGTCCCAGCTGCGCTCTAGCTGTGCCTCGGTCAGCCACTCGACGTGGTTGCGGTCGTCCTTCAGCCCGACGGAGTCGTCTTGCCATACCACAACCCGCGACTGAATCTCCTTGAGCAGGATTTCCTTCTCAAGCACCAGCCCCTGGGAGCCCTGCATGGCCCAGACCATGTCGACGCCCTTGGCAACCTCCGTCGGGGTCGCCTGCCGATCCTGGGGCAGGAACGCGAGAACGAGCCTGATGGCCTGCTCAAGGGCGCTGTCCTGCTCATGGCTGCTGGTCGTCACTGCGCCCTCCGCAGATAGGTCCGGTTGCGTCATGAGATGTGGTGCGTTGTCAGCGGTGCTGCCAGAAGCCGTCGAACTGATCGAAGGGCGGCATCAGAGCAAGTCGCTCCCTCGCTTCCCGCGGCGTACGCCCTTGGGCGACGAAGGCTGCGTAGATCCGATTGGCCACGTCGCTCACCTCCTTCGAGGGAGCGCCCAGGAAGGGTTCTGGGTCGTCCGTCACGTCGCCTTCGTGCATGATCCGGAGCGCGGCAACCGGGACGGTCTCCTCGAGCAGGCGGATGAGCGCTTTGGCGTCGATCGCTGCATCCGGGCCGCCGTGTAGCACCTCTCGCACAAGTGGGTGATCCCGATTGATGCGGCAGCGGATGTTGCCGTCTCTTTTGTCGACACGCCAGGCGTAAACGAACTCCGCACCGTGCTCGCGAGCAGCAATCCGTCCCCGGTGGCTGAGCACCTCGGCCGCTCGGCTCCGCGCGGCTGTACCGATTCGTTGAAGGTGCCGTCGAACACCGACAGGGGGCACCGCAGTGGACTTTCGCACGTCGATGGCCCAATCGGCGTCGGCCTCAGCCGGGACGTCGACGATGATGCGCGCCAGGTTGTACCGCTCGTCCCGTCGGAAACCGCGGACGCCCAGCCAGTCGCCGGCCAGGATCAGTCGGTCCCGCCGATACACGTAAAAGCCCTGCTGGTCCAGCCAGCCTCCCGGGCCAGCAGCCTGTTGCTGCTGCTCGGGATCGAGCTTCTTGGGGTGCGGCAGGATGAACGGCTCGATGCGGACCGTGTGGTTGCCGACGGGCAGCTCCTCTGCCGGTAGTCGCTGGACCGACGGGTGGCCGCTCAGGAAGGGATCCCAGGCTTTGACCGGTGTGCCGTTGACGGTCATTGCGATCCGGTTCCTGCCCACGAGGAACCGCGCGAACACCATGCCCAAGTGCTCCTCGACTCGGGTCGCCTCCGCGTAGAACTGTTTCTGCGCCCGCGGGTCCTCTGCGGTCAGGCCGTCCACGGCGAACCGGTGCAGGTCTCGCCAGATAACGGTCGTTCCGGCATAACCATCGGGCCGGAGTTGCTTTAGAACCGTGCCGGTCTCCTCGTCGGTTCCGTGCAGCAGCCGCCACTCACTGGTCTCGGAGACCACTGACAGGTCCCACGTCCGGACTGCCTCTCCCGAGTCGACTCCCGCTTTCGTGCCTACCGTGAGGCGGGCCGCCTGCGAGAACGAAGCGCTCTTCAGCCCCATGCCGAAGCGTCCAAGGTCCTCCGACGGCCGAGCCTGGAAAGAGCCCCGGGCCGCGACGGTCATCGCAGTGACCAGTTCCTCAGCTGTCATCCCCCGGCCATCGTCCACCACTGCGACCCATGAGGCGGGGCCCGCCCAGGTGAAAAAGACGCCGATGTGGCGGGCGCCGGCGGAGACGCTGTTGTCGACCAGGTCTGCCACAGCCGCCTCGACGCTGTAACCGAACGACCGCAGTGACGTGATCGTGCCCGCGGGATCGGGGTTCGCGATGTCGTAGCTCAAGGCAGGTCGGCTCCAGTCGGTGCAGGAACCTTGTCGGTGCCGCACAGTCACGTTCGTTGCCGCCTAGTCCAGCCAGCAGTAGCCGGATCTCGGCGCACCTCGATGCTTGGGGCGGAGGTCACAGTATAGGTAGTTGACGCTGCTCTCAGTCAGCCCCGCAGGATCGCGTGCGGTCGGCTTTGCCGAGTTTGCCCAGATTCCTTCTCCAATTTTCGGCCGTATGGGCAATAGTTGCCTCCGGTCAAACGGTGGTGCGGCGTCGGTAGGAGCAACTGTGGCGGTGTGTCGGCACCGGTGGTCGCTGACTTGGGCGGCGGGACGGTAACCTCCCTGACCGTGACCAGTGAAGGCCAGCCCACCGCCCGTGTCCGTCGCCGTGGGTACGGGGTCAAGCTGGTTCGCGGTCCTTTCCTCCGGCTGGCACCACATCCCGAGGCGTGTTCAGAACCAGATGAGCTCATCCCCCTCGCGGCGAAGATCCGCGGTGAGGGAGGTCGTCTGGCCGCCGATCTGTTCAGTGGTGCCGGAGGGCTGAGCCTCGGCCTCGACGCTGCTGGCTACAAGGTCGTGCTCGCGGTTGATCACGACGAGGAGGCGGTCGAGACTCATCGCCACCACCACCCGGGGCTGAGCGTGAATTGGGACCTCGGCGACCCGGACCGGGTTCGGCGGGTCGGCGAGCTCATGAGGGCTGCCGAAATCGAGCTGCTGGCGGGTGGCCCACCATGTCAACCCTTCTCAAAGGCGGGGCGGTCGAAGATCCGACACCGGGTCCGGCATGGCCTCCGCGACCCGTACGACGAGCGCCGCGACCTGTGGAGATCATTCCTGGAGATCGCTCGAACCGCCCGTCCGCAGGCCGTGCTCATGGAAAACGTGCCAGACATGGCGCTTGACAAGGAGATGTTTATCCTCCGGACGATGGTCCACGAGCTCGAATCGATCGGGTACTCGGTCGAGGAGCGGTCGGTGGAGACCTTCCGTTACGGAGTTCCGCAGTTCCGTCAGCGCCTCATCCTGGTGGCGCTACGAGACGGCGTCCAGTTCGCCTGGCCGCAGGAACAGCCTGAGCGGGTCACGGTCTGGAACGCCATCGGTGATCTTCCCCCTGTGGAAGGGGGATGGCGGCCGGAGGGCGGCGCCGAGGGCTGGAGTGATTACGACTGCCCTGTGAGCGAGTTTCAGCGCCGGATGCGCGAGGCGGTGTCGGTCAGCGACAAGCACAAGGTCTTCGACCACATCACCAGGCCAGTCCGCGAGGACGACGTGCGTGCCTTCGAGGCCATGGATCACACCACGCGCTACAGCGACCTGCCGGACGAGGTGAAGCGGTACCGGGACGACATCTTCGACGACAAGTACAAGCGGCTCGACGAGAACAACCTGTCCCGGACGATCACCGCGCACATCGCCAAGGATGGTTACTGGTACATCCATCCTCGGCAAAATCGCACAATCACTGTTCGCGAGGCGGCCCGCCTGCAGACCTTCCCGGACTGGTTCCGCTTCGCCGGGCCGCCGTCGGCGGCGTTCCGCCAGATCGGCAACGCCGTGCCGCCGCTGCTCGGCGAGCACCTCGCCGGTGCCGTGCGGGCATCGCTCGGCGACCCGCATCCGGTGGCGGCAACGACGCAGGACATCGCGGCGATGCTCGCCGGGTGGTTCAACACCGCCGTCGTACGGGGTCTTCCCTGGTTGCGGGCCGAGTCGCGCTGGCAGGTGATCCAGGCCGAGATGTTGCTGGACCGGGCTCCGGCTGAGGTCGTGCGCTTCATCTGGCCGCTACTCGCTCGGTGGCGGGAGCCTCAGGACACGGTCCTGGCGGAGAGTGAGCTCGTCGAGATCAGCAAGTGGGCGTCGCGACCGCAGCGCGCTGGGACGATTCTGGAGCTGGCGGGCCGGCTTGCGGAGAATCCCGAGCTTCTGAACGACGATGACGAGCTGCGCCAGGTGCCCGGGCTGACCGAGGCGGTGGCCGATCTTGCAGTCCTGGTTGTGCCGGCCCACGGCGATGAGGATTCCGAGGAGCCCGTCCTCGTGACCAAGGGCGTGCTTCGAGTAGCGGCCCGCTTCAGCGGTGATCCCGTGAATCGCCGGAACCGGCTCACCGACGGGCGGCTCGAGATCGCTCGGATGATTGGCGCAGACAGCGACGCCCGGCGGGCACACCTCGGCTTGGTGGAACTGGCAAACACGCTCTGCCGTCCGGTGGAGCCCGAGTGCAACGCCTGCCCGCTGCAGAAGCTCTGCGCCGAGTCCCGCGCCGACCCGCAGCGGCTCTTTTGAGCAGTGCTCCTGACGGTTCAGCCGTCGAGGCCCAGCAACGCAGAGATCTCGGGCGCCTCCCGACACAACGAGGCGACGATCCGCTGCCATGCGTCCCACTCGCCGGACTGCATGGCCGCCGCTCGCAGCGCGAGCCCGGCGGTGGCCGCCGCCTGCGTCGCCGCACGGACATCGGCGGCGGCGTTGAGGTCAGCGGGGACCGGCTTGGGCTTGGGCCGTGAGCTCCGGCGGTAGGCGTCGTTGGCGTAGATGCACAGTTCGTTCACCGGCGCTTCGAGCATCTGACGTAGCTGAGCAGGTAGCGAGACTCTCATCTTCGCCACATTGATGTTGAATGCGGAGTCGAGGTCGGTGCTGAAGTCGAGAGAGGCCCGCGCCATCTTCGTGTGCTCATCGATGCCCCGGATGCCGTTCCATCCGCCCCACTGCACCAGTCGGTTCGCCCGGTAGACGTACAGGCCCTGCTGCCGGTTCCAGTTGAGCGGACCGGAGAGCCGCTCGAACTCGCCCGAGCTTGAGAACTTGTCGCGTGAGGGGAGTATGAAGCGTTGGAGGTTCACGTGACCCGTCACGTCACCGACTGTGACCTCGAAGCGCTGCGCCGGCAGCTCGGACAGCCCAGGCTCCTCGGGTGCAAAGGGGTTCCAGGGCCTCACCTTCTGGCCATTGACCGTGATAACCAGCGGCCCTTTGCCGTCAACACCCTCGAGAAAACGGTGGAACACAATTCCCAGGTGCTCCGCGGTCTTTGTGACAAGGTTTTCGAACCGGCGACGAGCCCAACCTCCCTCGGGTTGCTTTTCTGGCAGCACCCGGTCGAGCTGGCGCCAGAGAACGACCGTCCCGGTTCCTTCGGCCAGCCACTGCTTGGCTCGGGCGACGTCCGGATCAGCACCCGGATCCACCACGACCCACTGGTCCCATTCCTCCACCACGTCGAGGTCGAGGACCCGGGCTGATGTCCTCACCACGTCCGGATTGCTTCGGGAGACCACCGCGACTGAGCGGCACTGGGACAGAGAGGCGGTCTTGAGACCGAGCCCGTACCTACCGAGATCGCCCCTCATGTAGGGGCGACGCGTGCCGAGTCGGAGGCCCTCAAGCAATGCGCCGGGCGACATGCCGTGGCCGTCGTCAGCGATATAGACCCGGGACTTGGATCCCGCAAACTCGATCATCACCTCCACCCGCGTAGCTCCGGCAGCCACGCTGTTGTCGACGATGTCCGCCACAGCGGTCGGGAAGTCATAACCGATGTCGCGAAGCGAGCTGGTCAGGCGTGCAGCCGACGGTGCGACATCGAACCAGGCCTTACCGGGCATCCGGCCACCTCCATCAACTCGTGAGACGACCACCAGGATGTCACACACCACTTCGTGATCTTGCATCAGGCGCGCCTTCGGACAGCAGGCGTCGCCACAGCTGCACGATCTCTTCCGCGACCTTTCCTGGATCTTCGTGCTCCCAGAAGTGCCGAACGTGCCAGCCCAACGCCGACAGTGCCGCGTCCTTCTCGCGGTCTCGCTCCACGTTGCGGCGCAGCTTTGCCTCCCACCACTCGCGGTTGTTCTTCGGCATGACGCCGTGGTTAGGGCACCGGTGCCAGAAGCAACCATCGACGAAAATGGCAAGACGGGCTCTGGTCAACGCGATGTCAGGTCGCCCGGGCAAACTGGGGTGATTCACGCGGAACCGGAGACCGCGACGATGAAGCTCCTTGCGGATGAGCAGCTCCGGCTTGGTGGAGGCTCGGCGCACGCGCTTCATCTGGGACGAGACGGCTTCGCTTAGCGGGACAGGTCGACGAACCGAGGAGTTGCCTCTGGCGCCTCCGCTCATCGCCATCAAATCACCGCCTCCTTCCCTATTGGCCTTCCCTCTGCCATCCCCCGGCTTCAGTCAGGCAACCGCACTCTGTCAGATGCCGGACACTTGCCGCTTCGGTCGGCGAACGATCTTTCGGCTTGCGAAGGCAAGGGCTTGGACGCCGCCAGCCGTTGAAGGCTACTGGTTCCGCAGGTCATAGGTGTCGTCCGGGACCAGCCGTCAGCTCCCTTGCTGCTTCTTGCTAGGAATCTCCTCAATCGGCGATCGCGGCTCCTGACGCCGCTCCCGCCCGGACAGATGCCGTCGGGGATCCCGTCGGCAGGACTCTTGTCGTAGGGTCCGAGGACACCTTGTGGGGAGGTGGTGCCGATAGCTGCTGAGCTGCGAGTATCGCCCGCAGTCGAAGCGGGGGCTCCGGGCTGGCGGAGCTGGCCATCTGCGAACAGATGGTCGACATTCAGTGCTGGCAGCTTGGTCGCCGTCGAGCTGCTCGTCGCCGTCGAGCCGTTGATCCTCCCTCTCGCAGACCAACCGCGCGGTCGCCGAGGTCATCGACCGCTTGGCGCAAGTCGCCGGCGGTGGCCGTGGCGGGCGCTATCCGCGACCGATTCCAGCGATGAGCTGGCGGCGTCAAGCCGTTACGGGGCAGGCGCTTGACCAGAAGCGAAACAGGCCCAGCCTATCGTGAATCTTCAACGGCGAAAGGGAGCCATGGTACACATTGCAATGAATGTAGATGATCTTGCTAACCGCTACCCTGACGATGAGTTCCGTCAGCGACTGATGCAAATGCTAAATCTGCGCATTCTTCTCACGGAGTGTTACATTGGTACGGACTATCGAATCTCAAAGGAGATGTACGAAACGATCTGCTTGACCGAGCATGGCGAACGAATTGCGAAAGCCTTCATGAAAGTGGGTATGCCTTATCCCGAGGCTCGGTTTCTGTGCTTCCTGAGAATGCTGCACGTGGATTTGCTCGTCAACGTTTACGACAGCGACGTCGGTGGCCTTGCTGAGATAGTCAACCAGCAGGTTAGAGATCGCGAAATCCTTTTTCCGTACACCTATGGGCGCCTCCTTTATGACAAGAATCTTTCGACTTCGGTAAGCGAAAACAGGGAGGGCTTCACCGCTGCCGAGACAAGGGAATTCCTTGCTGGCACTCCGCAGGGGGTCTTTCAGGTCGGGAATTTCGTGACGGGGCCGTTCGGCCTTCTGAAGAGTGGCTCTAGGCGGTCCATTCTGCCCTCTTCTGATGTCCGCTTTCACTGCTCCGACATGACATGCGATATTATGCACACAAGGAAGCTTGTAACCGATCGAGACGCGCAGATCAATAAGAATCGCGAGGCCGCCCGTAAAGTACTTGAGAAGGACAGCAAGGAAATTAGCGACTGGACAGGTTATTTTGAAAGGTTCGACGTCACCGTAGGGCGGCCCTACGATGACCTCTCCGGTGATCCGGTCGTCTATTTGTTGGGCGACGCGCTGACTTTGCAGGAGCTGCAGGCGGTGCTCGCATTCTTGCTCGATAACACCCAAGGGCAGCTGCGGCAGATTGCAAGCCAGCTAGGTATCACGGGTGGCCAGGCGGCGCGGATGGTGGGACCGCTTAACGAGGCTGAGCTACTGCAGCTTGCCCTAATGACCTCCAACGAGCATATCTTCGCTGCACTCGACACTCTGGTGGCGGAGCAGGACATCAGGGTGCCGCTGGGAGAGATCCGTCGGCCGATGACTAACAGGGGGAGGGGGTGGGGCCCCTTCAGACTGCAACCCGAGTTGGGAAGGTTCGGAATACGTCTCCGGTCCTCTGAACAAGCTCTGGGTCCCCTCCGGCTTCGGCGACTAGTTACTCAGATGTACGAACTTACTGATCCGGATGATCGTGAGGAACTGCGCTGGCAGCTTCGGGACGAAGAGGCTCCATCCCTTGAGGGCCAAGTTGAGCAATACCTGCAGATGCGTACTGCACGGGAGTCTGTAACCAGCCTCCTCCTTGCTAGGAGGAGAAACTTCGATGTCGCGGCTCGTAACTTGAGTTTGGGGGTGGACATCTTTAAGAACGACAGCGACAGGGTAAATGCTGTTATGTGGAAGCTTGGCTTTTCGGTCGAGGATATCCTTGACCCGCACGCTGGTTTCTGGTCCATCCATGACAGGATGACCCAAGTTACGCGGCAGAGCCCAATAAATCCGGGTGCGGTTGATGCAGAGCAAGTTCGCCGCCACGCTAACAGCTACTTTGTAAAGCTGGAGGACTTGCTCAGGGATTCGCTGCTTTATACGACTTGGGCCCTCACGAACGACCATATCGCCAGCACTCGTCCGTTCCTGTATCGTCCTACTGTTGACGAAACTAAGGCCTTGGGCACCTTGCGCAGCTTCTCTAGTGCCGAGGAGGCGGGTGCCGAGCATCAGCTGGTTCTCGATGAAAAGCTTACAATCTATCAGCTTTCCCGCGGCTTTCAGATTCTCGCAGACCTCCTATCTTCGTTTTGTGGGGAGTCGGACAAGTATTTGCGGCCTCCAATGGACCTGCCATCTTGGCGCAGCCGTCAGTCACTGCAAGATTTTGTGTTCCTCCACACCGTTCCCTTCTTGGATTTGCTGGATGAGAGTCGAGCATCAATCATTCAGCAGCTTCGCGAAATTAGCCGACGCTTGGTGGGCGCTGAAGTCAACGAGGCGCGCAATGAGTGGTTTCATGCCAGACGCAGTCCACTGGATATCAACAGGCTGCGTTTGAGCTTGGAGGCTGTCCGCGACGCGGTCTCATGGATTGAGGATGGCGGCTACTCGCGGCACACCTACCGGCGTGTCAGAATCGAAACCGATGAGGCTAACCGTCGGACTTTCGTTCTTGCTGACTCGCGAGGTCAGGAGGTTGTGTTCTTTCGGCCGTCACGTTTCACGTGGATGAGTTTGCCAGCTCTCGAGGTACCTCAACATGTGATGCTTTCGGCGCGATTCGCCGATCCCACTGAAACACTGCGGTTTGTCTCTGAGGTGGACTCTCCTTACTCGGAGATGTGGCGTGATTTCCCTGTCCGCATGGCAAAGTCAGCGAGCCTGCTTACCACACGACACCATCCTGTAAGCGCAAGTTAGGCGGCACGTTCGGTTACTTGACTGGTAGTTGGCGCGGTGGCGCTAGCCTCAGACGGTGGCGGGGTGAGATTGTGCTGGCGGCTTCGGGCCCTTATTCCGAAATTCGGAGCCGGTCCGTGGTAGTCCGCCAGTCCAGCTTCGCGCTGAGTGGAACCGCAATGACGCCGGCGCCCCGAAGTGACCGGAGATGGCTTTCATAGCCCGGATGGGCGGCAAGCTGCGCCTTGACGTTCGGAAACGCGTACACGGGAACCCCAGCGCCGAGCGCCTCGTGCAAGACGCCGAGCGCCATGGTGTCGTTGATCCCTAGAGCCCATTTGTTGATCACGTTGAAGGTCGCCGGCACCACGGCAACGACATCCGCCGGCGGATGCGGCTCCGGCTCGCCGGGCATCCGCCACTCCACCCGCACCGGATACCCCGTTTGCCTAGCCAATGCCTCCCGATCGATCCAGGTTGCCGCAGTCGGCGTAGCGGTGACGCAGACGGTCCACCCGTCTGCGAGCAGCAGTTCAATCAGCTCACCGATCCGCAGCACCGGAGGAGCGGCACAGACCACCAGAGCCAGCACACCCCGTTGAGTCATGCCAGCAGCCCAGCCCGCTCCGCCAGCGGCCGCAGCCCTGGCGGAGGCGCCCGCCGTTCCTTGGCCAGCAGGTCCAGCAGCAGCGCTCGCGCCTGCACGTTGGCGTAAACGGCCTCGGCGCCCACCCGCTCGGCCTCAAGAAGGTGCAGCACGGAGACTGATCGATCGCCGGAGGACATGAACGCCGCTGCCGCCAAGTCGACGTGTACCTGGGCCCGCCGACCGACCAGCACCGCCGGCATCCGCGACGGGTCGAGCCGCAACCCGATCTCCAGCGCCTGATCTGCATTGCCGGCTCGAACCGCAGCGGAGACCGCGTGGATGACGACATTCGTCGGACCAAACCCAGTCCACAGCCAGTTGCGATCTGAGCCGAGTGCCGCCGCTAGGTCTCCGGCCTGCGCAAGGAACTGGCCCGCTTGCTTATTGCGGCCCTGTCCAGCGGCCATCACGGCAGCCAGCAGTACCAACGCTCCCTGCGCAGACAGCAGGTCCGGGTCATCAACGGCACCGAGGCGGTTAACGCTGGTGAGCACGATCTGTTCGGCATCGCCCGCTCTCCCGGGCAGCCGCATGAGCCCGCATGCCGCCTGATAGGCGGCCACGGCTGCCATGGCCTGGTCGTCCGCCAACCGGGCGGCAGTGGAAGCCCGATCGGCGGTTAGCAGGGCGGTGTCACCGTCACCGACCTTGGCTGCCAGCTTCGATGCCGCGATGTAGGCGGCAGCGAGCAGCCGTAAGGCGCTGCTGCGATGCAGTCCGCTGGCGTTGCCAGTCAGGGCTGTCGCCTGGCTGAGCACGTCCGGCAGCAGGCGAGCGGCCGACGTGTAGCTCGTCCGCTGGTAGAGGTTGTGTACCCGGCCAACGCCCCGCCGCACGTCGGCGAGCGATGGCATCGGCCCGTCAGACGCCGTCAGGTAGCTGGTGAGGAAGGTGCGTAGGCCGCTTAGCAGTTCCGGCCGTGCGGCGCCGGAGGCGGCACTACGAGCGTCATCTCCCATGGCCTGCCCTCGATGTGCTGCCACCGACACGTCAACAAGCATGTCGTCGAGCTGTTCGAGCGTAACTCCCAGCGCGGTGGCGATCCGGGTTCGGTGCCACGGCTGGGGGTCTGTTTCGACGTTCTCCCAGCGGACCACGGTCGACCGTTCCACGCCGAGAAGTTCGGCTAGGCGCTCCTGGCTGAACCCGAGGGCCTTGCGTCGCTGGCAGAGCCGGTGCCGTTTGAGGGCCACGCCCGATCTCCCTCCGTTCTGTCGCCACTGTAGTAAACCCCCGTCGATCCGGCGGGCGCGCAGACGCGTCACTTCTGCGTCATTGAAGCTCCTCCGGCGCTGTAGTTCCGGATCGGCACGAACACGAGGCTGATCGCATGGCCCGGGGCGGGTGCTGGGCTCCGGCCGCGTCGTTCCCCCGTGCGGCGGCGGCCGTCTCCGCCCGCCCCGGCGCCACTCCACGCAGCCCACCGCCGGAGGCGCCCACCGATGTCCGTCGTACTCGCCGACTTTCCCGTGCTCGCCCCGGTCACCGACGAGGCCCTGGCCCTCGCCGCCCACGCGGTCCGCGTCCACGCCCCCGAGCCGTGGCCGCAGGGCCTGCTGTGCCGCAGGGAACGGGTCCCGTACCCGTGCCGCCTGGCCTGCTGGGCCCACGCCACGATCCACGCCGCCGGCCTGACGGAGGAGCAGCTCGGGGAGTCGGCGTAACGGAAGAGAAGACACGCGAGGCGGTCGCCCGCTGGCTCAGCTTGGTCGCGGCGGACGCGGAGCTGTCCCCGTACCTGATCGGGGCGGACCGGGACCGGCTGACGGAGCAGGTGGCAAGAGCGTTGGCCTCCGGCACCGATCTGCCGTACCTCGGCTGGTCGGAGACCGAGCAGCGCCGCGCGGAGAGCTATCTGCGGCGGCGCTCGTTCTGGGAGGAGGCCGAGGACCGCTGCCCGGGCCTGCTGCCCGAGCGGGACGCGCCGCTGATCGAGGCCGCCCTGCGCCGGCTCATCGACCGGCCGGATCGCCCCGAGAACCTGGCGCTGCTGAGCGTCCTGGGCCGCGCGTATCGCCGCTTCGGCCTGCGACCAGAGCATCAGACGGTCATCGACGACGCGCTACGGGCCATCGTGCCCTGGCAGGAAGTCGAGTCGGCTGCCGCAAAAGCGGGGGACGGCCCGGCTTGGTGGCCGGTGGAGGTGCTCGACCACGACCTGGCCTGTGACGGAGTCGCCGTCATCACGGCCCGGCCGTGGCGGCGGCTGCCCTACCGGCCGGGCCAGGCGGTGCCGGTCTGCACGTCGCGCCGGCCCGGTCGGTGGTGTTGGCTGTGCCCGGCGAACGCGCCGCGCCCGGACGGCACTGTCGAGTTGCACGTCCGCGCGGTCCGCGGCGGCGCCGTCTCCACCAGCCTGGTCCATCAGGTACGCCCCGGCGAGCTGCTTCACCTCGGTCCGCCGACGGACACCGGGCTGAGCCTGCACGACGGGAATCTGCTGCTGATCGCCGGCGGTACCGGGTTGGCGCCGCTGCGCGCGATCGTCGAGCAGGTCGCCGCCGCCCCGGACGGCCGGCAGGTGATTCTGATCGCGGGAAGCCGTGACGTGGCGGGTCTGTACGACGCGATCACCCTCGACAAGCTCCAGCAGGCGCACGACTGGCTGACCGTCGTGCCGGCGTTCTCCCACGACCCGCTCGCCGAGCCAGGGGAGCGGGGCGACGCACTGACCGTCGCCCTCGACCACCATCGCCCCGACCAGCAGGTGTACGTGTGTGGTCCGCCGGAGATGCTGGCCGGGTCGCGGTTGCGGCTGCTCGCCGCCGGGATACCCGGCGAACGGATTCACCTGCCGGATCGGATCCCGTGGCGATGAGCGTCTACCGCAGCCGGCACGCGCTGCGCGGCCCGCTCACCCAGGACCGGATCGCCGCGTTGGCGTTGCCGTTGACCCGGCGATGGTGGCGCGGCTACCAGGTCGACGAAGTCGACGCCCTGCTGCACCGCCTTGCCTTCGAGTTGCAGCGGCGTACTCGCGAGCGGGACGAGATGCGGGCGGAGAACCAGCGGATCAAGGGTGCCCTACGGGCGTGGCAGTCGGAGCAGCGGAGGTGCCAACCTTCGTGACCTCACGGCCGGCTCGCCGCTCGGTCGCAGGTGCCAGCCCGGCTTCCCGTCTCACCGCACCCGGCGGCGCGGAACAGACGGTGTGAGCAGCCCGGGCACCGGGCTGCTCACACCGTCCGCGCCATCAGGATGCTCGCCCGTGCAGGCCGGGCGCGGTGCCGGTGGGGAACTCTTGGTCGTGGCGGTTGTCGATGTAGGGCAGGTCGATGAGGCGGCGACGGCCGACGCCGGCACCGACGAGCTGCCACACCTCTTCGGCGGGGCTCGCCCCGGTGGCGGCGCGTAGGTCGGCGGTGGTGGTGGCGATGACCGCTCGTGGCGTGGTGCCGGTGAGGCGCTGGTGCAGGTGCGCCTCACGTCGCGCCGACGGTAGGTGAAACAGGACCGGCCATGCCCAGGTGCTCATCGCGTACAAGCGTTCGTACTTGGCGATCTTCTCGGTGAGGATGTCGAGGCGTTCCCGGCCGGTGTCGTATTCGAGGAAGAACGGCACCGAACGGTCCTGCTCGGTCCACACCCCGGCGCCGTCCGGGCGGGGAAAGCCGCTCGGACCGTGGACCATGATCTGCGGGTCCCCACCCCTGCGGTAGAGCACGCCCGGGTCGTGGAAGGCGGACGCTGGCTGCCAGCGGTCCAGACGGCTGTTGGGGTGGGTGCGGGCACGGCAGGCGAGGTCGATGAAGACCTGGTTGCCGCCGAGTAGATGGGGCAGGTCCGGGCGCGAGGTGAGGGATTGCTTGCGGCGGCGGGCCTGGTCCCGGCGTGGCGGCCCGAGGCCGCGTTGGGCGCGGACGTGGCTGTAGCCGAGCTGGTCCAGGACGTAGTGGTACGGGTAGGAGCCACCGTCGGGTTTGTTGGGTCGGAACCGGTCCACCGCGCGAAGCATGGTGAGGCGGCGCAGCCGGCGTTGAGCGGAATCCAGGGACGGGAACAGGGCGGCGGCGATCTGGTCGGTGGTCAGCAGTCCGTGGTCGTAGAGCCAGCCGAGGAGGCGGTCGTCGCGGGCGGTGATGCTGGCCTGCAGGCGCAGCAGCGGATCCGGTGCCGGTAGCGGCTTACGCATGGGCGGCCCCTGGGGGGACACCCCACACATGAGGGTGTGTATGGAACCGGTCGGCGCCGTGGACAGCGGGCCTGACCTGGGCTGTCAGCGAGAACGGGGGGTCGGCTTGGGGGTCAGTATCAAGGCGGACGGTGAGACGGAGATCGACACCGACACCGGCACGCCGGTCACAACGTTAGACCGCAGGTGTGCGAGGGCGGGTGATGCGGATCGGGGGCAGCGCTGGTAGCGCGGGCGAGGGTCGTTGACCTGAATCAGCATGCTCGTTGCTCCTTTGAGGATCGGGATCCGGCTGAAGGGGCAGCAGGTGCACCGGCTGCTGCGCTGCGGCGGCCGGACCGGTGTTCGCTCTGACAGATCGGGTCAGGTCCGGTCAGGCGGGCGGCTTCCTGACAGGGCGTCGATCTGACCGGGGCGGCGCGGTCTGACAGGAGCCACCGGTTGTCGGTCTGTCAGGCGGCCTCCGGCTGTGACAGGTTCGGCGGGGCCGGGGCCGGTGGGGTGGCCTCGGCGCGGAGGACACGCACGAGTGCTGACGCGGTGGCGTTGGAAAGGTGGTGCCCGTCCGCGCGTAGTTGCCGGGCGAGTTCCTTGCGGGACAGCGGTGTCCCGTGGGTGGCGAGCGTGTGGGCGGCGGTCCGGGCGGCCGGGACCAGCGCAGTGATCTCCGGGCCCAGGTCCCGGACCGGCGGACCGCCGCGGCGGCGGTCCGGGGACCGGTTCTCCGGTGTCCGGGACCGCGACGTCCACGATCCGCCGTGGTCCAGGCTCGCCCGGTGTGGGCCGGGCGGTGTGGCCGGGTGGGGCGGGGTCGGCGCGGCCGAGGGCGATCTTCACCATGGTCAGGAAGCCGAGCGCCGGGAGCGCGGCGGCGACCCAGCCGATCACCGACGCTTCGGCCTCCACGACCTGGGCCGCGAGAGACAGGAACACCGCCACGGTCAGCACGGTCGCCGGGAAGGCGACGCTCTTGCCCCAGCGCCGGTTGCGGCGCAGTTCCAGGCCGGCGGCAATGGAGGCCAGTTCCAGGACGACAGCGTCGGCCCAGGCGAGCCAGCCCGGCTGGCCGTGCGCCGCCGCGACGTCGTGGACGTGACGGAACGAGGCAGCGCCGGCCGCGCCGCCGATCAACAGCATGATCAGCACCTGGATCCGGTTCTCCAGCCGCTCCCGCCCGGACCGCACCTCGTTGGGCAGGTCAGGCGTCCGCTGCTCACGTGATGGCAACGGCCCACCACCTGTCGACGCGTCGCCCGGTTAGAGCCTCGGATGGCACCGCCCCGGGCAGGCGGACCGACAAGGCAACCGCCGACCTAATTGCATTGATGATGGTTGAGGTCATGTTCGTGCTCCAGCTTCGTCTTGTAGAGGTTCGGGCGATGGACGGTGTCGTCGAGGTCGCGCCTGCCCACCCAGAGCCAGTCCTGGGGCAGGTGTGACCATGCCTGGGGACGCCCGGCTAGGACGGACCGACCCCTGGTCGGCGATACGTCACTGCGGTCGAGTCGACGCACGAACCAGACCCCTTGGAGGCAGGGCAGGCAGCCGGGCAGCAGACGTCGCCGCAACCCGTACTGCAGGCTGAGGTCAACGGACGGACGCGGGGGCAGACGGCCAAGCCGAGCCACAAGGGGCCGGGACTCTCGCCACCGGCAGCGCTCAACAAGCGCCAACAGTGGTGCGGCTCAACTCGCCGACGAGTGATCCTTCATGCGGGACCTCCCATCTCTCCATGTCCTCCGCAACGCCAGCGCGAACAACAGCAGGCACCCCGTCCTGAGAGCGCCCGCGCTCGTCTTCCTGGCCGCACGCGCCAGCCGGTGGTGCGGGAACGTGTATCGAGTACGCCCCGGGAACGCCCGCCGAGTCAACCCCGATTTCCGTGCGGCTCAATCACCGGACCATGACGCCAGTCCAGTGCAGTGCAATCCGCCGTCGCCGTAGAAGAGGAACCCGAAGCCGGCCTGACCGCCGACGGTCCCGACGCCCCTGACCGCCACCTCGCAGGTTGGCGAGACGACGAGCCATTCGAACCCGGTGGACCATCGCGACCTGCGAGCGGGCTCGCCGCACCACAAGGTGCTCCGGTGACGACCGCACGGGCGTAGGGTCGGTGCCGTGGAAGGCGCGGGGCGTCGATACCGGTACGTCGGCCCGGCTGACGTGCGGGCGTCGGTCGCCGACGCTCCCGAGGGCTGGCCCGTCCGGTCACCGCACGATCTCGACACCTGCCTGGCGGCCGCGGATCCGCGCGACCGTGACGAGCCGTTCACGTACGTCATCGACACTTCCGGCACGTTGCGGCTCGCGCCCAGACGCAGCGAGCATGTCGCCTGCGCCGGCGGTGGAGAGGTCCTCGGCGCGGGGGAGATCGCCTTCGGCGGCGAGCGGGACGGCTGGGTCGTGACCGAGGTGAGCAACCTGTCCACCGGCTACTGCCCCGATCCGGCGACATGGGCGGCGGTGGCGGGCGCCCTCGACCGGGCGGGTATCGGCCGCCCGGAAGGCTTTACCGAGGCCGTCGTCTTCCGGCGCTGCCTTGACTGCGGCGAGCGTAACCTCGTCCGCGACGACGACTACATCTGCGCGCTGTGTGGTGCTGAGCTGCCGGAGGATGTGGAGCCTCGGCTCACGGCCCAGCTGCCGAGCGTGCGCGCTGACGACCGAGCCGGCTGATCGTCACTTCCGGCAGGCAGGCGTTGGTGCCGCCCCGGACGGGCGCAGACCCGGGGGTGAGCCAGGACCGCTGCGGCAGTGCCGGCCGCGCCCTCAGCGGGCCGTCAGGTCTGCACCTCGAGCAGGCTGCGCTCGGGGTCGCGCAGGTAGGCCGAACGCACACCCCCCAGGCCCGTCGGCCGCGGCCACCACCTCGGCCTTACGAAGCCTCCCGCAACGGCCAGACCTCGACGACTCCCTGCGCGACCGCGCATGGCGTCCTCGACGCGATCTGGGTGGCTTCCTCCAGCGTGTCCGCTTCGATGATCGCGAATCCCGCCACCGGCAGGGCGGAGGACAGGAACGAGCCGCTCTGCACGGTCATGCCGGCCCCGTTGAGGTTTCGCACCTGTACGGGGGAGTCGGCGATACCCATCACGGCCCCCGCCTCGCGCAGGCGCGCGTCATGGGCGTGCGCCTCGTCGAGTACCGCAGCGTCGGTACTGTCGTAGCCTTTCTGATCTCCGTATCCGATCGTCACGAATCTCGCCACCACAGGCTCCCTTCGGGTTGCCACGGACATCGTCACACCTTCAGTGCCCATCATGGCCACGGCCAACCAGGACAACGTGGTCGGCACCCGCCTCGCCGTCCGCGCCGCCGGGGTTTGGCGGCCGGGCCGGCGGGAAACCCGCGGGTTTGTCACCACAGGGAGAGGAAGCCGTATGACGTCGACCAGCCTGCCCGGCGGCACGTTCCGCATGGGAGATCTGACCGTCACCCGGATGGGGTACGGCGCGATGCAGTTGGCCGGCCCGCACGTCTTCGGGCCACCGGCCGACCGCGACGCTGCCATCGCCGTGCTGCGCGAGGTCGTCGACCTCGGGATCAACCACGTCGACACGTCCGACTACTACGGCCCGTACGTCACCAACGAGATCATCCGAGAGGCCCTGCACCCGTACCCCGACGACCTGCACATCGTCACCAAGGTCGGGGCGCTGCGCGACGCCGAGGGCAACTGGCCGCAGGCGCTGGCCCCGGAGCAGCTCCGCCAGGCCGTACACGACAACCTGCGCCGCCTCGGCCTCGACGTGATCGATGTGGTCAACCTGCGCGTCGGCGGGTTCGACCGGCCCACCCCCGGCTCGATCGAAGAGCCGTTCACGGTCCTCGCCGAGCTGCAACAGCAGGGGCTGATCAAGCACCTCGGGCTCAGCACCGTCAACGCCGAGCAGGTCGCCGAGGCGCAGACCATCGCGCCGGTGGTGTGCGTGCAGAACTTCTACAACATCGCCAACCGCGACGACGACCCGCTCGTCGACTCCCTCGCGGCGCAGGGCATCGCCTTCGTGCCCTACTTCCCGCTCGGCGGCTTCACCCCGCTGCAGTCCGAGGAGCTCAACGCCGTCGCCGCGCGCCTGGAGGCCACCCCGCTGGCGGTCGCGCTGGCGTGGCTGCTGCACCGGTCCCCGAACATCCTGCTCATTCCCGGCACGTCCTCCGTCGCGCACCTGCGCGAGAACGTCGCCGCCGCCGCGCTGGCCCTCCCCGACGATGTCCTGACCGAGCTGAACGTCATCGACTGACGGGCCACGCCAGGTGCGCCGCCGCCTCGGCGACGCCAACCCTGGCGTCAGATGCTCAACGGGCCGCCCTGGCGATCACGGGGATGCCCTCGCGGTAGGTCGGGACCGCAGGAGCCCAGCCCAGCTCACGCTTGGCCTTGGCGTTGGACACGCGCATCGAGGTCGTCATCATGGCGTGCGCGTACGGGATGGGCCGCAGCATCCAGGTCGGGACCCGCCACGGCCGGCGCGCCCCGAACGCGGCAGCGAGGGTGTCCAGGTAGTCGCCCCAGCGCACCGGCTCGTCGTCGACGATGTTGTACGCCTGCCCGGCCCGCCCCTTCTCCAACGCGGCCACGGTCGCCGCGGCGGCGTCCTCCAGGTAGATGAAGTTGGCGAAGCCACCCCCGGAGGGCGCCGGCAGCCGGCGCTTGCGCACCAGGTTCACCATCATGCTGGTCATGCTGTCCTGCCCGTAGAAGAACCCGTAGCGCAGCGCGACACCCTCCATCTCATCGGCCGCGAACACCTGCTCCTCCGTGGAGCCGATCGCCGCCACCGCCTCGCCGAGCTTGCCGCCCACCGGCTCGGCGAACGGATCGTCCTCGGTGATCACGCGCGGGCCGTGATCGCGGTAGCCGTAGCCCAGCACGATCGACTGGGTGACGAAGCGGTGCGCGCCGACCGCCCGGGCCGCCGCGAGCAGGTTGGCCGTTCCGGTGGTACGCAGGGCGTTCGTACCCTGAAGCGCCTCGCTCATCTTCGTGGTGCCGAGCGCCGTCAACTCGTGGACGACCGCGTCGGCCCGCACGTCCCGTACGGCGGTGAGCAGGTTCTCTCGATTCATCACGTCGGCCACCACGGCCTCGGCGCCGGCGTCGCGCAGCCGCTCGGCGTTGCTCTGGCTACGGCTGATCCCCACCACCTCGTGACCGGCGGCGACGAGCTGGCGGGTCAGCGGCCGACCGACAGCGCCCGAGGCGCCCGCGAGCAGAACTCTCATGGCTGGGGTTCCCATCTGTAGGTGTCACCCCGTAGACGAGCGACCGGCCGGGAATGTGATGACCCGTCGGTGAGTCGTCCGACACAGCCGGCGCCCGCCCCGGCCGGTGTCGGCTACCGCTGGGTACGCCACGGCATCCGTTGCTGACAGCCGTCGAGCCCAGCTCGGATGGCTCCACCGGCGGGCAGACCCTCGACTCGCAGTCCGCCCACCCCAAGAGATCACTACGACCGCGCGCCCCTGAGCTGCCGGACGATGTGGGCTCCCGGCTGACGGCCCAACCGTCGACCGACCCTTCGCGCCGAAGACCGAGACCAGTGCCCGGCCGGATCGATGGCGGCTGCGGGCGCAGTCGGTCGCAGCCTCAGCGGGCCGTCCAGGTCTGCACCTCGACCAGGTTGCCCTCCGGATCGCGCAGGTAGGCCGAGCGCACGCCCCACCCGGGGCGGTCGGCGGCCTCGGCCACCACCAGCTCGGCCTCAAGAGCGGCGACGGTGGCGTCCACATCGGGCACGGGAACCACCACGAGCACCCCGCCGTCGCCCCGGCCCACCGGCATAACAGCCTCCGCCGCGCGGCGACCGAGGATCGCGAGGACGGTTTCGCCGTCCTGGTCGAAGCTGGCGTACTCGAAGTCCCGGACAACCGTCTCCGGCTCACCGAGCAGGCCGGTGTAGAAGCGCAGGGTGGCCGGAAAGTCGTCGGCGACGACACGGGCGTGCACACTCACGCACCCGACCCTAGTCCTGCGGGCGCCGGCGCAACTCGCCCGGTCCGCCGCGAGGAGTCCGGCGGCCCGGTCGGCGTTTCGGCGGCAGAAAGCCGGGGTCGGCGGCCCGGGGCTCGCTCGAGTGGATACCGCCATCTGCCGGTTCCGGCGCAGCGGGCCGCCCATTCCCGCGGAAAGCTCCTGAGCATCGGTCCGCAGCCCCCGCAGAGGGTACGTGGCCGCCAGGGAGCAAGGAGGACGCCGTGACCCAGTCGCTGCCCGGAGAAGTCACGCCGATCACCGTCCGGACCGCACTCTGGCGGGCGGCTCTACCACCTGACGCGTGGCCGGATGGGTTTCCGGAGACGGGGGAGGTGTGGCGGCGCGACGTCTTCACCGTCGCCGAAGCCTGGCACGCCGGCGAGGCGAGTCCGCGACAACTGCTCAGCGCGGTGCTGATGTGGGGCTACGGCCCGATCGGCTACGGCCCCTGGCGCACGCTGCGGTCCCTGGAAGGCGATTCGCACGGCAAGCGGCTGGCGCACGCGCTCGACGGCCTGCGCGTGCCCGCACCGGACGAGGACGCGCTGCGAACCGCCTACCAGCGCCTGCGGAACCCGAAGGAGTCACGGCTGCCCCGGCTCGGCCCCGCGTTCTTCACCAAGCTGCTGTACTTCGCCGGCTACCGCCGTGGGGCGGGCGGCCGGCAACCGCTCATCCTCGACAGGATCGTTCGGAGCCGGTTGCCCGCCGAGGCCGGTGTACGACGCGAGTCCGGCTGGGTGTCGGAGGAGTGGCTGGCCTACCTGGCCTGGGCAGCGGATCAGGCGCACCGCCGGGGCATCGAGCCGGACGAGGTGGAGATGGCACTGTTCCACGACCGGTGGGCTTGACGCCCGGCCGCCGGGTGGGGGAGCGCCGCCGTTGACGGACCTGGCTCGTAAGGTTGCGGGGCGCGGCAGTCGGCTGGGGGAGGGTGGCACATGCTCGCGGAACTGGCAGCGCCGCCGGCCGTCGCGGCCGAGCGGGTCATCACCGCCGTCCTGGCCGACCTGCGCTCCGGCGACCACCGCGGCGTGGTGGTCGACTCCCCACCAGGCGCCGGCAAGTCCACCCTCGTCGTCCGGGCCGCCGTCGAGCTGGCCGCCGCCGGCGAGCCGCTGATCATCGTGGCGCAGACCAACGAGCAGGTCGACGACCTCATCGACCGGCTCGCCCGCAAGGCCCCCGAGCTGCCCATCGGCCGGCTCTCCGCCACCGACTACCAGCCCACCGACCGGGTGAAGGGCCACGAGACGGTCCGGGTCGCCGCCAAGGTCGCCGACCTCGGCGGCGCGGCCGTCATCATCGGTACGGCCGCCAAGTGGGCCACCGTCGCCGAGGGCGGCTGGCCGTGGGCGATCGTGGACGAGGCGTACCAGATGCGGTCGGACGCCCTGCTGCGCGTGGCCGGGCGGTTCGAGCGGGCGCTGTTCGTGGGCGACCCTGGCCAGCTCGACCCGTTCTCCACCGTCGAGACCGCGCGGTGGACCGGGTTGACCTGGGATCCGATGCAGTCGGCGGTGGCCACGCTGCTGCGGCACAACCCGGAGCTGCCGGTGCACCGGCTGCCGGTGTCGTGGCGGCTGCCGGCCACGGCCGCGCCGGTGGTGGCCGCCGCGTTCTACCCGTTCACCGGGTTCCGCGCCGGCACCGGGCCGGCCGACCGGGCGCTGACCCTCACCGAGCCGGGGTCGGGCGACCGCTTCGACGCGACGGTCGAGGTGGCGGCCGCGACCGGCTGGGCGCTGCACGAGCTGCCCGCCCGGCACACGCTGCGTACCGATTCCGAGGCCGCGGCGGCCTGCGCCGCCCTCGCCCTGCGCTTCCTTGACCGCAAACCGGTCGGGTTCGACGAGCATGCGCCCGGCGGCGCGCCGGTGACCGCGGACCGGATCGCCGTCGGGGCCGCGCACCGCGATCAGGTGGCGGCCATCCGGTCACACCTGGGCGCGGCCGGCGCGGGCATCACCGTCGACACTGCCAACCGGCTCCAGGGCCGGGAGTACGACGTCACGATCGTCCTGCACCCGCTCTCCGGCCGGCGGGACGCGACCGCGTTCCACCTGGAGTCCGGGCGGCTCTGCGTGCTGGCGTCCCGGCACCGGCACGCCTGCGTGGTGGTGGCCCGGGCCGGGATCGCCGAGCTGCTGGACGCCCACCCGTCGACCGAGCGGGTGCACCTGGACGTCCCGGTGAAGTTCCCGGACGGCTGGGAGGCCAACCACACCATGCTCGCCTACCTCGGCACTCACCGGGCAACCTGACCGCCGGAGCCTACTTCCCGTGCGGGTCGGCGGTGTTGAGGGTGGCGACGACCTGGTCGTAGTCGCCGCGGGCCTCGCCGTACCGGAGGAACTTCACCCGCTCGACCTGGATCTCCCGGGCCTCCGGCTGGGCCTCGATCAGCGCGACGACCTCGGTCACGAACTCGTCGAGCGGCATGGCGAACTCGCTGGTCTCCTGCCCGGGCATCAGCGCGGTACGCACCGACGGCGGTTCCAGCTCCACGACCTTCACCGTCGTGTCGGCGAGCTGGAGCCGGAGCGACTCGCTGAGCATGTGGATCGCGGCCTTCGACGCGTTGTAGCTGGGGGTGATCTTGAGTGGCGTGAACGCCAGGCCCGAGGAGACCGTCATGATCGTGGCGTCCGGTCGGCTCTGGAGGTGCTCGACGAACGCGGCGATGAGGCGGATCGGGCCGAGCAGGTTCGTCGTCACGGTCGCCTCCGCCGTAGCGAGGAACGATTCGGGCCGGTGCCAGTCCTCGATGCGCATGATCCCGGCCATGGTCACCAGGACGTTGAGGTCGGGGTGCCGCGCCAGCACGTCCTTCGCGGCCGAGGCGATGCTCGCCGGATCCGCTGTGTCGATCTCCACGGTGTCGATGCCGGGGTGCTCGGCGGCGATCGTGTCGAGCAGGTCGGTACGCCGGCCGCCCACGATGACCGTGTTCCCCTTCGCCCGCAGTTGCAGCGCCAGGGCCAGACCGATCCCGCTCGTGGCGCCGGGGATGAAGATGGTGTTTCCGGAGATGTTCATGACCCGAGCCTGGCCCGCCCGGCGGGGCGGATGAAGAGACCGGTTGTCGGGGGATCGGCAATCCCTGGTTGGCCCGGGCGACGGGCGGATACTGGGATCATGGACCGCGCAGCCCTGGCCGACTTCCTCCGCCGCCGCCGCGAGGCGCTGCAGCCCGGGGACGTCGGGCTGGCCACCGGCGTACGCCGCCGCGCGCCTGGGCTGCGGCGCGAGGAGGTGGCCGCCTTGGCCACCATGTCGACCGACTACTACACCCGCCTGGAGCAACAGCGGGGTCCGCAGCCGAGCCCGCAGCTGCTCGGGTCGCTGGCCCGGGCGCTGCGGCTGACCCGCGACGAGCGTGACTACCTGTTCCGGGTGGCCGGGCACAACGCCCCGGCCTCGGTCTCCGCGGCGACGCACGTGGCGCCGGCGCTGCTGCGGGTGCTGGACCGGCTGGCGGACACTCCGGCGCTCATCCTGTCCAACCTCGGCGAGGTCCTCGTGCAGAACCGGATGGCCGATGCCCTGTTCGGGGACCGGTCCGGGCACACGGGGCTGGCCCGCAGCGAGATCTACCGGTGGTTCACCGACCCGGCCGAGCGGTCACGGTATCCGGAGGAGGACCGCGACCGGCAGAGCCGTGCGCAGGTCGCCAACCTGCGCGCCGCGTACGGGTCGATGGGGCCGCAGTCGCGGGCCGGTGAGCTGGTGCGGGCGCTGCAGAAGGCGAGCCCCGAGTTCGCCGAGCTGTGGGAGCGGCACGAGGTCGCCCAGCGCTTCGCGGATCACAAGACGCTGATCCATCCCGAGCTCGGCCCGATCGAGCTGGACTGCCAGGTGCTGTTCACCGAGGACCAGTCCCAGGCGCTGCTGGTGCTCACCGCGCCGCCGCGCAGCGAGGGCCACGAGAAGCTCCAGCTGCTCGCCGTGCTGGGCACCCAGCGCTTCCCGGCCGACACGACGCCCGGTTAGCCACCGCAGACATCGGCCGATCTGCGCCGATCAGCCGTACCGGTCCCTGCCCCCGCCAAGCGGAGGGAACGGCACAGACACGATGCCGTCCTTGCTCGAATCGGGCGAGAACCCCGAATAGGCGAGGACATCGGGGTCCGCTTCGGTGGCGCGTCGCGCGGCACCGTCGCGTTGACCGCGGACCTTGCGTCTCTCGGGAGCCGGCCGGATGCTGAACACTGAGCCGGTACGGCTGTCACCGCCGCCGCTCGACACCTCCGTCTGAAGCAGATATTGCGCGGCCGCGCCAGCCGCGACACCGCCAGCACAGAGACGGCTAGGGGACCGGTGACCCGACCGGTCCCCGTGGGGTCTTCCCCAGCTGCTTCCCGGATTTCCCGCACCGCCCCTGTAATCCGGGGCGCTGACGCTGACAAGTACCCGCGACAGGGCGATCTGCGGAGGTGCCATGCAAGGACGCACAGAGCGGGTGACCGAGCTGTTCCACCGACATGCCGACGACATCCACGCGTACGCGACCTGGCGGGTCGGCAAGCAGGATGCCGCCGACGTGGTGAGTGAGGTGTTCCTGGTGGCCTGGCGGTCACTGGACAAGGTCCGAGCGGGCGAGGAGCGGGCCTGGCTGTTCGGGGTGGCACGGAAGGTGGTGCTGGCCCGCCGCCGGCAAGGGGCCGCCGCCACCGCCCTGGACGAGCGGATGGCCACCTCGCACGTCCCGGAGGCCGGGCCGGATCGGCTCGCCGACGACGTCGCGCTCCGCGACCAGGTAAGCCGGGCACTGCAGGCGCTCGCCGTGCGGGACCGCGAGGTGCTGGTCATGGCCGCCTGGTTCGACCTGACGCCGGCGCAGGCGGCGCGGGCGCTCGGTGTCTCGCGCCCGACCTACGCGGTCCGGCTGCACCGGGCCCGCAGCCGGTTCCGCGCCGCCTACGAGCAGGTCGTCAAGAGCGAGTACGAGGCCTCGCCGGCCATCGGCAATCCAGTGGCAGTGTGAAGGGGACACGATGAACATCGATGACTTGCTGCGTCGGGGGCGACCGGACTCGACCGGGTGGGCGCGCAGCGACGTGGGACGGCGGGCACTGGACGGGGTCGTCGCGGCCGCCCCGGCCGCCGACGCGGCCGACCGCGCCGTGGCCGGCCGGACCAGGACCTCGCGACCGGCGCTGCGCTGGTCCTTCCTCGGTACCGGGCTGGCCGGGGCTGCGGCGGCCGGGGTGCTGGCGGTGTCGGTTGTCGCGGCGCCGCCGGACGCGCGGACGGACATCCCGCCGCTGGCCGGCGGGCAGCCGGGAGCGGCGGACAGCACCGGCGCGAGTGCGACGCCGCTGACGGCGCGCGACATCCTGCTCGCCGCGGCGACCCGGGCGGAGCAGGCACCCGCCGAGACCGGCAGGTACTGGCACGTCAAGACGATCGACGTGTACGGGCCGGTGCGCGTCGGCACCGGCGCGAGCGCCTACTCGCTGCTGCGCAGCAGCATCAACGAGAGCTGGGACGCCGGTGACCCGCGGGAAGCCAGCTGGAGCGGCCAGCGGGATCTCGGGGCACGCCCGCGCAGCGCCGACGACGAGCGGGCCTGGCGCGCGGCCGGTTCCCCCACCACGTGGAACGTCGAGGTCGACGGCCCGGCGAGGCTGGTCCTGTCGATCCGGCCGGGCAAGGGCAGTCTCTCCCGCGAGCCCGAGCCGCCCCGGTTCCTGGAGAGCCTCGGGGAGCTCACGCTGGAGCAGGTCCGGCAACTGCCGGACGAGCCGGATGCGCTGCGCGCGTGGGTGACCGACCGGATCCGGACCGGCAAGGACATGGGGTTCGCCGCAGGCAGCGCCGAGAGCAACAGCCTGCTGTTCGGCTACCTGAGCCGGCTGCTGCTCGACACGCCGGCCCCGCCGAAGGTACGCGCCGCGGCGTTCCGGATTCTCGCCGACATCTCCGGCGTGCGCAGCCTCGGCCTCGTCCAGGACGCGCGAGGACGTTCCGGGCAGGGCGTGGAGTTCCGCAGCGGCGCCGAAACCGAGTGGTTGATCGTCGACATGGCGACCCATCGGTTGCTCGCCAGCAAGATCATCTCGCTCCCGAAGGGCGAGCCGGTGTCCGGCGGCAAGGAGCGCAGCACCCTGGTGCTGACCGCGGAGTGGTCCGATGCCGCACCGCAGGCGCCGACCCTGCCGCAGAAGTAGCGCGTCTGTCGCACCTTCGACGGCCGGCCGCGCTCAGGCGGCCGGCCGTCGTCGTCCCCTGAGGAGGTTCTGTGAAACGTCTACGGTGGCTGGCGATCCCCGCCTGCCTCGCCGTCGTGTCCACCATCAGCCCATCCACCCCGGCCGCCGCGACGGGCGTGGTGACCGTCGCGACCACCCCACCGGGTGCGGCGGCGGAGGCCGCACCACGCTCCGTCACGCTCATCACCGGAGACCTTGTCGAGCTGCGCGGCGGCGGGGTCATCTCCGTACGGCCCGGCGCAGGGCGGGAACACGTCGGGTACCTGCGCCAGCGCTATGACGGGCACGACCTGGTCATTCCCGGCGACGCCGTCGGCCTGCTCGCCGCGGGCCGGCTGGACCGGCGGCTGTTCGACGTGACCACGCTGCTCGCCGCCGGCTACGACGACGCGCGGCGCGACAACATCCCGCTGCTCGTGCGCTACCGCGACCCGGCGGCGCGAGCCGGCACCCGCGACTGGATGCGGCGGCACCACACGCAGCTGACTGGTGAGGCGGCGGCGGTCAACGCGCTGAGTGCCCGCGCCGCCAAACGAGACACCGTTACCTGGTGGTCCAACCTTGTGGGCGCCTCCCGCAAGTCCGCCGGCGGCAGGCCGGTGACCCTGGCCGGCGGTGTCGAGTCGATCTGGCTGGACGGCAAGCTGACCGTCAGCCTGGACCGCAGCGCCGCCCAGATCGGCGCACCGGCGGCCTGGCAGGCCGGGCTCACCGGGCGCGGGGTGACCGTCGCGGTGCTGGACACCGGCGCGGACGCCGGCCACCCCGACCTCGTTGGCAAGATCCGGGAGAGCCGCAACTTCACCGACTCCGCCGAGAACGGCGACGTGATCGGGCACGGCACCCACGTCGCGTCCACCGTCGCCGGCACCGGCGCGGCCTCCAACGGTCAGTACCGGGGCGTCGCTCCGGACGCCGAACTGCTCATCGGGAAGGTCTGCGCCGACCGGTCGTGCACCGAGTCGGCCATGCTGGCCGGCATGCAGTGGGCGGCCGAGCAGGGCGCCGACGTGGTCAACATGAGCATCAGCGGCCCGGACACCACTGGCGTGGACCTGCTCGAGGAGGCCGTCAACCGGCTCACCGAGCAGTACGGCACGCTCTTCGTGGCGGCGGCCGGCAACGAGGGCGGCGCGAGTTCGGTGGGCACGCCCTCCACCGCCGAGGCGGCACTGTCGGTGGCCGCCAGTACCCGCGACGACGCGGTGGCCGACTTCTCCAGCCGCGGTCCCCGCCTCGGCGACGGCGGAACCAAGCCGGAGATCGCCGCCCCCGGTGTCGACATCGTGGCCGCCCGCTCCGGCCAGGCGCCGCCGGAGGCGATCGACCCGGTCGGTGACCGCTACGCCCGCTCCAGCGGCACATCGATGGCCGCACCGCACGTCGCCGGGGCGGCGGCGCTGCTGGCCCAGCGGTACCCAGCCTGGACCGGCACGCAGCTCAAGGCGGCGCTCATCGCCACCGCGACGGGGCTGCCCGGCGTGGACACCTCCGCGCAGGGAGCGGGCCGGGTCGACCTGCGTACGGCGCTGGCGGCGAGCGTCGTGCCGGACACCGGCAGCATCAACCTCGGGGCGCAGGAGTGGCCGCACGAGGACGACGCACCGGTGACCCGGACGGTGACCTACCGCAACGACGGGTCCGCGCCGGTGACGCTGGACGTGGCGGCCACGCTGGCCGGGCCGGACGGGTCACCCGCGCCGGAGAAGATGATCACTGTCAATCCGCAGCGGATCACCGTGCCGGCGGGCGGGACCGCGGCGGCGACCGTCACGGTGGACACCTCGGTCAGCGCGCCGGACGGCCGCTACGCCGGGCGCGTCACCGCCACGCCCAGCACCGGGACAGCCGTCTCCACGCTGCTGTCGGTGACGCGTGACGTCGAACGGTACGCACTGACGACGCAGGTGCTGGACCGCCACGGCGCGGACGCCGCCGACTACACCAGCATGGTCACCTCCTGGGCCGACCACTCCAGCATCGTCGAGTGGACCCCGGGCGAGCACACCACCCGGCTGCCGGCCGGTGACTACACCGTCGGCGCGTTGGTCTTCACCGACCCGTACCAGGACGCGGAGACGATCACCCTGCTCGCCCAGCCGAAGCTGCGCCTGAGCAGGGACACCCGCGTCGTGCTGGACGCCCGAGCGGGCCGGCCCATCACGGCCACCGTCCCGGATCCGAGCGCCAGATTCACCCATGCCGACATCGGCTACCGGGTCGACGCACCCTACCCTGCCGAGGACACCCTGCTCGGCTGGACGAACCTGCGCCGGGGCTTCGACAACCTGTTCACCGCGCAGATCGGGCCGGCGGCGACCGGCGAGACCTTCCAGTCCGACATCTCCGCCGGCTGGGCGCGGCCCGACGCCGACGGCAACTTCACCGACAGCCCGTACGCGTACCACCTGGGCTGGATCACCCCGGGCGCGTTGCCGACCGGCCTGACCCGCCGCATCCGCCCGGCGGACGTGGCGACGGTCGTGAACACCTACCACGGGCCGGTGGGCCGCTACGGCGCGGCCGGTTCGGCGGCGAAGGGCTCCACCGGGTTCGTCGTCACCCAGGACGTGCGGCTGCCGGGCAAGCGCGTCGACCACTACCTCGCCAACGGCGACACGGGCTGGTTCCGGCTGCTCATCCAGATCGACGATGCGCGTGTCACGGAGCTCACCCTCGCGGAGTCCGTGGACGGCTACCGGCCGGGCAGGACCTATCGGGACACCTGGAACGGCGCCGTCCTCGCCCCAGGCTTCGGTGACTGGCCGACGGACGCGCCAACGGGGGTGCGGCGCACCCGGACCGGCCAGGTGATCGTCGACGATGGCCTGCTCGTCGACCCGTCACCGGGGCGGGGCAGCCTGGCGGGGGCGAAGATGCGGCAGGACAGCGGGCGCACCGCGCTCTACCGTGACGGTGAACTGGTCGCCGAGAGCACGCGTTACGGCTGGCTGCGTGCCGACGTACCCCCGCAGGAGGCGACGTACCGGCTGGAGGCGGCAGTCGACCGGGGCAGCTACGCGGACGTCACGACGAAGGCCTCGACGGTGTGGACCTTCCGCTCCCGGCACCAGGAGACCACCCTGTCGGTGCCCCTGCCCCTGCCCCTGCCGCTGCTGGCGCTCCGCTACACCCCCGCCCTGCACGAGGGGCGCACGGCCCCGGCCGGGAAACCCTTCTCGATTCCGATCCGGGTCGAGCACCAACCCGGATCCACCGGCGGCACCGTCACCGGCCTCACCGTGCAGGTGTCCTACGACGACGGGGCGACCTGGCAGGCCGCGCCGGTCGTCGGCTCCGGCGGCAGATGGACCGCAACGGTGATGCATCCGGCCGACGCCCGCCACGTGTCGTTGCGGGCCACCGCCACGGACAGCCAGGGCGGTCAGGTCGAGCAGACCGTCATCCGGGCCTACCTGCTCCGTTAGCGCTCCGACTGGTGCGGACCGGTCGCCCCGGCGACCGGTCCGCACCAGGGCACTCAGCACGCGCAGCGTCCTCGACCGCAGGCTCGCGGCCGCCGCGATCCGGGCCGCGGACGTGAATCCGGCACAGGAACGGTCATTCACGCCGCCGGGGATTCCCGGTTTTCCTGTCGGCCTCCCGTCACGCGGAGTGTTCAATCGATCCGTCTCGGTCGATAGCGTCGGTGCACTGCCGTCGACGAAAGGCCGACGATGAACGACAACCCGTACCCGTTCTCGCGCCGGCGCCTGCTCGCCGGCGCGGCGGCGGCCTCGGCGGTCACCGTGACCGGCGTGGCCACCGCCCCGACCGCCGCCGCCGCGGCGGCCCCCGTCCGCGCCACCACGCCGCTGGTCACCCGGGACCGGATCGCCACCGCGGCGCTGCGCGCACCCGACGGCGCCGCGGTGGCGGTCGCCGTCCAGGCCGACTTCCACGCCCGGCTGGCCGCCTGGCTGGCCTTCTGGTCGGCGAACTCACCCCGCGCCTGGAGCGCCCCGGTCCAGGTGGTCGGCCGGGTCGCCCCGGCCGGCGACGCCCTCACCCTGCACGCGATCCGCTACCGGAGCGACGACGAGCTGCGCTCGGGCTTCGCGGCCGGGCGGCGCGAAGCCGGCCACCTGGCGACCGTGGCCAGCCTGCACCACCACTTCCCGAGTGTGTGCGTCCTGCCGGACGGCACGGTCCGGGTCGGCGACGGGCTCGCCGGGTTCACCGGCGCGCCGGGCCAGGTCGCCTTCGCGGTCGCCGCCTGCCGGGAGCTGTGGGGCGACGGCGCCGCCACCACCGCCCGGTGGGCGGAGCACGCCGGCCGGGTTCTCGCCCGGGCCGGGCAGCCCAGCGACGCCGCCTCGCACGCCGGTTGGGCGGCCTTCACCCGGATCAGCCTGCGTCGCGGGCTGGGCACCGAATCGTACGAGTGACCGGAGGTAACACATGTCCCGCAACGAGTTCCGGTTCGTGGTCGACGGCGTCGACCTGACCCCCGAGCAGCAGACCCTGATCGCCGGCGAGATCCAGAAGGCCGGCCTGGCCGCCCTGGGCACCGCCAACGCCAAGCTGACCAACCCGCTCACCCTCGGCCACGGCAACATCAAGCTGCGCCCCGAGTGGTACGGCCTCTGGGTGCTCGACGGCCCGTTCGCCCAGGACCTCGGCCAGAAGATCAACGACATCGGCTTCTGGATGCAGCGGTGACCGACGTCGCCGGACGTACCGGCCCGCCGGAGCGGATGTGTCCGAGCACGCCGGCGGCGAACGCCACCGTGTTCCTCGGCATGATCACTCCGGCGGGGCGGGTCGCCTACGTCACGCCGGCCGTGCCCGCCGAGGTGGCGCTCGCCGCGGCCGGCGAGTCCGACGCCCCGGTGGAGTCGCGCGTCCGGCTGGCCGGCCCCTGTGTCACGTCGTCCTGCGGCTTCTGGACCGGTGAGCACTGCGGCCTGGGCGCGCGGATGGCCGCCTCCTACGCGGAGACGGCCGAGCCGGGCGAGGAGCAGTTGCCCAAGTGTGCGATCCGGCGTACCTGCCGGTGGTTCGCCGAGCAGGGCCCGGCGGCCTGTCCGGCCTGCTCGCACGTGGTCACCGACGCGCGTTGAGGCTCAGACGCCCGGGGCCGTGTAGTCCGTCGGCGTCCGGGTCGCCTCGTCGACCTCGGCCGGGGTCAGCAGCGGGGTGACCCGGGTCCGCACCCCGCGGGCCGCGCCGATGCGGATCGCCAGCGCGGCGGCGGTGCGGTGATCGGGCAGGACGCAGAGCACGTAGGTGTCGTCGTCGGCGAAGGCGAAGTGCAGCGAGAGCAGCTGCCCGCCCGCCTCCTCGACGAGCTTCCGCACCACCTCCGCGCGTCTGGTGCCGCCGTCGCGCGTCAGCCCGTCGATCCCGTCCACGGTGAAGACGGAGCGCAGGAGGAACGCCGGCATCTCAACTGTCGCCCTGCCGCTGCACCCGCTGGGCGCCCTGCACCTTGGCCCGGCCCTGGTCCCGCTCGCTGCCTCCGGCGCCGGTGGCGGTGTGCAGATCGTGCCGCTTCCCCGGCCGCTCCATCCCGCCGCCCTGGCGGCCCGGCGCGCCGCTGCCCGGGTTTCGCCCCGCCCGCGCCGACTGGCCGCCCGGATCGTGCTTGTTCTGCTTGTGGCTACCCATGCGCCGCGGTTACCCGCTGCCTCCACCGCTAGTCATGGCCCTTGACCCGGCCTGCGCACACTGGGGGCAGGCAACTCACCTCCGGGGAGGCCGACATGCGCTGGCTCGTGATCCTCATCGTCGTACTCCTGGTCCTCGCAGCCCTGGCACTGTGGCGCCGCAGCCGCCGGACGGCCGACAGGGACCGCCAGGTCCGCGACCTCGCGGCTTCCGCCGAGGCCCGCCGCAGGCTTGACGACCATCGCAATCCCACGGACGGCAGCAACCTCCGCAGCAGCGGAGGCGGAAGCCTCTGACCGGCCGCGGCGCCCGACCATCACGAGCGCCGCCGACCACCTGTGGCAGCGCCGCGGCGAGAGCATGAAACCTCTCGGGTACGCGGGGAAGCGCGCTGCCACCCGCCGGATCCCCGGCCAGGGCAACGAGTCGACGTGCTGATGCGCCGACGCGCGGGTGCTCCCCGTTGTCGGACCGGTCGACTACCGTCGGGACGTCATGGAGCCGCGGTTCGGCGAGGCGATCATCGGGCGGGAGCACCCCGCGGCCCTGCTGCGCGCCGAGGTCGACCGGGTGACCACCAGCCACGGCGGTCTCGTCCTGGTCGCCGGCGAGCCCGGCATCGGCAAGACCACATTGGTGAGCGCCGCCGCCGACGAGGCCCGGCGGCGCGGGGCGCTGGTGCTCGGCGCGGCCTGCTGGGACTCCGACAGCGCCCCCGGCTACTGGCCGTGGGTGCAGGTGCTGCGCCGCCTGGGCCGCTGGCCCGAGGACTGGGCGCGGGCGCAGGAGGCCGCCGGGCCCGGGCTCGCGGCGCTGCTCGGCGAGCGCACCGGCACCGACCCGGCCGGCGAGGAGCCGGGCGACGACGGCGGCCGAGCGGAGTTCGCCCTGCACGACGCGGTGACCACCGCGCTGGTGGCCGTCGCCCAGCACCGCCCGGTCGTGGTCGTCCTCGACGACCTGCACTGGGCCGACCGAGCCTCGATGCGGCTGCTCCAGTTCGCCACCCAGCACACCTGGTTCGAACGGCTGCTGCTCGTCGGCACCTACCGCGACGCCGAGGTCGAATCGGGCGACCACCGGCTCCGGCCGCTGCTGCTGCCGCTGACCGCCAAGGCCACCACCATCACCCTCACCGGCCTGGCCCGCGACGAGGTGGCCGCGCTGATCCGCCGCACCGCCGGCCGCGAACCGGGCGCCGACCTCGTCGACGAGGTGCACCGGCGCACCGGCGGCAACCCGTTCTTCGTCGAGCAGACCGCCCGGCTCTGGCACACCGACGGCCTCACCACCACCATCGCCCCCGGCGTGCGGGAGGCGGTGCGCCGCCGGCTCGACCAACTACCCGCCCCGGTGGCCGAGGCGCTCACCGTGGCCGCCGTGCTCGGGCGTGACTTCCACCGGCAGGTCCTCGCGGCGTGCGTACCCGCTCCGGTGGCCCAGGTGGACCGGCTGCTCGACCGCGCGGCCACCGCCCGGCTCGTGCGGGCCCGCGGCGGCGGGCGGTTCGCCTTCGCCCACGACCTCGTGCGCGAGACCCTCTACGACGGGTTGACCGACGCCGAACGGCGCGCCCGGCACGCCGCCGTGGTCCGCGCCGTCGACCGGTCGGCGGTGCTCGCCGAGCGGCTCATCCCGGCCGACCTGGCCCGCCACGCCTGGCTCGCCGGCGCCGACCTCGACGCGTCGCGCACGGTGGAGCTGCTGGTCGCCGCCGCGCGGGACGCCGGCGGCCGGCTGGCCGTGGAAGAGTCCGTCCAGCACTTCCGCCGCGCGCTGGAGGTGGCCCAGGAGCCGGCCAGCCGGGTCAAGCTGATGCTGGAGCTGGCCCAGCTGCTGCAGCATGTCGGCACGCAGGCCGAGGGCGAGCGGCTGCTCGTGGACGCCGCGGCGCTGGCCCGCACGCTCGACGAGCCGGCCGTGCTGGCCCGCGTCGCGCTCACCGCCCACCGCCAGGACACGCCGGTCCGCCACCGCATCGAAGCCGGCGCGCTGGTGCGCGAGGCGTACGGGCGGTTGATCGGCGAGCCCGAGCCGGGGCGGGAGACGAGCGCGCTGGTCACCGACCTGATCACCGCCACCGAGACCCTCGCCCGGCACGGCCGCGACGACGAGGCGCTCACCTTCAGCCTCTGGGCCCGGCACGACACCACCTGGGGTCTCGGCACCGCCGAGGACCGGGCGGTGGTCACCGCGGAGATCCGGGAGGTGGCCCGCCGCACCGGCGACCGGGAGACCGAGCTGTGGGCCACCTCGCTGCGCTGGGTCGCGCTGCTGGAACTCGGTGACCCGCGCTACCACGACGAGCTCACCGCGTTCGTGACCGGCTGCCGGCAGGGCGAGGTGGCCCGCCAGCGGATGGCGGCGGCGATCGACAGCGGCATCATCGCCGGCTTCCGCGGTGACTTCGCCGCCGCGGAGGCGCACTTCGCCGAGATGGACGGCTACGGCGAGTGGGAGCAGTCCGATCACGCCTTCATGGGCTCGCACCTGCGCTGGTGCCTGCTGCTGCTCCGGGGCCACCTCGCCGAGGCCCAGGCCCTGCTCGACGGGCCGGACGCCGCCGGCCACCCCCAACTGGAGCTGCTCCAGGCGATCACCGCCGCCGAGCGGGGCGATGCCGGGACCGCCCTGCGGCTGACCGCCGGGATCGAGGCGGCCGGCACCACCTACCCGCGACCGGTGTCGCCGTTGTGGCTGCGGCTACGGGCACAGGCGGCGGCCGCCAGCGGGGATCCCCGCCGCTGCGCCGAGGCGCGGGCCGCGCTGGAGCCGCACCGGGGCCGATGGATGGCCGCGTTCTTCGGCTGCGACATCTGCGGCCCGGTCGACCTCTGGCTGGCCGCCGTCGTCGCCGCCGAGCAGCGCTGGGACCACGCGATCGCCGGCTACGAAGCCGCCCGCGACTCCGCCGACCGGATGGGCGCCCGGCCGTGGTCGCTGCTCAGCCGGGCCGGCCTGGTGGCCGCCCTGACCGCACGCGACCGGCCCGGCGACGCGGCCGCGGCGGCCCGGCTGCGCGCCGACACGGCAGCGGAGGCCCGGGCGCTCGGCATGACCCAGGTCCTGCACCGGCTCGGCGAGCAGGATCTCCCGGCTCCCGTCCCTCGTGGACCCGCGGCACGACCGGCGGGTGCGGGCGTGGCCGGGGCGGTGCCGGCGGAGGCGGGTCACGCCGTCGGGGCGCCGGTGACCGCCGGAGCCGATTACGGCGTCAGCGTGCCGACGACGGCCAGAGCAGACCAGGCCGTCCCGGTGCCGGCATCCACCGGAGCGGGTCAGGCCGGCGGGGTGCCGGCGACGGCTGCCGATCCCGTCGCTGCGATCTCGACGACCGCCGGAGCCGATCTCGCCGTTGCGGTGCCGACCGCCGGAGCCGACCATGCCGGCGCGGCGCCGGCACCACTCGGAGCAGGCCCGGCCGGCGGCTCGGTAAGCGGTGAACGGGCCGGTGATGTGGAGGCCGCCGCGCCGGAGTTCCGGAGGGACGGGGCCGTGTGGCGGCTCGCGTACGCCGGGGTGGTCACGCACCTGCCCGATGCCAAGGGCCTGCACGACCTGAGGCTGCTGCTGGGCCGCCCCGGCGTCGACGTGCCCGCGGTCGAGCTGCTCGACCCCGCGGCCGGCCCGGAACTCGTCGCCGCCCGCCGCCTCGGCGGGGATCCCGTGCTGGACGACGAGGCGAAGGCCCGCTACCGGCAGCACCTGCGGCGCCTCGACGACGAGATCGACCGCTCCGCCGTACGCGGTGACGAATCAAGGCTGGCCGCCCTCGACGCCGAGCGCGCCGCGCTGCTCGACCAGTTGCGTGCCGCCGCCGGACTGGCCGGACGCAGCCGCCGCCTCGGCGACCAGGCCGAGCGGGCGCGCAAGGCGGTGACCGCGCGGATCCGGGACACCCTGCGCCGGATCGACGAGCGCCACCCGGCGCTGGGGGAGCACCTGCGCGAGTCCGTCGCCACCGGCAGCACCTGCCGCTACCTCCCGCCCGAGCCGGTGCCCTGGCGGCTCTGACCACCGCCCGGGCCGGTGCCGTAGCCGTGGCGTGGCGTCCCGGAAAGACGAGCCGGGCCGGGGGCACCGAACACGGCAGCCCCGACCCGGCTCATGTCGCCGGCGGTCAGCGGCGGTTGTAGCGGTTCATGGTCAGCGTGCCGAAGACGACCACGAACCCGGCGCTCCACAGCAGCAGCCACATGGTGTTCGTGGCGTCCGTCGACCCGGCCATCGCGGCGCGGACGGCGGCGACCAGGTGGGTGATCGGGTTGGCCTTGACGAACGCCTGGAGCCAGCCCGGCATGGTGGCCGGGTCGACGAAGACGTTGCTCAGGAAGGTCAGCGGGAACAGCACCATCATGCTGACGCCCATCACCGACTTCTCGCTGCGCAGCACCAGGCCGAAGAACGTCCACACCCAGGAGAACGCGAACGAGAAGACCACCAGCAGGCCGATGCCGGCGAGCACACCGACCGGCCCACCGGCGGGCCGGAACCCGAGCGCCAGGCCCACGCCGAGGATGACCACCGCGGCGAGCACGTAGCGCAGCACGTCGCCGAAGATCATGCCGACCAGGGCGGCCGGCCGCCACACCGGCAGGGTGCGGATCCGGTCGAAGACGCCCTTCTCGATGTCGTTGTTCAACCCGACGCCCGTGTACATGGTGATCATCACGACGCTGGTCACCATGATCCCGGGCAGGAAGAACTGCAGGTAGTCACGAGGGCTGTCGGCGAGCGCGCCGCCGAACAGGTACGTGAACATCAGCACCATGATGATCGGGAAGGCGGTCACGTCGAACAGCTGCTCCGGCACGTGCTTGATCTTCAGCAGCGCCCGCCAGCCGAACGTGAGCGACGCGGACAGCGCCCCCGGCCTCGGCGGCCGCTCGCCGGGGGCGAGGACCGTGGCCAGCGCCTCGGCGGACGGCACGTAGACCGACGGCGGCCGCCCGGTCGTGGTCGCGGTGTCGCTCATCGGGCCGCCTCCAGTTCGTCGTCCCGCTCGTCGGCCCCGACGGCGGGGTGGTCGGTGAGGGCCAGGAACACCTCGTCCAGGCTCGGCTGGCCGAGGGAGAAGTCATCCACCACGATGCCGGCGCGGGCCAGCTCGCCGAGGGCGCGCGCGGCCTGCTCGCCGGCCTCCAGGTCGGTGCCGTCCTCACCGACGCGGGCGGTCAGCGCCACCGGGTCGGCCTCCAGCTGCACCGGCACGCCCAGCGCCGTGCGCAGCACCTGCTCGGCCCGGGTGCGTTCCCCGGCGTCGCGCAGTCGCACGTGGACGGTGCCGGAGCCGACCGACGACTTCAGCTCGCCCGGGGTGCCCTCCGCGATCACCCGGCCGTGGTCGACCACCGCGATGCGGCCGGCGAGCTGGTCGGCCTCGTCCAGGTACTGCGTGGTCAGCAGCACCGTGGTGCCGTGCGCGACCACCGCCCGGATGATCTCCCACACCTGGTTGCGGCTGCGCGGGTCCAGCCCCGTCGTCGGCTCGTCCAGGAACAGCAGGTCCGGGGTGTTGAGGATGCTCGCCGCGATGTCGATGCGCCGCCGCATCCCGCCCGAATACTTCTTCACCTGCCGCCCCGCCGCCTCGGTCAGCCCGAACGCGGCGAGCAGATGCTCGGCCCGCTGGCGGGCCGCCGGCCGGCCCAGGCCGAGCAGCCGGCCCAGCAGGACCAGGTTCTCCGCCCCGGTCAGGTCCTCGTCGAGCGAGGCGTACTGGCCGGTCAGGCTGACCCGGGCGCGGACCGCGTCCGCCTCGGCGAGCACGTCGTGGCCGAAGACGCGGGCCCGCCCGCCGTCCGGGCGCAGCAGCGTGGCCAGCACCCGTACCGCGGTGGTCTTGCCGGCGCCGTTCGGCCCGAGCAGGCCGTAGACGGTGCCGGCGGGGACCCGCAGGTCCAGGCCGTCGAGCGCGCGGGTCGAGCCGAACGACCGGACCAGGCCGTCGGCCTCGACGGCCGGGCCGGTGTTCCGGTTACTCATGATCACTACCTCTCGTCGTCGGTGTTGTCAGGAGACGTACGGGCGCGCCGCGCGACCGTCGCGCAGCGCCAGGCCCCACCAGCAGAGTTCGTCGAGGAGCACCCGGGCGTCCTGCCGGAGCTGCTCCTCGACCCGCCCCGTCGGCTCGCCGTCGAGCAGGTCGACGCCGACGGTGTCGCGCACGGTCGTCGCGTGCAGGGCGGTGAACACGGTGCGCAGCTGGTCGACCGCGTGCAGGCCGACCGACCGGCAGCCGTACGACACGAAGCCGACCGGCTTGGCCTGCCACTCGTCGTAGGCGTAGTCGATCGCCTGTTTCAACGACGCCGGGAAGCTGTGGTTGTACTCCGGGGTGACCACCACGAACGCCTCCGCGCGGTTCACCTCCCCGGCGAACGACCGCATCGCCACGGTGGGCTCGGCGGGCAGGCTGGCCGGGAAGTCGTACCCGGCGAGGTCGAGCACGGTCACCGCCAGCCCTTCGCGGCGGCGTGCCTGCGCGACGAACCAGCGACCGATCCGGTCCCCGATCCTTCCCTCCCGGGTGCTGCCGATGATCACGGCGAGCCGTAACGGCGTCATGCTCCCCTCCCGCTGGTGTCGGGCCTCACCCCGCAGGCGCCAGACGCCGAGCGGCGGCCCGCCAGATCGAATCTGGCGGGCCGGTGTCGGGGGTGGCTGCTTCAATCGGCGCCGGAGGAGAGGAGACGGCATGACCGAGGTACGCCTCGCGCGGTGGAGCGCCGACGACCTGGCGCTGCTCCGGCAGCTCAACGCGCCGGAGGTACGCGCGCACACCGGCGGCCCGGAAACCGACGAGCAGGTGCTCGCCCGGCACGAGCGCTACCTGCGCGGCCCGGGCCCGCGAAGCGGGCACATGTTCACCGTCGTGCTGCCCGACGGGACGAAGGTGGGCAGTGTCGGCTACTGGGAGCGGGAGTGGCGCGGCGAGCCGGTCTACGAGATGGGCTGGGCGGTGCTGCCGGCGTACCAGGGGCGGGGGCTGGCGAGCGCGGCGGTGCGCGCGGTGATCGCGCAGGCCGCGGCGCACGGTGACCGGCGCTTCGCGCACGCCTACCCGTCGGTGGACCATCCGGCGTCGAACGCGGTGTGCCGCAAGGCCGGGTTCACGCTGCTCGGCGAGACGGAGTTCGAGTACCCGCCTGGACGCCTGATGCGCTCCAACGACTGGCGGATCGAGCTGACGCGAGAAGGGTGAATCGGGCACGACCGATATGCCTGTTCGCGCGGGAAGTGCGGCGCCGCTGCCGGCTGCCGGATCGCGGACAGTGCGCCACCGGCTGATCGCTCTACGCTTCCGTCGGCTCATGACGCACGGGGGGCGTGTCTCGTCAGCTGCCACGCGGGTCCCCGTCGCGCATTCACCGGAGAGGGGCCCATCTTGTCCATCGCACGTCGCACTCTCGCCACGTTCGCCGTCGCCGCGCTGGCCGCCGCGTTACCGGCCACCGCCGCCTCCGCCGCCCCGGAGCCCGACGTCGGGCTGCTGCGGCTCACCGTGACCCAGCCCGACGGCACCGCCGCCCGCGGCAGCGTCGACCTGGTGGCCGCCGACGACAGCCACTCCGACTTCCTGCAACTCGACGAGTCCGGGCAGCTCAGCGTGGAGGTGCCGGCCAACGACTACAAGATCAGGGTCACCCCGGCGTACGTCGACCCGGACCTGCCGGACGAGGGGCTGCGGCAGTGGGTCCACGGGAAGACCGGTTACGGCCTTGCCGAGACGTTCCGCGTGACCGCGGGGGGCACGACGGACGTCGCCGAGCGGCTGCTCCCGCCGAGCCCGCTCACCGTGCGGGCGCGCGACGCGCTCACGGGCGCGCCGATCACCCGGGTCTGCGCGTACGCCGACGGCCGCGGCGGCAACTGCGACGACACCGAGCTGACCATTGCCCGGCTCGTGCCCGGCCCGCAGACGATCCGGGTCTACACCGAGAACGGCGACCACCTGGCCACCGACGCCGAGGTGACCGTGGTCGAGGGCGATGCCGCCGTCGCCGTGGTCGACCTGACGCCCGCCGCACACGTGGAGACGACGGTGGTCGACGCCGCCACCGGGGCGCCGGTCTCCGGGGCCTGTGCGACCGTCGCACCGGCCGGCACCGGCGAGCTGCCCAGCGTCGGCCCGCTGGCCTGCTCCGACAGCACGGGACGCCTGCGGCTCGACAACGTCGAGGCCGGCTCCTGGAACCTGTTCGTCCGTCCCACCGACGGCTCGCCGTACGGGGCGCAGTGGGTCGGCGCCACCGGCGGCACGGGCGACCCGGCGAGTGCCCGCACGGTCACCCTCGCCGCCGGCCGGACCGTCACCGTCCCGCCGATCCGCCTCGACCGGGCCGGGACCATCACCGGCACGGTGACGAGCGCCGCCACCGGCGCGCCGGTGACCTCGGGCGAGGTCTCCCTCGCCCACTCCGCGGGCCTGTCCTACCTCCGCTGGGGCACCTACCTGGACGGTCAGGGCACCTACCGCATCGACTGGCTCGGCCCCTACCGCTGGCCGCTGCTGTTCACCACATCCGACCATGCCCTCCAGTGGTCGGGCGGGGTCGCCACCCGCAGCCAGGCGAGAACGGTGACCGTCCGGGCCGGTCGCAGCACCACCTACAGCCCGGCCCTGAAGCGCGGCACCCTCGTGACCGGCGGGCTGACCGACCCCGAGGGGCGCCCGGTCAGCGCGACGCTGACCTTCCACAACGCCGCAACCGGCGAGGTGGTCGGATCGGTGTGGGACTACGACGGCCGGTACGAGGCGCGGGTGCTCGGCGGGCAGGCCGTCACCGTCGCCTGGCAGTGGGGTGGATTCGCCAGCTACGCCGGCTGGTACGACGGCGCCGCCGACCCCACCGGCGCGAAGCGGGTCCGGGTCCCGGCCACCGGCACGCTGACGCTCGACCTGCGGGTGAGCCGGATCCCGGCGACCTGAGCGGGCCGATGGTCCTGGTCGGGTGTGCCGAGGCGCGCCCGACCAGGACCGGCGCCGCCGCCCTGCGGCGGGGCGGATCAGCTGGCGCGGGCCTTGCGGCTCCGGATGCTCGGGGCGAGCCGGAGCAGGGCCATGCCGGCGATCAGGAGCGTCGCGCCGGCCACCAGCGACCACGTGATGCTGACGCCGGTGACGGGCAGGGTGGCCGAGCAGCCGGCGGCGGCCGCGGCGCATCCACGCTGGTGCATGTTGAGTGCCTTTCTTCTCAGGAATTGATCCATACGCGGTCACTCCCGCGCACGGTCTCGGCCAGCGCTCGCCAGTAGGCGAACGACCTGACCTGCTCGTAGCCCCACTCGGGGAGCAGCGCGGCGGCGGTGAGCAGCGCCCACCGGCCCTGCCGGCGGACGGTGAGTGCGCGTTCGAGCACGAACACCGCGGTGAGGGCGAGCCAGCGGGGGTCCCACGGGACGAAACCGATCAGGAACCACCCCACGATGAGGCTGGCCAGGTAGAGCGGGACGAGGAGCGAGGTGGCGTAGATGCCGACCTGCCGCAGCCAGTTGCCGGCGTTCCACCGGCGAAAGCCGTACAGGCGCAGGGAGTCGAGCATGCCGCGCTGCCAGCGGATTCGCTGGGTGACGAGGGCCTGGACGGTCGGCATGGAGTCGGTGACGGCCTCGAAACCGGGGGCGACCCGGGGGCGGTAACCCAGCGACCGGACCGCGAAGGTCATCTCGATGTCCTCGGTGGCCGGGTCGCGGTGGTAGAACTCGCCCCGGTAGCCGGGCAGGTCACCGACGGCGCGGGCGGCCAGGATCCGCCGGACCACCGGGACGGGGAAGAGGGTGGCCACCCCGGACAGGACGACGGCGTGGCCGCCCCTGCGCCAGACCCAGCGGGAGAAGCGGGCGTACTCGTTGGCCTGCAGGACGTCCAGCAGCCGGGGCTGGCGGTCCAGCCGGTAGTCGGCGCAGACCGCGCCGACGCGCCGGCGCTCCAGGCCGCGGACGGCGGCGGCGACCGCGCCGGGCGCGAGGATGCTGTCCGCGTCCGTGACCAGCAGCATGTCCTGGTCGTGCAGGTGCGGCAGCAGCAGGTTGATGGCCCAGTTGAGGGCACCCGCCTTCTTGTGCGGGTTCCGGCCGGGCATCTCCCACACCTCGGCCCCGGCCGCCCGCGCGACCTCGGCCGTGTCGTCGGAGCAGTTGTTCGGCACCACGACCAGCCGGTCCACGGGCCGGGTCTGCGCCTGGAGGGCGCGGATGGTCTCGCCGATGGTGCCCGCCTCGTTGTAGGCGGGCACCACCGCGAAGACCCGCCTGTGGTGATAGGTGCTCATGGGGCGGACACCCCGGAAATCGTCCACATGCGCGTGTGGGCCCCGTTTCCCGTCGCTGGACAGTCAATTCGTCCAACGAGAGACATTGTCGGGAGCGATACTCAATTTTGGGGCGTACCAGGCAGGCGGACGGTTGACAGAAAAGCGCCGAACGGCGGAGGTTCGCTACCCGCCTACCGGGCCGCGTCCAGCCGGGCCCGCTGCTCCGGCGTCAGCTCCAGCTCGACCGCCGCGAGGCTCTCCTCCAGTTGCGCCACCGAGGAGAAGCCGACCAGCGGGATCGCCGGCACGTCCCCGCCCAGCAACCAGGCCAGCACCACCTGGTTGAGCGTCGCCCCGGTCTCGTCGGCCACGGCACGCAGCGCGGCCAGCCGGGCCGGGGTGCTGGGCAGGGCGTACTCCTCGCCGAGGCGCTCCGGCTTCGCGTACGCCCCCTTGAGCAGCGGCGAGTACGCCACCAGCGTGAGCTGCGGCTCGGCCCGCAGGTAGCTCGCCAGGTCGGGGCCGACCCAGCCGACGTCGCCGTCCGGGTCCAGGTCGCCCGGCAGGTCCACCCGCGCGGGCAGGTAGCTGCGGTGGTACTGGAGCACCTCGTACCCGGGCAGGCCGGCCGCGGCGGCCAGCGCCCGCGCCCGCTCGACCCGCCAGGCGCGGTGGTTGCTCGCGCCCAGCAGCCCGACGGTGCCCTCGGCGACCAGGTCCGCGAAGCCCTGGACCGTCTCCTCCAGCGGCACGGTCCGGTCCTCGATGTGCGCGTAAAGCAGGTCGAGCCGGTCCACCCCGAGCCGTTCCCGGCTGCGCTCGGCCGCCTCGCGGATCACCTTGGCGGACAGGCCCTCCGCGTTGTCCACGTAGCTGGTGCCCGGGGCGAGGGGACGAGCGCCGAGCTTCGTGGCGATGACCACCTCGCCGCCGACGCCCCGGCTGCGCCGCCAGCGGCCCAGCAGTTCCTCGCTCTCCCCGCCCTGGCCCCCGTTCTGCCAGAACGCGTAGTTGTCGGAGGTGTCGATGAAGGTGCCGCCGGCCTCGACGTAGCGGTCGAGGATGGCGTACGAGGTGGCCTCGTCGGTGGCGGTGCCGAAGAGCATCGCGCCGAGGCTGAGCACGCTGACCTCGCGCCGGGTGGCCGGATCGGTGCCGATGGTGCGGTATCGCATTCTGTCCTCCCCGTCGGTGCGGTGCCACCACCCTCCACCTTCGAGTGCGCGCGAAGTCAAACTCTCACCAGGGCAGCACCCCGTAGCCGCCGCCGGCGTCCATCTGGTAGCCCCAGAGCAGGCCGCTCGGCCCGTCCGCCGGCAGGGTCGCCAGGTGCACGCTCACCTCCGCGCCCTCCTCCGGAGTGCGGAAACCGCCGTGGTGGTTGAGGTCGGTGGCGCAGTAGCCGGGGTTCGCGGCGTTCACCTTGATCGGGGTGTCGCGCAGTTCCTTGGCGTACATGGCGGTGATCATGTTCAGCGCCGTCTTCGAGGACGGGTAGGGGATCGAGGTCAACGCGAACAGGGCGCCCTCCGGGTCGGTCATCACCGCGATCGAGCCGACCTCGCTGGAGACGTTGACGATCCGGGCGGCCGGCGCCCGGCGCAGCAGCGGCAGCAGCGCGTTGGTCACCGCGACCGGGCCGAACACGTTCGTCTCGTACACCTCGCGCAGCGAGTCGAGGGTGGTCTCGCTGGGCAGCCCGGCCCCGTCGGCCCGGATGATGCCGGCGTTGTTGACCAGCACGTCCAGGTGGCCGTACTCCCGCTCGACCAGCCCGGCCGCGGCGGCGACCGACGCCGCGTCGGTGACGTCCAGCGGCACGAAGCGGGCGTCGGTCCCCTCGGCGCGCAGCTTGTCCGCCGCCTCCCGGCCGCGCTCGGCGTCCCGCGCGCCGACCAGCACGGTCATCCCGCGCGCGCCGAGCTGGCGGGCGGTGGCCAGGCCGATTCCCTTGTTGGCCCCGGTGATCAGGGCGATCGTCGTCGTCATGCGGTCGAGGTTGCCGCCCGGCGCGGGCCGGCGGGAGAGGCCCGCCGAACCTGGTACCGGTGGTACCAGCCTTGGTGGCCGGTGGTGCGGCAGGCTTGGGGGCATGAGCACGTTGCGGCGCGAGGAACTGGCGGGCTTCCTGCGCACCCGCCGCGCCCGGTTGCGCCCCGCCGAGGTCGGCCTCCCCGAGGGGGTACGCCGCCGCACGCCGGGCCTGCGCCGCCAGGAGGTCGCGCAGCTCGCCGGCATGTCGATCGACTACTACATCCGGCTGGAGCAGGGGCGGGGACCGCACCCGTCCCGGCAGGTGCTGGCCGCGCTGGCGCGGGCGTTGCTGCTCAGCCGCGACGAGCGGGCCTATCTGTTCCGGGTCGCCGGGGAGAGCCCGCCGGACGCGACCGGGCCCGGCCGGGAGGTGTCGCCGGGGATGCGGCACCTGCTCGACGCGATGTCGGAGACACCCGCGTACCTGGTCGACGCCGCCTACGAGATCCTGGCCTGGAATCGGCTGGCCGCCTGGTTCGTCGGCGACCTGTCGGCGGTGCCGGCCGGCCAGCGCAGCATGGTGCGCTGGATGTTCGGCGCGACGGTGCCCGAGTCGCACTGGGCGGACCCGGAGGTGTTGCGCTTCGCCCGGACCACGGTGGCGGACCTGCGGGCCGCGTACGGGCGCTACCCGGCCGATCCGGCGCTGGCCGCGCTGGTCACCGAGCTGCTCGGGCTGTCACCGCGGTTCGCCGCGCTGTGGGCCGAGCACGAGGTGGGGGAGCGGCGCCCGACGGTCAAGCGGGTCGCCCATCCGGAGCTGGGGCCGCTGGAGTTCGAGTGCCGGGTGCTGCACGTGCCGGAGACCGACCAGCGGCTGATCGTCTACGTCGCGGCGCCGGGGTCGCCGACGCAGGCGGCGTTCCGCGGGCTCGCCGAGCGGGTCGGCTCCTGAGCCCGCGACCGGGGGCCGGCGGCCCGGCCCCCTCGGTCGCGGTGGCGGCTCAGTCCGGGATGTAGTCGAAGGTGTCCGGGTTCGGCCCCTGCCGGCCTGCCTCGCCCTGGTTCAGGCCGTTGATCCGGTCCATGGTCGCGTCGTCCAGCTCGAAGTCGAAGATCCGGAAGTTCTCCTCGATCCGGCCCGGGGTGGTCGACTTCGGGAAGATGATGTCGCCGCGCTGCACGTGCCAGCGCAGCACCACCTGGGCCGGGGTCCGGCCGACCTCGTCGGCGATGTCGACCAGGGTCGGGTCGTCCAGCACCTTGCCCTGCGCGATCGGGGACCACGCCTCGGTGAGGATGTTGTGCGCCCGGCCGTAGGCGCGCACCTCCTCGTTGCCGAGGTACGGGTGCACCTCGATCTGGTTCACCGCCGGCGTGACCTCCGCCTCGGCGGCCAGCCGCTCCAGGTGGGGCACCTGGAAGTTGGAGACGCCGATCGACCTGACCCGGCCGTCGCGCTGCAACTCCTCCAGCACGCGCCAGGTCGAGACGAAGTCGCCGTCGTAGCGGGTCGGCAGCGGCCAGTGGATCAGGAACAGGTCGAGGTAGTCGAACTTCAGCTCGGCGAGGGTCGACTCGAACGCCTTGCGGGCGTCGTCGGGGCGGTGGAAGGCGTTGTTGAGCTTGCTGGTGACGAAGACCTCGCTGCGGTCCAGCCCGGAGCTGCGTACCGCCTGGCCGACCTCGGCCTCGTTGCCGTACATCTCGGCCGTGTCGATGTGCCGGTAGCCGATCTCCAGCGCCCTGCCGACGGCCTGCGCGGTGTCCTTCGGCTCGATCTGGAAGACCCCGAAGCCGAGCTGCGGGATGGTGTTGCCGTCGTTGAGCGAGATGTTCGGAACGCTGTTCGGGGCCATGGAAGCCTCATCTCCGATCGTCCGGATGCCCGGGAACGCTTCCACGCGCGGCGCCGGGCCCTGCCATCCGGCTTCTCTACCCGCTCGGCCCGGCTCCTCACGGCCCCGGCCGGTGATCTGCGCCAACCGGCCGCCGGCGCGGGTCGGGCCCGCGCCGGCGGTGCGGGTCAGCCCCAGATCGCCCGCGCCCACTCCGGGTGGTCGACGAACGGGTTCCGGTTGCCCTGCCAGCGTTCGTAGATCCGCTGGTTGCGTCGCCGCTCGAAGGCGTCCGGCGGGTCGAGGTCGTTCCAGGCGAGCAGCTTGGAGATCCGCCCCAGGTAGGGGGCGCTGCCGTTGCTCACCGAGTCGTTCGGCTCCAGGTTCGGCCAGCCGTCGTCGCCCTCGTACCGGATCGCCATGTAGAGGATCATGCGGGCCACGTCGCCCTTGACCGCGTCGCGCGGCTCGAAGGAGTCGGCGTCGGTGTAGCAGCCCGGCGCCTCGGCGACCGTGCTGCCGCCCGAGTCGAAGTCCTTGTTGCCACGCAGCGAGTTCACCGACACGTCCTCCGGACGCAGGTGGTGCACGTCGGTGCCCGGGCCGGTGGCGGTGCCGAAGTCGCCGTGCGACTTGGCCCAGACGTGCTCCCGGTTCCAGTCGTTCACCCCGCCCCCGCTGCTGCTCTTGCTCTGCGAGCGCCCGCTGTAGAGCAGGATCACGTTGGCGGAGTTCGCCGGGTCCTGGTCGGTGTCCTTGAGTGCCTCCCACACCTGGTCGTAGGTGAGGGTGGTCTGCACCTTGATGATGGTGTGCAGCGAACCGCGCAGGGCCGTCCCGGTCCTGCCGATGGCGGCGGCGTAGTAGGTCGAGTCGTACGGGCCGCCGGTGCCGGTGGGGCTGGGGCTGGGGGAGGCGGTCGGCGACGGGGTGGTGCCGCCGCCGAGGCTCATGGTGCTCGGGTCCTTCAGCCCGCCGTGGCTGAAGTACGCGGTGAGCGTGCCGGTCGCGGTGATCTGCCGGCCCCGGAGCGTCGGATTGGTGAGCAGCCCGAAGCTGCTCCGCCAGGCGGCCGTGACCTGGACGTAGAGCATCCGGCCGGTGCTGGTCTCGGTGGCCGCGTCGGCGATCGCGATCGCGGTGTCCGCGGTGTAGTTGGCGGTGATCACGGTGTTCGTGGCGGTCGGCTGGCCGATCACGTAGCCGGTCACGGTGGCCGTCCGGCCGCCCTGGGCGGCCAGTGCCTGCCCCACGGTCAGGGTGGTCGCCGCGGACGCCGTGCCGGTCACCACCAGCGGGGTCACCACGGTGACGGCCAGCACGATCGCCGCGATCAGCCGCCCGGGTCGCGAGCGGGTGACGCTCTTCATATTCATGAACGGCGATGCTAGCGGGCCGGCGGTGAACTCGGGGACATCGGGAGGGCAACGTTCGGCCCCGGCCGGCCGTCCACGGCGCAAGGTCCGTCACGCACATCAATGGGCATCGATCAATGAGGTGGCGACACATATCGATCTCAGTAAATGGGAGGCAAGAATCCGGCAAGTCGTTCCACCGTCTCGCCGGACTCCAACGTCACAGGAACGGGAGCGTCATGTCGTCCATCCGAACCGGTCTGCGTCGTCGCCTGCTCACCCTGCTCACCGCCACCGTCGTCACCGTCGGCGCCGCCCTCGGGCTGGCCGCCCCGGCCTGGGCCATCAGCCACTCCAGCGCCACCTCGCAGCTGCGCGCCGCCGGCATCTCCTGGACCTCCAGCGGCAACTGCAGCGACCGCTACGTCGCCACCTGCACCTCCTTCGAGGGCATCCGCCAGGCCACCATCGACGGGATCATCACCTTCAAGCGCGCCAGCGGCTGCGCCATCACCATCACCGCCGGCACCGAGGTCGGCCACGCCAGCGGCACCTACAGCCACTGGAACGGCTACAAGGTCGACATCGCCCCGAGCACCTGCATCCAGAACTACATCTCCGCGGCCTACACCTACGTCGGCTACATCTCCGGCTTCGGCTACCAGTACCGCGCTCCCTCCGGCAACCTCTACACCCTGGAGGGCAACCACTGGGACATCCTCTACTACACCTGCGGCTGCTGACCGGGGTCGCTTCCGCCCTGGCCGGCCTCGAAGAGCACCGGCCAGGGCCGGGCGGCCGCCGCGAGCGCCGCGGTCGCCGGTGGCGGTTCCGCGACCGCCAGCACCTCGGCGGCGAGCTGCCCGAACATGGGGGCCGCCGGGTGCCCGGCCCGCGCCGGCCAGGCCGCGGAGGTCCGCTTGACCAGCGGCGCGTCGACCAGCGGCCGCCAGGCCACCCGGGGCTCGCGGCGGGCCACCGACTCCGGTTCGAGGGCGACCGCGCCACCGGCCAGCAGCAGTCCCAACAGGAACTCCGGGTTGCGGGCGGGCCGGACCCGGGCCGGCACGAAGCCGTGCCGGCGGCAGACCGCCAGCAGGTGCCCGTGCCAGCCGGGTGCGGTGGCGGGCGGCGCGGTGATCAGGTCCAGGCCGGCCAGGTCGGCCAGCCGCACCTCGCGGGCCCGGGCCGCCGGAGCGCCCCGGGGCAGCAGCGCCCCGACCGGCGCGTCGACGGCCGGGCCGAAGCGCAGCCCGGCCTCCTCCACCGGATGGTGCAGCAGGCCCACGTCGAGCCGTCCCTCGGCCAGCATCCGCCGCTGCTCCGCGCTGGTCAGCTCGTGCAGGTCCAGGTCGAGCCCGGGCGCCCGGGCCGCGAGCCCGTCGAGCAGCGCGCGCAGCGTCACGGCCGGGGTCTCCGGGGGTACGCCGGCGCGCAGCACGCCGAGCGCGCCCCGGCGCACCTGGTCGACGAGGTTGCGCAGCCGGCGTTCCCCGGCGAGCAGCTCGTCGGCCTCGCCGAGCAGGAGCTGGCCGGCCGTGGTGAGCCGGACCTGACGCTGCGACCGGTCGAAGAGGGTGGCGCCCAGCTCGCGTTCCAGCCGCTGGATCGACTGGCTCAGCGGCGGCTGCGCCATGCCCAGCACCTCGGCGGCCCGCCCGAAGTGCAGCTCCCGGGCGACCACCACGAAGTGCCGCAGGTGTCGCAGCAGGTCCACGACGGGCACCCTACGCCCGCCCCGGCCGCCGCTGGTTAGCGTGTCGGGGTGAGCGGGGAGCGGATCGGGGAGATCTTCGAGCGGGCCGGGATCAGCGGCTGCCTGCACGTCGAGGACGTCGACGCGCCGGGCCGGGAGGTCGCGCTGCGGGCCGACGAGCAGGTGGTGATCGCCTCCGTGTTCAAGATCCTGCTGGCGCTGGAGTTCGCCCGGCAGGTCGTCGCCGGGCAGCTCGACCCGGTCGAGCGGGTGCTGGTGGGAGCCGCCGACCGGCTCGGCGGCTGGGGCGTCGCGGGCTGCGCCGACGACGTCGAGGTGTCCCTGCGTGACCTGGCCTACTTCGCCATGTCGGTCAGCGACAACACCGCCGCCGACCTGCTGCTGCGCCGGGTCGGCCCGGACGTGCTGCCGATGCTCGCCGCCGAGCTGGACCTGCCGCGTACCCGGATCGTCGGGGGCCCCCGGCAACTGGTCGAGACGATGCTCGCCGACGTGGGCGCCCGCACCGAGGCCGACTTCGCCCGGATCTTCCCCACCCTGCCGCCGGAGCGGGTCCGGGCCATGCGGGTCTTCGACCCGGCGCACACCACCTCCAGCACGGCCCGGGAGATGACCCGGCTGCTCGGCCTGATCTGGCGGGACGAGGCGGGACCGCCGGCCGCGTGCGCCCTGGTCCGCGAGCTGATGTCCCGGCAGCTCTTCTGGACCCGGCTCGCCGCCGGCTTCCCGCCCGGCGTCCGGGTCGCCGGGAAGACCGGCACCCTGCCCGGCCTGCACCTGGAGGCCGGGGTCGTCGAGTATCCCGACGGCGGCCGGTACGCGGTCGCGGTGTTCGCCCGCACCGAGCGGCTGAGCACCCGCCGGATCGACGTGGACCTGGCCATGGGCGAGGCCGCCCGGGCCGCCGTCGAGGCGCTGCGCGCCGGCTGATTTCCCGACCGCCCCGGCCCGCGGTCGGGCCCGTGACCTGCGGTGATATCCAGACGCGTATCGGTCGTGCCGCCGGACGATCTTGGACATCGGCGGGCGGCCGGTGGTGGGGTGGGCCTACCGATCAACCGGTCCCGTACGGGGAGGACGCTCCATGCCCGACAAACGGTCCTACGACCGCCGCCGTTTCCTGCGCGATGCCGCCGTCGGCACCGCCGCCGTGTCGACCGCCGGCCTGGTCGCCGGCGTATCGGCCGCGCCGGCCCAGGCCGCCGCCGCTCCCGTTGCCGCCGCGCCCCGCCGCTCCGGCGCGGTCAGCTTCCGCTGGTGGGGCACGTCCGGCTGGCGGATCGACATCGGCGACCGCACGGTGCTGGTCGACCCGTACCTGAGCCGCTACGACACCGGCCTGTTCAAGGGTGCGTTCAACGAGGACACCCCGCTGACCGTGACCCCCACCGTGATCGACCCGCTGGTGGACCGGGCCGAGAACATCCTGGTCACGCACACCCACTGGGACCACTTCAACGACGTGCCCCATATCGCCGAGCGGACCGGCGCCCGGGTGCTCGGCACCCTGACCGCCTACCACCTCGGGCTGGCCTACGGGCTGCCGTCCGGGCAGCTCGCCCCGGTCAAGGGCGGCGAGGTGCTCGACTTCGGCGCGTACACGGTCGAGGTGGTCAGCTCCCTGCACAGCCGCAACGGCGCCTGGTCGATGGCCTTCCCCGGCGTACGGGTCAGCCGGCCACCGAAGCCGGAGAAGATCTCCGACCTGCCCGAGGGGGACACGCTGGCGTACCAGATCCGGGTGGCCGGCGGCCCGTCGGTGTTCTTCATGGGGGCGAGCGACTTCACCGAGCGCAACCTCGTCGGGCTGGCCCCCGACGTGGCCATGGTGGCCTCCGCCGCGACCACCGCCACCGCCGACTACGTGCCCCGGCTCATGGCCGCCCTCGACCACCCGAAGGTCGTGGTGCCGGTGCACTGGGACAACTTCGAGACCCCGCTGACCAACCCGCCGACGGTGGCGCCGAACGACCGCAAGCGCCTCGACGACCTGATCGCCGCGGTGCGGAAGGCCTCGCCGCGCAGCCGCGTGCTGGTGCCCGAGTACCACACGGCGTACCACTTCTGAGCCCGGTCGCGGAGGGGCCGGGCCACGGGGGCCGGTCCCTCCGCTCAGCCGGCGGTCAGGTCCCGCAGGGCCAGCACCGACTTCCAGTTCCGGGTGGTCGCCACCACGCCCAGCTTCTTCTCCAGGTGGGCGTTGGTGAACTTGGTCCGCCCGTAGCCGCCGTCGGGGAAGTGCAGGTGGATCTCGCGACCGTCGACCGTGAACTCCAGGTTCTCCCCGGCCGGGGCGGCCAGCTCCTTGACCCGGGCCGCCGTGGGCTTGGCGGCGAGGAAGGCCACCAGCACCCGGGTCGGGTCGTCCTGCTTCCCGGCGTACGGGCTGGCCGCCACGACCGCCGCCAGCTCGTCACCGCTGCGCACCAGCACCGGCACCCGCAGGCCCAGCTCGTCGGCGAGCCGGCCCGCGATGCCCTCGGCCAACAGGTCGTCCTTCGTGGGCGGACTGCTGAAGACGACGTTGCCGCTCTGCAGGTAGGTCTTGACGTCCTCGTGCCCGAGGTCGCTGACGAGGCGGCGCAGGTCGGCCATGGCGAGCCGGGTGGTGCCGACGTTGACACCCCGCAGCAGGGCGGCGTAGCGGTTCATCCGGGCCTCCTCGCCTCCGCGTCACTCGACCACCAGAGCCTAGAACGGGAACCGGCTCCGCGCCCGAACGGTCGTCGGCGCGGGCCCGTCGGGACGAGCCGGCCGCCCGGCCGGACGGGGGCTCCCCGGCCGATCCGCCGGACCGGATCGGCCGACCGCCGACCGGGGTCCCACGTGCGGGCAGGTGACCCGCGTTCGTGACGAATTCGTGACCTGCGGTCGCCTCCCCGACCACCGTCCGAAGTGGTTGCCTGAACTCAAAATTCCCCTGGTCAGCTGCCGCCCTGCGCGGCGCCGACGGGGCAACTGCTCACCCGACGGCGGTGGCCGGAGCTGATCACCGCCTCACAGCAGGAGGCACCACGTGCGAATGAGACGACCGAGCCGGATCGCGGCCGCGGTGGCGGGCGTGACGGCGCTCGCCTTCACGGTCTCGGCCCCGGCCCAGGCCAACGACCACGAGAACCTTCCCGGTGAACCGACCATCACGCTGCCGATCAACGACAGCGCGGCGGGCGGCACCTACAACCAGGACTTCACCCGGGTCTACGCCAACACCACCCCCGACGGCACCCCGGTCTACATCTACGTACCGAAGGGCACCCCGCTCGACGGCACCGCGCCGGTCGGCGTGGCCAGCCTCGACCCGCAGTTCGACCACAACCCGGGCGACGCGTTCACGCCGTGCGCCACCGCGACGGCGGCGCAGTTCGTCCTCACCCAGGCGCAGATCAACTACGTCGGCGACAAGCTCGCCAACCAGATCGTCGCCGTGGACGAGGAGCACTTCGGCCCGATGGACGCGGCCGACCCGGACGAGCCGGCCAGCGACTCGCTGGTCATGGTGCTCTACAACATCCAGGACGACGCCTACTACGACTGCGCGCAGACGTCGTACACGGCCGGCTACTTCGCGCCGGACTTCATCGACAGCAACGGCATGAACGTCATCGTGGTCGACGCCCTCGACTGGGCGAACCGGGTCGGGCCGAACGACTCCCCGTGGCGCGACGCCAACCCGGCCAACGACCGCCCCGAGCTGTACGAGGGCACGGTCGCGCACGAGCTGCAGCACCTGCTGCACAACTACAGCGACCCGGGCGAGCTGTCCTGGGTCGACGAGGGCCTGGCCGACTTCGCCATCTTCCTCAACGGCCTGGACGCCGGCGGCTCGCACCTGAGCAACCAGCAGGTCTTCTACGAGGAGACCTCGCTGACCCGGTGGGGCAGCACCCTGGCCAACTACGGCGCCTCGTTCACCTACTTCCAGTACCTGTGGGAGCAGGCCGGCGGCAACGGCGACGGCACCTACACGCCGGACAAGCAGTACGACGGCAAGGCCGGTGACCTGCTCATCAAGAAGATCTTCGAGGAGCAGGCCGACGGCATGGCCGGCGTGCAGAACGCCATCGACTCGTTCAACGCGCAGACCGGCGCACACCTGCGCAGCGCGGCCGACCTGTTCCGGGACTGGTCCGTGGCGGTCTACCTGGACGACGAGGACTCGCCGATCTACGACATCAAGGCCTTCGACTTCGGCAACCCGGCGGACACCAGCTGGACCATCGACATCGCCGACGACGTGTTCTGGAGCGGCCGGGGCCGCTACCAGGGCGCCACTCCCGAGGCCAAGTGGGCGCGGCTGAAGAACCGCCAGGACACCACCGCCGTGCCGTTCGGCATGTCGGTCGAGCGGTTCCGCAACCCCGGCCCGACCGTGGCGCTGGCCTTCGACGGCGACGACGAGACGGCGATCGCGCCGCACACCGGCACCACCCACTGGTACGGCGGCTACGAGAGCCAGGACGACAACATCCTCGACGTCACCACCTCCGGCGCGGTCACCTCGCTGGACTTCTGGAGCTGGCACTTCATCGAGGAGGGCTGGGACTACGGCTTCGTCGAGGCGCTCGTCGGCGGCAACTGGGTGACCGTGCCGCTGCGCACCGACGCCGGTCAGGTCGTCACCACCAACGACGACCCGCACGGCAACAACGAGGAGGGCAACGGCCTGACCGGCACCTCCGGCGGCCGGTACTTCGTCGACGACCCGGTCTACCAGCACCTGACCGCCGACCTGCCCGCCGGCACGACCGACGTGCGGTTCCGCTACTCCACCGACGCCGCGTACATGGACACCGGCTGGTTCGTCGACGACGTGAAGGTCAACGGCGCCGACGCGAGCCTCACCTCGGCGGCGGGCAACTGGATCGCCACCAGCGGCGTGCAGGACAACAACTGGACGGTCCAGGTGGTCAGCCACTGCGACCTCACCCCGGGCGTCACCTCGCCGGGTGAAACCACCGACGGCGCGGGCAACTGGGTCTACCGCTCCACCGGCGACCAGTTCACCGCCGGCGGCCTGCAGACCAGGTGCGCCAACGGCAACCAGGACGACTTCGCCGTCCTGATCTCCAACCTGCCGACCGGTGACCTCACCTACCTGGACGCGGACTACACCTTCCGGGTGAACAACACGGGCAACAGCAAGTAGCTCACCTGCCCCGTCGGGCCCGCGCCGCACCTCGGCGCGGGCCCGACGCCGTCCGGGACCGGGTCACCATCCTGAGCGGCTTTCACATGAACCTCCCTCACGGGCACCAGGCGCGTGGTTGATTCGGCGGGACCCGACCAAGCCCGCGCCGAGGGGGTGCCGGATGACCGAACCCACGCCACGGGTGGCGCCACGCCACCCCACACCATCGACCTGCGCCGAACGGCTCGTCGCCGACGACGCGGTCGACCCCTCGGCCGGGGCGGACCCGCCGCTCGCCGCGCTCCCCGGCGCCGACGCCGCCACGCGCACCCGCCGGCTGCTCGCGGCGGCGGACCTGCTCGTCGCGGCCGGACGGGGCGACGAGGCGGCCGATCTGCTCGCCGCCGAACTCGCCGCCGACCGCACCGGCGCAGCCGACCGCGGGCTGCTGCTCGGCCACCTCGGATCCTGGCAGGCCGGCCGCCGGCCCTCGGTCGCGCTCGACCAACTCGACCGGGCCCGCCGCCTGGCCGGACCCGAGCACCACGCCCTCATCGCCGCCACCGCGGCCGGCGTGGCCGCCCGCGCCGGCCATCCGCGCGCCGACGCCCTGCTCCGCGAGGCCGGCCGGGCCCAGGCCGCACACCCGTCCACCCGGGCCGGCGTACGACTGGCGCTCGCCCGGGCCGCCCGGGCACTCGCCCTCGGCGCGGTGCCCGGCGCCCGGGACGTGCTGGCCACCGTGGACCCCGGCCGGCCCGCCCTGCGCGCCGAGGCCGCCGCCGTCCGCGCCGAGCGGATCGCCGTACGGCTCGCGCTCGGCGAGTACCCCGACGCCGCAACCGCGGTCCGGGCCGCGTACGACGACCTGCCCGCGCCCGTCACCCCGGCCGTGCTCGCGCTGTCCTGCCTGCGGATGCTGGCGGTCGGGGAGCTGCCGGAGGCCGAGGCGCAGGCCCGGCTGGCCCTGGACCGCCCACCCGGCCCGCTCACCGACGAGGTACGCGCCGCGCTGCTGTCGGTCGTCGTCGAGGTCGCGTACCGCCTCGGGCGTCCGGCGGCGGCCCGGGCCGTGCTCGACCGGGACCACCCCGACCTCTCCTGGCCCGACCGGACGCCGTGGACGCTGCTGCGCTGTGCCGCGGCCGCCGACCCCGAGCCGCTGCGCCATCCCGGGCTGATCCGGTGCGCCGCCGCCGACGTGACCCGCTCGGTACGCCCGCTGCTGCTGGTCGCCCAGCACGGCCCCCGGCTGGTCCGGGCCCTGCTGCTGATCGGGGACGCGAACCGGGCCCGGGCGGTCGCCGACCGCCTCGCGGCGGTGGCCGAGCGGACCCCCGTACCCCTCTGGCAGGGGCTGGCCGGGCACGCGGACGCCCTGGTCCGCCGCGACCCGTCGGCGCTGCGGGCGGCCGTGCGGGCGCTGCGCGCCACCGGCGCCGGCCCGGCGCTGGCCGACGCGCTGCTCGACCTGGCCCGCTCACCCCGGGTGCGGCTGGCCGAGGCCCGGCCCGCCGCGCAGGAGGCCGCGGCACGGTACGGCCGCCTCGGCGCGGTCGGTGACCAGGAGCGGGCCGAGCGCTGGGACCGGCGGCTCGGCGCGACCCGCCGCCGCCCGGCGCCCGGCCTGCCCCGGCACGGCCTGGCGGCGCTGACCGCCCGGGAGGCCGGCATCGCCGAACTGCTCGCGGCCGGCGCTACGAAGCAGCAGGTGGCGGGGCGGTTGTACCTGTCCTTCCACACCGTCGACACGCACCTGCGCGCCATCTACGCCAAGCTCGGGATCCGCAGCCGGGTGCAGCTGGCCCGGGTGTGGGACGCCCGGCCGGTCAGCGCACCACCGGACGCTTCTCCTTCGGCAGCGCCTCGATCATCCCGCGCGGCAGGTTGATGGTGTCGGCGATCACCTCGGCCGGCATGTTCGCCATCCACTGGGCCAGCGAGATGTCCTCGAACCGGGGCTTGCGGAACATCTCCAGGAAGACCAGCGGCTCGTCGCCGATGTTCTCGATGTAGTGCCCGTAGGCAAACGGCACGTAGCCGACGTCACCGGCCTGGAAGTCGAAGGTCCGGGCCACGCCGGAGCTGGCGAACACCCCCATCCGGCCGCGCCCGGAGATCCAGTACTGCCACTCGTCGTCGGTCGGGTGCCAGTGCAGCTCGCGCAGACCGCCCGGCTCGATCTCCACCATCGCCGCGCAGATCGCCGTCGACGCCGCGAAGTTGGTGGAGTCGGCGATGCGTACGGTGCCGCCGGGGAAGCGCTGCGGCGCCTGGGCGTGCAGGCGGTGCTTGAACGTGCGGGGCACGTCGCCGGTGGGGCTGACCACCCGGTCCTGCTCCAGCGGCGGCGGCACCTGCCCGGGGAAGATGTACTTCTCCTTCTCCGGCAGGTCGGCGAGCTGGTCGACGGTCCAGCCGAAGTTCTTGGCCAGCACGCTCTTCGGGGTGCGCGCGAAGAAGTCGCTCATCAGGAAGGTGCTGTTCTCGGAGAAGCCGCCGTCGTCGAAGACCAGCAGGAACTCCACCCCCTCGCCGAGCGCCTGGATGTGGTGCGGGATGCCCTTGGGGAAGAACCACAGGTCACCCTGCCGCACGTCGTCCAGGAAGTTGCGGCCCTCCTGGTCCACGGCGCCGATGCGGCAGCTGCCCTTGAGCACGTACGCCCACTCGGCCTCCTTGTGCCAGTGCAGCTCCCGGTAGGCGCCCGGCTCCAGCGCCATGTCGACGCCGGCCAGCTCGGTGGCGATCGGCAGCTCGCGCTGGGTCACCTCGCGGGTCCAGCCGCCCCGCTCGATGCGGGTGTGCGCGTTGGAGAAGGAGAACCGGAGGTTGGGCACGGTGCCCGAGTCGGTGGCCGGCGGCGTGAGCAGGTCCGGGTTCTGCCGGTCGAGGTTCACGTTGCGCGGGCCGAGGTCCGGTCCGCCCGCGCCCGCGCGTACCGGCTGCGGTACGGGTTGGTCGGTCATGGTCGGCTCCTTGCGTCGGTCGGTGCGGAACCGCGAATCGCGGTCACCGCAACCGATCCTGCGGCGGGGCCCACCGCCGGCACATGGCGCGATCGCGGGATCTCCGATTCGCGACGCGGGGCCGCCGTGTCGGTCAGGACTCCCGGTAGACCGGCAGGCCGAGGCTGCGGCGCACCTTGTCGGCCTGCGCCCCGCCGTCGTGGGCCGCGGCGGCGCGGATCTCCCGCATCAGCGCCGCGGCGCTCCCGGCCTCCGCGGCGAGCTTCCAGTGCCGCAGGGCCACGTCGTTCTCCTTGAGCAGCGCGGCGACCGGGGCCTGCGTCGCGGCCGGCCAGGCGGTGGCGCGGAGCTGCTCGGCGTGCGCGGCGCTGGTGGTGGCGACCGTGCCGGCCAGCTTGCGCACGGCCTGCCACGACCGGCGCGCCGTCAGCGCCTCCTCCAACTCCTCCAGCGCCGTGTTGTAGGGCGCCACGATGGCCAGGTAGCGGCCCTTCGCCTCCTTCGCGCTCAGCGGGGCGGGCGCGGTCGGCGACGGCGTCTCCCAGGCCGGCATGACGGTCGTCCCGCCGCCGCCACCGCGACCGGCGAGCAGCAGCACCAGGACCAGGGCGGCGGGCCAGCGGCGCACGGGGTCTCCCATCCGGTGGGCAGCGGGGTCACCGAGTCTAGGGGTGGCCCGGCGGCCGTACCGGCCGCCGCCTATTCGGCGACCGGGAGCACGACCTCGTTACGGCGCAGGAACCAGGGCTTCCACGGCGGGTCGAAGCGGGCGTACCGGACCGCGCCGGCCGGGCGCAGGCCCGCGGCGGTGACCGCCCGGCCGAGCGCGGTGGCCCGGCGCTCGAACGCCCGCGCGGTCCACCGCCCGGAGAACCGCATCGCCGCCGCGAGCTGCGCGGGGATCTCCCGGGTGGTGACCAGCGGGTCCGCCGGCTCGGGAAGCGTCGCCGGGGTGAAGCCCGCCGGCATCACGAACCGCACCAGCCAGCATCGCGGCCGGTCGCCCTCCTCCTGGAGTACGGGCGCCGTCATCGCGATCCGCTCCGAGCCGGCCGGCTCCGGCGCGGCCCGGCGTGATCGGTTCGCCCCGGCGAGGTACCGGGCCAGCGGCCGGAACGCCGTGCTGCCCGCGGACTCGAACGTGCCGTCGACCCGCACCTCGGCGACCATGTGGGCGGGGTAGCGGCGCAGCTCGAACCCCGGGTGACGGGCCACCACGCGGTACGGCTGCCGCTCGGTCATCGCGCGCCCTCCCCGCACTCGGTGGTCCCACCGCCGACGCTACCGCCGCGCGCCGTCCCGGTCCGGCGGACCGGGGACCAGCCACCGGGACCGCACGACGGCCGGACCGAGCGGGAGCGGGAGGTCGCCGTGGCGCTCGGGAGAGGCCGGATCGCCGCGGAGCTGTTCCCGAGCGGCGGCGACCGTTCGACCGTCGGGCGGGATTGAACTGCTGCCGTCGCGGGGCCGTACCAGTGGGCGAGGATGTGGTGCGGCCGGTCCGCCGCACCGCTGCCGAGCTGCGGGAGGCCTGCCGTGCGAGTTGGTGAGCAGTCGACGGATCCCATCGATCAGATCCTGGGCGAGGTGCCGGTGCCGGCGCCGCTGACCCCCGAGGATGTCCGGCTCGCGGTCCGGGCGGTGGTGGTGCATGCCGCCGAGGAGTGGCCCGCCGGACCGAAGTGCCGCAACGACGGTGCCTCGTACCCGTGCCGGCTGCACCGGTGGGGGCGGCGCGTGCTGGAGGCCCACGGCCTCAACGAGCGTCAGATCGACGCGCTGGTGCGCCACGGCAACCCGTTCGTGCACGTGCCGTTCCCGTTCGTGCTGACCGGCTCGTCGGCCGGCCGGCCGACGGCGCCCCAGCCCCCGCGCGGCCCGGCCGGTCGGGTCGCCGCACCTCCGGTGCGGCCCGCCCTCCGGCCCGGCGTTACCGGCCGGCCCGTGGCACCCCCCGCCACCCGGCCGCGCTGGCCCCGGGCGAGCTGACGACCATTCCGGGTCGCGGCGTGGCGAAGACACGCCGAGCCGGAATGGTCGCAGCTCCCGGGGTCGTCGACGGCGGCCCGGCCGCAGGGAGCCCCCACCCCTGCGCCGGGCCGCCGTCGATTCCCGGCTCAGCTCACCCCGCAGTTCGGGGCGGACCAGGTGGTGGTGTTCGCCGACCGGTCGCGGTTGTTCTCCCGGCGGGAGTCCACGTGGACGTGGTCGCTGTGGCCGGGGTAGCCGGGGCCGAAGATGCCGCTGAAGCCGTGGTTGCGGGCCGACTGGGCCACCTGGCAGAGCGAACGGCTGCGGGAGATCACGTCGGCCGCGGTGCCGTAGAGGTGCTGGCTGTCCGAGGCGCCGCCGACCTGCTGGTTGCAGGCGATGCTGCGGAAGGCGCTGTTGACGTAGAGCGGCTTGTCGCCGAGGCTGCGGCGCAGCGCCTCCAGCTTCCACATGGTGCGCACCGCGTTCTCCCGGGTCGCGGTCGACGAGAGCGGGCCCCCGCTCCACCCGCCCTTGCCGCAGCCGTTGTCCAGTTCGCTGTAGCTGAAGTGCTTCGGCGTGCAGTCGTTGTCCTGGAGGTCGTAGATCTTGGCGAAGGTCTGCGGGCCGGCGATGCCGTCGACGCGCAGCCCGTAGGCGGACTGGAAGCGACGGACCGCCGCCGCCGTCTCGGGCCCGTAGATCCCGTCGACCCGGACGATGTCCCGGTAGGCGGCCCAGCCGGCCACGCGGATCTGGAGTTGCCGCACGTCCTCGCCGGAGCGCCCCTGATAGAGGTCCCGGTTCCAGGTGTAACAGCCGTCGGCGTGAGCCGCCGGCGCGGCGACGACCGTGGCGATGGCGGCCCCGGGCAGGGCCAGCGCGAACGCGACGGCCGCTCGCTTGAGCATGTTGACGCGCACAGAATTCCTCCCGGTTAGAGAGTGATGTGGGGTTGCAGCGGGACATCGACCAGAGAGTCCCGTACCTCCACCGTGACAGCCGTCCTGGCGGTTCGTGGCGAATAACGGGAATTGCTCTCGCATTGGGCGGACTGCTGGGCGTTACCTGTGAATTGCGGCGAATACGAAAGGCCCATCGACGCCCGGGAGCCGCGTGTCGGTGACGGAATCCGCCATTCCGTGACACCGAGGGTGATGTCGCCGTGTCACCCCCGCCCGGTAACGTCTGCCTCCGAGGCCGGGGAGGTGGGCGTTGGCGCGCGGGGGGATCTTCTGCATCGAGGGTCAGTGGCACCGGGACCTCAACGAGCGCGGCTCCGTCCTGCCCACCCTCGAACTGCTCGAACGGCTGGGCCGGATCCGCTTCATCCACAAGGACGCCGCCACCCGCGACGAGCTCTTCTACTTCCTCGACCGCTGGCTGCTCAAGCAGTACGCCGACTACCGGGTCGGATTCTTCGCCATGCACGGCGAGCCGAGCCGACTCTGCCTCACCGACTGGGACTCGGTCGAGCTGTCCGACGTCGCCGAGCGCATGGCCGGCCGCTGCGAGGGGCGCCGCCTCTACTTCGGCAGCTGCTCTGTGCTGCGCGCCTCCGACGCCGCGCTGCGCGACTTCCTCGACGTCACCGGGGCCGCGCTGGTCTGCGGCTTCACCCGCGAGGTCGACTGGGTCGAGTCCGCCGCGTTCGAGACCGTTCTGCTCGACGTGCTGGCCAACGGGCAGCGGCACAACGCCGCCGAGCTGCGGATGGGCTCGGCGCACTGGGCGCCGCTCGCCTCGTACCTCGGCTTCCGGGTGATCTACGCCAACGGCCGCGCCTGGCGGCCCAGCGCCCGGCCCCGCGTGCCGGCACAGGCGTCCCCCCGCCGGGCGGCCGGCCGTCCCCGCTGAGGCCCGCCCGGCCCGCCTGGTAGAACCGAGTCATGGCACGCAGCATCGCGACCAACACCCGGGTCGACCGGGACGCCCTGATCGAGTTCCTCCGCCCCCGGCACCGGGTCGTGCTCATGACGACCCGCGCCGACGGCCGCCCCCAGTCCTCCCCGGTCTCCTGCGGGGTCGACGCCGAGGGACGGCTGGTGATCTCCACCTACCCCGAGCGGGCCAAGGTCACCAACATCCGCCGCGACCCCCGCGTCTCCGCGTGCGTGCTGTCCGACGACTGGAACGGGCCGTGGGTCCAGGTCGACGGCACCGCCGAGGTGCTCGACCTGCCCGAGGCGATCGAACCGCTGGTCGACTACTTCCGCAGCATCTCCGGTGAGCACCCGGACTGGGACGAGTACCGCGAGGCGATGGTCAAGCAGGGCAAGTCGCTGATCCGGGTGACCATCGACGGCTGGGGGCCGATCGCCACCGGCGGCTTCCCCGCCCGGCTGGCCGACTGACCTCAGTACGCGGCCGTGAAGCGGGCGTTGCCGAACCGCGGGTTCTCGATCTCGTCGACGATCGCCACGGCCAGGTCCTCGTAGGTGAGCACCGACCGGCCCTGCGCGTCGGTGACCGGGTGGTCGGTGCCGGTCCGGTAGTGGCCGGTCCGCTCGCCGGGGTGGAACTCCAGTGGCGGCGGCGAGACGTAGGTCCAGGTCACCCCGTCGGCCGAGGAGCGGTAGATCTCCAGGGCGTCGGCCTGGCCCTCGGCCGAGTCCCGGTACTCCTCCGGGAAGTCCGGCTCGTCGAGGTACCGGGTGCCCTTCGGCGTCAGCAACGTCGCCCCGCCCCCCACGTGGATCACCCGCGGCGGGTCGGGCAGCCCGCGCAGCGTGTCGACCACGGTCCGGGCCGCGTCGCCCCACAGCTCCCGCTCCCCGCCGCCGATGGCCACCACGAACACGTCGGCGTCCTCGGCCAGCTCCCGTACGCTGCGGGCCGAGGTCGCGTCGCCGGTCACCGTGCGGACCCCGGGCGGCAGGTAGCTGGTCGCCTCCGGGCGGCGCACCGCCGCCGTGACCCGGTGCCCCCGCTCGACCGCCTCGGCGGCGATCCGCGAGCCCGCGGTGCCGCCGGCGCCGAACACGACGATGTCGCTCATGCTCCCCAGGCTAGGGAGCGGGCCGCCCGGCCGGTGCGGTTCCGGCGAACCGGCCCGGCCTCGGGTGATCAGTCGACCAGAGCCGAGTAGACGAGCTGGCGCAGCTGGGGACGGAGCGGGTGGGTGCTCGACGGCATGAGCTGGGTGAACAGCAGCGCGGTGACCTCCTCCACCGGGTCCACCCAGAATGCGGTGCTGGCCACGCCGCCCCAGTAGTACTCGCCCACGCTGCTCGGCACCCGGGCCGGCACCGGGTCGAGCACCACGGCGAAGCCCAGCCCGAAGCCGACCCCGTCGAGGATGGTCTCGGCGAAGCCCTCCGGGGAGAACGAGCCCAGGTCCCGGTTGCCGGGCAGGTGATTGCGCGTCATGAAGCGCACCGTCCGGGGGCCGAGCAGGCGGACCCCGTCCAGCTCGCCGCCGCGCAGCAGGAACTGGGTGAACCGGTGGTAGTCGGCGGCCGTGGAGACCAGCCCGCCGCCGCCGGAGAGGCAGTCCGGCGCGCTGAGCGCGCCCCGCCCGAGCGCGTCGGCGCGGACCGCCTGGCCGGTGGCCGGGTGCGGCACGTAGAGCGCGGCGAGGCGCTTCGCGTCCGGCTCGTCGACCCACCAGCGGGTGTCGGTCATGCCCAGCGGCCGGAAGATCCGCTCGGCGAAGAACGCGTCCAGCGACTGCCCGGAGACCACCTCGACCAGCCGGCCCAACACGTCGGTGGAGACGCCGTAGTTCCAGCTCGTGCCCGGCTGGAAGAGCAGCGGCAGGCGGGCCATCCCACGGGTCGCCTCGGCCAGGTCCGCCCCGGCCGGCACACCCAGGTCGAAGCCCGCCGCCCGGTAGAGGCCGTCGACGACGCTGACCTGGGCGAAGCCGTAGGTCAGGCCGGCGGTGTGGGTGAGCAGGTGCCAGACCCGGATCGGCTCGACCGCCGGCACCGTGAACGGCTTGAGCACCGAACCCCGGTCGTAGACCCGGACGTCGGCGAACTCCGGCAGCCAGCGGCTGACCGGGTCGTTCAGCTCGATCCGGCCCTCCTCCCAGAGCATCATGGCGGCGACCGAGGTGATCGGCTTGGTCATCGAGTAGATGCGCCAGAGGGTGTCCGGCTCGACCGGCACGCCGGCCTCCCGGTCCCGCAGCCCGTACGTCGAGGAGTGGGCGATCTCGCCCCGGCGGGTCACCACGATCTGCCAGCCGGCGAGCCGGCCGTCGTCGACGTACCTGCCGAAGTGCTCGTCGATCCGCGCCAGCCGGGCGGGGTCGAAGCCGATGCGGTCCGGGTCGGTGCTCACTGCGACGCTCACGAAGCCGAACCTACCGGCCGGTACGGCGAGCGGGAAGTGTCCGCCGGTCACACTAGTCTCGGCCACATGCCCGAAGCCGTCGAGGACGTCACCTACCGCCACGAGGACTGGTACGCCGAGGAGCTGGTCGACCGGCACTTCGTCCGGTGCGAGTTCTTCCACGTCGACCTCACCGAGGCGGTCAGCCAGGGAGCCACCTTCACCGAGTGCGTCTTCGGCAACGTGGCCCTCAACGCCTCCCGGCACACCGACTCGGCCTTCACCCGCTGCACCTTCAAGCGCTGCAACCTCTTCGAGGCCGAGTTCACCGGCTGCAAGCTGGTCGGCAGCACCTTCGAGCAGTGCGACCTGCGCCCGCTTAGCATCGACGGCGGCGACTGGTCCTTCGTCGCCCTGCCCGGCGCCGACCTGCGCGGCGTACGCATCACCGACGCGCGGCTGCGGGAGGCCGACCTGACCGGCGCCGACCTGACCGGCGCGGTGCTCACCGGCCTCGATCTCTCCGGCGCCCAGTTGCACGCCGCCAAGCTGATCCGGGCCGACCTGCGCGGCAGCGACCTGACCTCGCTCGACCCGACGGCGGTGGAGCGGGCCGGGGCGATCGTCGACGCCGAGCAGGCCGTCGTGCTCGCGCAGGCGCTGGGCTTCGAGATCCGCTGATCCGCGCGGGAAAGGCGCCGCGGGTTGTCAGGTTTCCCGGCCAGACTGGCCGGATGACATGGTGGTCCGACCTGGTGGCGTCCGAACCCGACTTCGCGGCGCGGGTGCGTGCCCGTTTCGGCGTGCGCAAGCACGGCACGATGGCGACCCTGCGGCGGGACGGCTCGCCGCGGATCAGCGGCACCGAGTTCGACTTCGGTGACGACGGGCAGCTCCGGCTGGGCAGCATGGCCGGCGCGCTCAAGGCGCTCGACCTGCGCCGCGACCCGCGGGTCGCGCTGCACTGCCCCACCGAGGACGCCTCGGAGGACGACCCGACCGCCTGGGGCGGCGACGCGAAGATCGCCGGCCGGGCGCACGAGGAGCCGGCCGGCGAGGACGGCTCGCACCTGTTCCGCATCGAGCTGACCGAGGTGGTGCTGACCCGGGTCGGCGACCCGCCGGACCATCTGGTGATCGAGAGCTGGCACCCCGACCGTGGCCTGCGGCGGCGCGAGCGGCGCTGACGGGCGCTGTCGGGAAGATGCCTGCGGCCGACGGCTTCTCGACGATCGAGGTGTGTGTCATCCTCCCTGCGGCGGGCCACGGGACGGCCGCCGGCGCCGGTGGCCGAGGGAGGGGTCGGTGGCTGAGGACGAACTCACGCAGACCGGTATCCGGGTCGGCGGGTGGTTGCCCGCCGTGCCGGCCGGGCCGACCCGCCCGCCCGAGCCGCCGCCGGGCCCGCGCCGGCTGCCCGGCGACCCCGACGCCCCGGCCGGACCGCCCATCCCTCACCCGCCGTTGGCCGCAGGCGAGCGGGCCGTGCCGGACGCCCTCACGCTCCCGCCGCACCCGGCGGGGCCGCCCCCGGCCCCGGAACCGGGCGCCGGAACGCCACCGGCCGCCGCGCCAGGCCCCGACCGGGGCGCCGGAGCGTCACCGGCCGCCGCGTCGGGCCCCGACCGGGGCGCCGGAGCGCCACCGACCGCCGTACCGGGCCGCGACCCGGGCGCCGGAGCGCCACCGACCGCCGTGCCGGGCCTCGACCCGGACCTGCCCGCCCCCGACGATCCCGACGCGCCGCCGAAGGCCGGACCGAAGCCCGCCGTCCCGGTGCGGCACTCCGCCCCGGAGGGCGTCGCGGCCCGGCTCGCCGGGCTGGTCGGCCCGGCCGCGGCCCGGGTCCGCACCGCCGTCGGCGTCGCCCCCGACGGCCCGGCCACCCGGGTCGGCGCCGCCCGGGCCCGGCGTCGCCGCCGGCGACTGGTCCTCGCCGGGGCCGCGCTGACCGCGTTGGTGCTGGTACTGGCGTACACCGGTCGGGACACCGGACCGGACGGCGGCCCGACCGTGCCGGCGACCGCGCCCACCCTCCCGGCCCCGGCGCCGACCGCGGCGGCGGCCACCGTGGTGCCGGTGACCGGTGACCCGGCCCTCCCCGGCGGGCCGCTGCTGAACCTCGACCAGGAGCCCGTGCCGGCCACGGTGTCGCTCACCGCGCTCGGCACCCGGGACTGGCTGCACTGGGGCGGCACCGGCGCGGCGAGCGTGCAGCGCAAGCAGCGCGGCACCGGCGAGATTGGCGACCCGGGCGGCGACCGCCTGGAACACAACGCCGGCGTCTCCGCGCTCACCTGGACCGACGGCACGCCGACGGCCCGGCAGGAGGGAACCCGATCCGGCGTCTTCCAGCGGGGCGCGGGGAAGAGTTTCGAGCTGAGCGTGTCCGGCAGCGACGACCTGCGGACCGTCCGGCTCTTCGTCGGCGCGTTCTCGGCCGGCGCCCGCCTCGACGTGCGGCTCTCCGGCGGCGGGGACCCGGCCGTCCGCGCGGTCGCCCTCGCCGCCGGGGACCGCTTCTTCCAGTACGTCGTCCACTTCCGCGCACCGCGCGGCCAGCGGCTGCTGATCACCTGGCGGGCGCTGACCGTGGTGGGTGGGGAGAACGACGGGGTGACGCTGGAGGCGGTCACGGTGAGTTGAGCCGCCGTCGCTACCGATTGGTAACGAAGTGGAAACTGCCCCCCGCCGACATATGGCGCACCGACGCCCATGATGGAAACGTGAACCGGCGGCCGGAGCGGCGGTGAGCGGAGGTTCGGTGGGGCAGCAGGACCACGGTCGGGTCGGTGGCCGGACGTCGTACCCGTACGGGCAGACACGGTCGGCGCTCCGCCGGCTCGCGCGGGCCCGGCAACGGCGGCGCTGGCTGCTGGAGGCGCTGGCCGCGTTCGCCTGCCTGGCCGCTCTGGTGGCCTACCTGGGCACCGAGCGGCACGACACGCCCCGCGAGGAGAGCGCGGTGCTGCCGGTCGCGCCGACCGGTCGCCCCGTGCTGCCGCCTCCGGGTGGCGCGCAGGCCGGTGCCGTCACGCCGGGGCTGAACCCCCGCCAGCGCCCGCCCTCGCCCAGCCCGTCGCCGTCCCGGCCCGCGGTGCCGCCGACGCTGACCGTGAGCCAGTCCGACGTGCCAGCGCGGGTCGACCTCAGCGCCGTGGGCACCCTCGACTGGGTCCAGTGGGGACACCTGGGCGCCCGGACGCCGGTGCGCAAGCGGCACGGCTCCGGCGGCATCCGCGACGAGGGCGGCCGGGGCGAGCGGCAGAGCTACAGCAACAACCCCGAGGCGTACGCCTGGCACGACGGCACGCCGGTCGGGTCGGTCGACGGCACCCTGTCCGGTGTGTACACCTGCGACCGCGGCAACGGCTTCACCCTGGCGGTGACCGCCGACGGCCAGCTGCGCACCGTGCACCTCTACGCCGGGCTGTGGATGGCCCGTGGCCGTCTCGACCTGCGGATCTCCGGCGGCGGGCCGGTCAGCACGCTCCGCATGGAGGATCCGCACACCGCGCACACCGCCGACTTCGCCATCCGGTTCCGCGCCGCGCCCGGCGCGAAACTGCTGATCAACTGGACCGTGGAGGAATCGCTGGGGGACTGCGGCAACGTCAGCCTCCAGGCGGTCGCGCTGCGCTGACCGCCGATCGCCGGGTGCCCGGGACCGCCCGGGGGTAGCGTGGGCCCGGCGGGCCGGCCGACGATCCGGGAGGGACACCGATGACCACGAGCGAGCAGGTGCTGGACAGCCCCGAGGGCTGGGTCGCCGAGCACATCCGGCGATACGTGGAGACCGGTGGCGCCGAGGGCCACGAATGGCGTCCCGGTGTCTTCACCCTGCTGCTGACCACCCGCGGCCGGCGCTCCGGCAAGCTGCGGCGCACCGCGCTGATCTACGGCCGGGACGGCGACGCCTACCTGGTGGTGGCCTCGCAGGGCGGCGCCCCGCAGCATCCCGCCTGGTACCTCAACCTGCTCGCCGACCCCGAGGCGCAGCTGCAGGTCGGCCCGGACACCTTCCCGGTCCGGGCGCGCACCGCGACGGCGGAGGAGAAGCCGCGGATGTGGCAGACCATGACGGCGATCTGGCCGGCGTACGACGAGTACCAGACGAAGACCGAACGGGAGATCCCGGTGGTGGTGCTGGAACGGGTCTGACCGCCCTGGGACAGTTTGTCCGTCGCGGCCGTCGGGGGGCGTCGTAGGTTTCCGATGTTCCCGTCCGACCATCCGCTGTGGAGGCTCGACCGATGAGCAGCAGTGCCCGCGTCATCCGTTCCGTCCCGCCGTCCGACGGCGACGTGCTGCGGGAGATCCCGCTGCCGCCGTACGTGACCGGCGAGGACGCCCAGTTCGCGGTGCGGGCGGTGGTGGTGCACGCGCCCCGGCGCTGGTCCGGCGGGACGATCTGCCGCAACGACGCGAGCCCGCACCCGTGCCGGCTGCACCGCTGGGGGCGCCGGGTGCTGGCGCTGCGCGGCCTGCCGCCGGCCGAGATCGACGCGCTCATCGAGCGCGGCGACCCCGCCGCCGAGCCGCGTCCGCCGCGGCCCGGCGCCTGACCGGCGGCCGCCGCCCCGGTTCCCGGGTCGGGGCCGCCCGGGCTCAGCAGACCGCCGGTTTCACCCAGGAGCACTCCAGCCCCTCGGGCACCCGCGGCGACTCCGGCGCCACCGGCACCGACAGCCGCGCCGTGGTCGTCGTCTTCTCGGTGTACGAGGCCAGCGCGATCGCGATCTGGTCCTCCAGCCCCTTGACCGACGAGGTCAGGTAGTTGTTGAGCACGACGGAGAAGGCCAGCACGTGCCCGTCGGCGTCGGTGGCGTAGCCGGAGAGGCTGGACGCCCCGGTCAGGCTTCCGGTCTTGGCGTGCACGTTGTTGGCCGCGGCGGTGCCGCCCATCCGGCTGCGCAGCGTGCCGCCGACGAACCGCTCCGGGTTGCCGGCCACCGGCAGGGCCGCGTACCAGCTGTCGAACCACGGCTCGGCGCGGACCGCCGAGAGCAGCGCGACGAACTGGGCGGGCGGGATCATGTTGCGCCGGGACAGCCCCGAGCCGTCGCGCTGGCGCAGCGTGCTGGTGTCCATCCCCGAGTCGCCCACGTACTCGCTGATCGCCGACAGCCCGGCGGCCCAGGTGCCGGAGCCGGAGAGGACCCGGCCCAGTTCCTTGGTGAGCACCTCGGCGTGGCCGTTGTTGGAGAGCTTGAGGAACGGCACCATCAGGTCGGCCAGCGGCATCGAGTCGTGCCGGGCGACCGGCTCGGCGTCCTCCGGGGTGGCCTGGCCGAGCACGGTCCGGCCGAGGACCCGCACCCCGTGCCGGCGCAGCGCCGACCGGAAGACGTCGGCGGCGTACCCGGTCGGTTCCCAGACCGTCATCCAGTCGCTCTCCTCGGCCTGGCCGACCGCGATCTGGCCGGTGACCACGATGGTGTTGCCACCGTGCTCCCGCTCGAAGGAGATCGTCGTCTCGCCGGTGGCGACGGTCTCGGCCCGGTTGTCGATCCGCAGCCAGCCGTTGGCCGGCGTCATGGTGACCGTGGGCCGCGCGCCGGCCTGTGCGCCCGGCGCGGCGTGCACGATCACCGTGCCGGCGTCGTAGTCGGTGTTCGGCGCGACGGTCAGCGCGGAGACCTGTGCCGCGTAGTAGTAGGACTCGTCGTCCCAGGTCCAGTCCGGGCCGAGCCGGGTCCGGTCGTAGCGGGTGTCGTCGGCGACCAGGTTGCCGGTCACGACCCGTACGCCCGCGGCGGCCACGTCGGCGGCCAGCCGGTCGTAGTCCTCGGCCAGCATGGTCGGGTCGCCCCCGCCGCGCAGGTAGAGGTTGCCGGAGAGCAGCCCGGCCCGGCGCACGCCGTCGCCGGTCACGTCGGTGGTGAAGCGGTGCCCGGGCCCGAGCAGTTCCATGGCCGCCGTCGAGGTGAGCAGCTTGGTGTTCGAGGCGGGGATGAGTCGCCGGTCCCCGTTGCGGTCGTAGAGGGTCTGCCCGGTGGTGGTGTCCACGACGACCACGCCCGCCTGCGCGCCGGCCAGCCGGGAGTCGGCGAGGACCGCGTCGATGGTCGCGTGCAGCCGGGTCTGCGCGGGGGTGGGCGCTTCGGCCGTGGCGGTGGGGGCGCCGGCGGTGGCCGCGGTGGCGACCAGTGCCAGCACCGCGAGCGCCCGGGGAAAGAGACGACGATGCATGTGCCGATGCTGCCATGGAGCTTTCCTCCAGAGAAGACTCCACAGCGAAAGTTATTGACGAACCGGCTGGATTACCCGCCGGGCGGCGGAACAAACATTCCCCGCGGCCGCCGCGCCGGCCCGCTGTCGACTGACCCGGCTCTATTTGACGGATGCCCGGGCAGGGGGCACCGTAGGCCAAGAGGGGCGTTCGACCTGCCCCGGTTTGCACGGCGAAGCCTGATTCGCCTTCCCGGGGTCCCGGCCGGCCACGTGGGCCGCACCGACCCGCCCGCGATTCCCGAACCAGCCAGAGGAGTTCCGCCATGCTGACCATGACCGACAACGCCGTCCTGGTGATCCGCGACCTCGCCAACCAGCAGGACGTCGCCGAGGCGGGTGGCCTGCGCATCGCCGCCGACACCGACGCCGGCTCGCTCTCCATCGAGCTGGTCGAGCAGCCGACCCAGGGCGACCAGGTGATCGACGACCAGGGGGCCCGCATCTTCCTCGACGCCGACGCCGCCGAACTGCTCAACGACACCTCGGTGGACGCCACCGTCGACGACGAGGGCATCGTGCAGTTCGGCTTCACCGAGAAGGAGTGACTCACCCGGCGCGGCGGGTCTCACCGCCGCGCTGCGCCCGGCCCGCGCGCCCTCGCTCGGGGACGTCCTGACCGGCCCGCCACGGCCCGCCGCGCTGCTCCCGCTCCGGCCGGAGCAGCGTGGCCAGCACGTGTGCCAGATGGTGCGACGTGCTCCAGGCGATCCAGTTCGCCGGCGAGCCCGCGCCCGCGCCCCGCCGTGCCCGGCGCACGATCTCGTGGTCGCCCCAGGAGAAGCTGGCCCCCGCGGCCGGCCAGTGCGCGGCCGCGACGAGCGTGCGGCACAGGTCGGCGAAGCGGTCGTCGCCCCGGCCGCCCCGGCGCGACCACCGGTAGACCCACCACGCCCCGGTCGCGGTGTAGCGCAGCGTCGGCAACCGGTCGCCCGGCCCGTCCGTCCCCGGCACCGCGCAGTCCACCCCGTAGTCGCCGTAGCCCACGCCGAGGTCCGCGAGGCGCTCCCAGAGCTGCCAGTCGAAGCGGTCCAGGCGGGCCGGCTCGTCGGTCGGCAGCCGGGCCAGCGTCGGCGGCATCCCGCCCGCCGCCACCGTCACCGAGCGCCAGGCGTGCCGCCGGGCCCACTCCGCCAGCCGCCGGACCCGGGGCTCGGCCAGCCGGACGTCGGCCGGGCAGCACACGTCCCCCGCGTCGACGAGCAGGTCGCACTGCTCCGGCACCAGCCGGGTCAACCGCCAGATCCGTTCCACGGCCGCGGTGGTCGCGTCCGGGCCCGCCCGGTCCTGCGCGGCCCGCAGGCGGACCACCGCCCGCCGCGCGTACTCCCGGGCGGCCACGCCGTGCGCCACCAGCCGCCGGTCGCCCTCCGCGAGCCCGATCACCGGCACCAGCGGTACGCCCCAGCGGACCAGCTCGCCCTCCGGCGACCCGGGCAGCGCCGACACGTCGACGGCGGGAAGGAGACCGGCCGGCAGCCGGCCGATCAGGTCCACAGTGCACGGATCCACCGCGTGGACGTCGATGACCGGGGCGAGCAGCGGAGCGGTGACGTCGTCGAGATGGGCCAGCGCCTCCAGCTCACCCCGGCGACCGGCCAGCACAGGGCGGTAGACCGGTTCCGCCGCCCGACCCCCGTGGGCGGGCACCATACTTCAATGTAGCGATCCGATCGCGTTCCGCCACAGGCTTTCCGGACCTCGTCGACGGTCCATCCGTCCTGATGATGGTCGGGTCCGGGCGGACCTCCCGTCCGCCCGGACCCCGTGGACCGGCACTCAGTCGTCGTCGCCGGACCGGTCCCCGCCGTGGTCGTCGTTCCGGTCGTCGCCCCCGTGGTCGTCGCCGCGGGTGCTGCCGTGGTCGTCGGTGTGGCGTCCGTCGTCCGTGCGGCGGGCCCCGTCGGCCCGCCGTTCGACCTCGACCACCGCGCCGTCGCCCCGGTCGACCTTGACCTCGTACGTCACGCCGGCACGCGTGACCTTGACACTCCACACCGGACGCGCGTGCTCGGTCTCCGCCTCGATCTCCACGATCCGGCCCCCGCCGAGCCGGGCCAGTGCCACCCGGCCGGCCCGCTGCCGATCGACGACCCCACTCGCCGGGGCGCCGCGCGTCGGGGCCGTGCCCGCGGTCGCGGAGTCGTCCGCTCCCGGGGTGTCGTCGGCCCCCGGGTTGTCGTCGGCCGTCCCCGGGGTGTCGTCCGCGCCGGGGTTGTCGTCGGCCGGGCCGGTGACGTCGGCGCTCACCGCGACCGGCGCGGTGGCCGGACCCGGCCCGTCCGCCGTGGTCACGCCGATGGCCACGCCGCTGACCGCCAGCGCCGCGGCCCCGCCGATCGCCGCCAGGACCAGGGAAGTTCGTCGCATCGTCTCCACCTCTCCTCGGGTTGTGTGTCGAGGATCGGTCCGGGCCGGCTAGTGCCGCGCTACCCGAGGTCTAAGGCCCGGTTAAGGCCGAGCCGGAGCGTCACCGCCGCCCCGCCGCCGGGGCCGCCACCCAGCTCGAGCCGCCCGCCGCTGGTCCGGGCGGCCCGGTCGGCGATGTCCAGGCCCAGCCCGGTCGACCCGGCCCCGCTGGCGCCCCGCCGCACCGACCCGGCCGGCAGGCCCGGGCCGGCGTCCACCACGGTCAGCACCGCCTGCCCGGCGTCCGGCACGAGGCGAACGGTGAACGGCGTGCCGTCGGGCGTGTGCGCGAACACGTTGCCCAGCAGCGCATCCACGGCGGCGGCCAGGTCGTCGCCGCTGACCCGCACCGGCAGTGGTCCGGGCGCGAGATCGAGCGTCACGGCCCGCCCGGTGTCCTCGGCCAGCACCGACCAGAACGCCACCCGCTCGGCGACCACCGCCGCCGCGTCGCAACCGCCGCCCTCGGCCGCCGTACGGCGCCAGCGCGCCTGCCGGATCACGCCGGTCACCGCCCGTTCCAGGCCGTCCACGGCGGTGGTCAGGCGCGCCGCGTCGTCCGGATCGCGCAGCGACTCGGCCTCCAGCCGCAGCACCGTCAGCGGCGTACGCAGCCGGTGCGACAGGTCGGCCACCTGCTCGCGCTCCTCGCGCAGCAGCACCTGGATCCGCTCGGCCAGGTGGTTCAGCGCGCCCGCGACCTCCCGCAGCTCGGGCGGTCCGGCCGGCTCGACGCGGGCGTCCAGCTCGGCGTTGGCGAGCCGGTGGGAGACCGCGCCGAGGTCGGCGATCGGCCGGATCAGGGCGCCGGCCAGCCGGTCGGCCACGGCCAGCCCGACCAGCACCAGGAGCAGGCCGAGCAGTGCCAGCACGAGCCAGGCCCGGGTCACCCCGGCGGTCAGCTCCGCCCCGGGCACGACGGTGCGGATCACCGCCGTCCCGTCCGGCCGGCCCTGCACCGCGATGACCACCTCCCGGCCGGCGGCGGACTCGACGGTCAGGCTCTGCCCCCGCGCGGCGAGGTCCACCGCCGGGGTACGCGCCACCGGCGCGCCGAGCACGGTGCCGTCCGGCAGGAACACGCTCACCTCGCGGCGCGAGTCGGCGGCGAACTGGTCGACGGTCAGCCGGACCGTGTCCGGTGCGGCCGTGCCGACCAACGGCACCAGGCTCTGGGCCTCGGCGGCGGCCCGGACGGTCGCCCGGTCCGCGGCGACCGTGCGAACCAGCACGGCCAGCGGGACCAGGAACGCGACCATGACGAGCACCCCGACGGCGGCGACCAGCAGCGCCAGCCGGCCCCTCACCGGCTGCTCTCCGGTGCGTTCAGCCGCACCCCGACACCGCGGACGGTGTGCAGGTAACGCGGTTCCTGGGCGCTCTCCCCGAGCTTGCGGCGCAGCCAGGACAGGTGCACGTCGACGGTCTTGTCCGCCCCGCCGTACGGGATCCGCCAGACCTCGGTGAGCAGCTCGCGCTTGGTGACCACCTGCCCGGGCCGGCCGGCGAGATGGTGCAGCAGGTCGAACTCGCGGGGCGTCAGCTCGACCGGTGCGCCGTCCAACGTGACCTGCCGCGCCCGCGGGTCGACCCGCAGCCCACCGACCACGAGCACCGGATCCGTCGCGGGGTCGGCCGCCGAGCGGCGCAGCACCGCCCGCGCCCGGGCGTCGAGCTGGGCCGCCGTGAAGGGCTTCACCAGGTAGTCGTCGGCGCCGGCGTCGAGCATCCGGACGATCTCGGCCTCGTCGTCGCGGGCGGTCGCCACGATGACCGGCACCGAGCTGACGGCGCGCAGCATCCGCAGCAGCTCGCCACCGTCCAGATCGGGCAGTCCCAGGTCGAGGACGACGAGGTCGGGCCGGTCGTCCAGCGCGTCGCGCAGCCCGTCCAGCGCGGTCGAGGCCGCGGCGACCGCGTGCCCGCGCTCGCGCAGCGCCCGGAGCAGCGGGGCGCGGATGGTCAGGTCGTCCTCGATGAGCAGCAGCCGGGCCACGGTTGGCAGGCTAGCCCCTCGCGCCGCCCGGTCCCGCACTCGTTAACCCGGCCTTAGCGTTCCCTGGAGCTCGGCACAACCCGGGATCGGGGAGACTCGGGGCATGGGCCGTCGTCCGATCCTCGCCGCCGCCGGGTGGCTGGCCACCACCGCCGCCGCCACCCTCGTCGGGCTGGCCGCGATCCAACTGGTCGGCACGGGCATCACCGGCACCCCCGGGGGCGTACGCGACCAGGCGGAGGTGGCGCGTGCCCTCGCCTCGACCGCGCCGGTGGCCACGACGCCGGGTGCGAGCGTGACGCCGGATGCGGGCGCGACGCCGACGGCCACCGCCGCGAGCGTGCCGCCGACGGCGAGCGGAACCGAACGCACCTTCCGCACCGCCGGCGGCACGGTGATCGCCGGGTGCGGGCCGGACGGGGTGCGCCTGGTGTCCTGGTCCCCGGCGCCGGGCTACCGGGTGAAGGATTACGACCGGGGGCCGGACGAGCACGTCGAGGTGCGCTTCGTCGGCGCCGAGGGGGAGCACGAGCTGCGCGTCCGGTGTCGCGGCTCCGAGCCGGTCATCACCCCGCACGACTGATGTTTTCCCAGCTCAATGAGGTTGACTGCCCTTGATCGGACAGTGCTGTCGCTGGTTGGTCGGCGGTGGCCCGGCATAGCTTCGGGAGCATGCCGCCGCCCCGCAGGGCGCGATCACCGTGGCGCCGCGCACCGGCATCCCCAACGCGGTCTTCCTCGAGACGTACGCCGCCAGCGGCCACACCGACCGCCCGTTCCACCTGGCCGTGCTGGCCTGACCCACGCGCGCCACCTCCTGTGGCAGCATCGCGCGGTGCGTCCCCACCGCCTGCTCGTCGCGGCCGCCGCCCTGCTGGCCCTCGCCCACCTGGTCGGGCTCTGGTACGCCCAGCCCCTGCTGCCCGCCGCGCAGGCGCTCGCCTGGTGCGCCCTGGCCGGCGCCGCCCTGACGGCGCCCGGCCTGCCGGCGCGCGCCCGGTACGGGCTGACCGTCGCCGGCCTCGCCGTCGCCGTGGCGGCCCGGCCGGGGCGGGACGACCGGAAGTTCCTCTGGGCCGGGGAGCCGCCGGTCGAGCCGGGATGGACCGGGGACCGGTTGCTGTGGGCCGTGGTCGGGATCGGGCTCGCGGTGGCCGTGGCCGCCCTGCCGAGGCGGGCGCCGGACCGGCGTCGTACCGCGATCGCCGTCGCGCTGGGCGGGCTGGCCGTGCTCCTCGCCGTGGCCCGTGACTCCGCGGCCCTCCTGCCCCCGTACGTGCTGCCGCCCGAGGCAGCCGACGTGCTGCCGGCGTACCTCGTGCTCGTGGTTCTGGCCCTGGTGGCGCTGGTCCGGTCGGGGGCGGTGCCCGTCACCCTGGGTCTGGGCCTGGCGGCGGTGGCCGCGCTCGGGGTGGCGCTGCCGGCCTGGACGTGGGGCGGCGCACCGGAGCCCGGGCTGACCTTCTACAGCGCGGAGGAGTACCGCGTCCGGGTGACCGGGGGTGGGTTCTGGGCGGACCTGCTGGGATTCCTGGCCGCGGCGCTGGTGCTGGCCGGCTGCCGGTGGGCGGAACGGGTGCACAGACGAGCGCACGGCGCCGCCCGACCTGGGTCGTAACGTCGCCGCGCTCTGGCCGTCTCCCACCACCGCAGCCGTACGGCGGTACGAAAGCGGGGACCTGGCTCGACCGGCCCGGCGTGCACCGGTCTTGTGAGCAGCAGATGCCCGTCCAGAGGGGATCCAAACCGGGCGCGGGTGGGGAATTCCACCATTTGCGAGTCCCGGCGTGAGCGGCGCGGGGACCGGGTATGAGCGGGCCATGGAGCATTTCACGATCGCGACCGTCGCCGAGAAGAGTCCCGACTTCCGCCGCGTGCTCTGGACCGGGCAGCACACCCAGCTGGTGATCATGACGATCCCGCCGGGCGGGGAGATCGGCGAGGAGGTCCACGAGGGCATCGACCAGATCCTCACCTTCGTCAGCGGGACCGGCGAGGCGCGGGTGGCGGGGGAGAAGAAGGACGTCGTGGCGGGCGATCTGGTGGTCGTGCCGGCCGGCACCAAGCACAACTTCGTCAACACCGGCCCCAACCCGCTCGTGCTGTACACGGTGTACGGCCCGCCGGACCACGCCGACGGGGCGGTGCACCGGACCAAGGAGGAGGCCGACGCGGCCGAGGCCGCCGGCGAGGACGAGCCGCCCACCTCCTGACCGCAAACTTCCTGCACATCGCAAGCATCGACGTTGATCTCTGCACGGGCCTAGCCTGGCGCCGACGGGGTGAACTTCCTCTACTCGGCCTCGGACATCACCTACCGGTAGGGCGGCCCGGCGCGGGCCCCCGGTCCGGGGGCCCGCGTCAGACCGTCGGCAGGCCGGAGACGTCCACCGTCTCCGGGTACTTGATGCCCGCGCCGGTGTTCAGCACCACCACCCGCTCGCCGGGGCGGATCCAGCCGCCGGCCCGCAGCTGCCGGGCGGCGGTCAGGCAGGCCGCCCCCTCGGGGCAGAGCAGCAGCCCCTCCCGGGCGGCGAAGTCGCGCAGGTCGGCGAGGATCTCCGCGTCGTCGACGGCGATCGCGGTGCCGCCGCTCTCGCGCAGCGCGGTCAGGATCAGCTCGTCGCCGAGCGGGGCGGGGACGGTGATGCCGAAGGCCACGGTGTGCGCGTCCGCCCACGGGGTGGCCCGCGCCTCGCCGGCCGCGAACGCCCGGACGATCGGCGCGCAGCCGGTGGACTGCACGGCGACCAGGCGGGGCAGCCGGTCCTCGACCCAACCCAGCTCGCGCAGCTCGTGCAGCGCCTTGTGGATGCCGATGAGCCCGACCCCGCCGCCGGTCGGGTAGATGATCACGTCGGGCACCTGCCAGCCGAGCTGCTCGACGATCTCGTACCCCATGGTCTTCTTGCCCTCCAGGCGGTACGGCTCGCGCAGCGTGCCGGCGTCGAAGACCCGCCCGCCCGACTCGGCGATCAGCCCGGCCACCCACCGGCCGGCATCGCTGATCAGGCCGTCCACCAGCCGCAGGTCCGCCCCGGCCGCGACGCACTCCCGCCGGCAGATGGTGGGCGCGGACAGCGGCATGGCGATCGTCGCGCCCATCCCGGCCCGGGCCGCGTACGTCGCCCAGGCCGCACCGGCGTTGCCGTTGGTCGGCATGGCGATCCGCTCGACGCCCAGCTCCCGGGCCCGGCTCACCCCGACCGCCGCGCCCCGGGCCTTGAACGACCCGGTCGGGGTCAGCCCCTCGTCCTTCACGATGAGGTCCGGGATCCCGATCTCGTGCCCGTACGCCGGCGCGCGCAGCAGCGGCGTCCAGCCCTCGCCCAGCGTGGTGACGAAGCGGGGATCGGCCACCGGCAGCAGCTCCCGGTAGCGCCACAGGTCGGCCGGGCGGAGCCCGAACTGCTCGGGGGTGACCGTCGCGGCCACCGCGGCCAGGTCGTAGCGGGCCAGCAGCGGCGAGCCGCACCCGCACAGGTTCTGCAACTTGTCGGCCGGACGCCGCTCGCCGCAGCGCGGGCACTCGAGGTGCGTCAGGTGCACGGTGCTCCTCAGCTCGGGTCGAGGCTCAGCCAGTGCCGGCTGCGCCGGCCCGGCTCGTAGGGGGAGTCCAGGCGCTTGGCCACCACTCCCGGGAGCCCCTGTTCGCGGGCGGTCCGCAGGGCGTCCGCGCCGACCCCCGGGAACCACGGCGGAGTCTGCCAGTGCGGGCCGGTGAGCGCCAGACCGTCGAGCAGCTCCCGGCGCTGGGCGTACGGCACGTCGAGGCTGGTCACGCCCTCCAGCCAGAGCAGATCGACGGCGAGGAACTGCCCGTCGCGCTTCGTCGGCGGCTTGACCCGCCCGCCCGGGTCGATCCGCACCAGCACGCCGTCCAGCACCGCCTCCACCGGGGCCAGTTCCTCGGCCATCGCCCGCAGCCACGGGTACGCCCCGCTGACGTCCTCGTCCGCCGAGTCGAGCAGCCGCAGACGGCCCCCGGAGACGTACGCCATCGCCCGCACCCCGTCCCAGCGCAGCTCGTAGCCCCAGGCGGCCTCGTCCTTCGGCAGGCCCTTGCCTGCGGTGGTGTGCATCGGGCGGACCAGCTCGGGCATGGGCGTCCAGCCCTCCGGGGCCGGGTCGGTGCGCCGCACCATCCAGTCACGGCCCCGGCCGCCGGTGGCGAAGAGCACGTACCGCCCCTTCGTCTTCCGGCCGTCCAGGACCACGATCACCTCGTCGTCGCGCCACTTCTCCAGGCGGTAGGTGCCGGTGTCGTGGACGGTCATCCGCCCGCCGCCGTACTCGCCGGCCGGGATCTCGCCGTGGAAGGTGAGGTACTCCATCGGGTGGTCCTCGGTGTGCACGGCGAGGTGGTTGCGGCTCGGGTCGCGGGGCAGCCCGCGCGGCACCGCCCAGGAGGCCAGCACGCCGTCGTGCTCCAGGCGCAGGTCCCAGTGCAGGCTGCGGGCGTGGTGCTGCTGGATCACGAACCGGGGCTTGCGCCGCGCGGCCCGCTTCCGCTCCGGGGTCCGTTCCGGCACCGGCTCCGGGGTACGCGCCGCGTCCCGTTTGCGCCGGTACTCCTCCAGCCGGTCAGCCACTCCCGCATTCTCCGGCAGGTCCGGCCCGATCGCCCGGTTCCCGCCTCTTCTGTCCCGTTCGGCCGCCGCCCGGCGGGTCGACGGCATGGTGGGGGCGATCACGGGTAGAAGCGTCGGTATGGACCTCGACCAGCCCACCGTCCCCCTGACCGGCGATGTCCGGATGCCGCTGCTCGGCTTCGGCACCTGGCAGGCCACCGGCAACGCCGGGTACGACGCCGTGCTCGCCGCCCTCGACGCCGGCTACCGGCACATCGACACCGCCACGATGTACGGCAACGAGAAGGAGGTCGGCCGGGCGATCCAGGAGAGCGGGCTGCGCCGCGAGGACCTCTTCATCACCACGAAGCTGCCGCCCGACCGGGTGGGCCGGGAACGGGAGACCATCGAGGCGAGCCTGGCCGCCCTGGAGACCGACCACGTCGACCTGTGGCTGATCCACTGGCCGCCGTCCTCACCCGCCGACAGCATCCCCGTCTGGCGCGAGATGCTCGCCGCGCGGGACGAGAACCTGGCCCGGACCGTCGGGGTGAGCAACTACAGCATCAGCCAGATCGACGAACTCATCCAGGCCACCGAGGAGACCCCGGCGGTCAACCAGATCCGCTGGAGCCCGTCGCTGTACGACCGGCAGGTGCACGCCGCCCACCGGGACCGCGGGGTGGTGCTGGAGGGCTACAGCCCCTTCAAGACCAGCGACCTCTCCGACCCGGTGCTGGTCCGGATCGCCCAGGCGCACGACGTCTCGCCGGCCCAGGTGGTGCTGCGCTGGCACATCGACCACGAGATCGTGGTCATCCCGAAGTCGGTCACGCCAGACCGGATCCGGGCCAACGCCGACGTGTTCCGCTTCTCGCTCACCGCCGAGGAGATGCGCGACATCGACGCCCTCGGCCACTGACCTCCATGACGCTCCACCGACGCGGGACGGCGCGACGGCGGCCACGGCCGGAGCGGGAGTACCTCCTGGTCCCGGGACTGCCGGAGATGTCCCCGTCGCTGAGCTGGATCTGCCGGGTGGTGGCCATCCCCGCGGGCGGCGCGCTGGTCGCCCCCGGCGAGAAGCTCTGGTACACCCTGCTCGACGTGACCCCGGCGGATTTCCGCCGACTGCCGCGGGTACGGCGGCGCCGGCGGGACGAGTTGCTGCACTGGCTCGTCCACGCCGCCTACGAGCGGCGGCGCGCCTGAGGCGGGGCGCGGCCCGTGCGGACCGCGCCCCGGGATCAGGTGGGCGTCACACCTTCGTGCAGGTGCTGCCGTTGAGGGTGAAGCTGGTGGGCGTGGAGAAGCCGCCGCTCAGCGTCGCCTGGTAGCCGAAGCTGGTCGAGGCGCCGGGTGCCAGCGTGCCGTTGTAGCTCAGGTTCCGCGCGGTCACCGCGGACCCGCTCTGCGTCACGGTGGCGTTCCACGAGCCGGTGATGGTCTGCCCGGAGGGCAGGTTGTAGTTCAGGGTCCAGCCGTTGACGGTGCTGGAGCCGGTGTTGGTGACCGTCACGTCGGCGGTGAAGCCGTTGTTCCAGACGTTGGTCGTGTACTTCACCGAGCAGGCGGCGTTGCCCGGCGGCGGGGTGGTGGCCGGCGGAGTGGTCGGCGTGGTGCCGCCGGTGTTGACGCTCTGCGAGAACGAGTTGACCGCCAGGCCGACGCCGCCCTGCCACGGCTCGAAGCCGGCCTGGATGCTGGTCAGGTACCAGTCGCTGGTGATCGCGCCGCGGTTCTTCGTGTCGTTGATGAACGCCATGGCGTCGAAGCTCAGGCTGGGGATCGCCGACGGCGCCACGTACGAGATGACGTTGTTCGAGCCGTTGCTGCCCCGCCAGACCTCCCAGGTCCGGCCGGCGACGCTGGCGGTGCCGACCACGGAGCCGATCGGCTGGATGGGGCCCTGCCGGTTGAACCAGATCATGATCTCCATCTGGCTCACCCCGTCCTTCTTCGGCGTGGGGTCGAGCCAGATGTCGTACGCGGCGTCGTAGACCGCGCCGCTCACGTAGGTGTAGCTGATGCTGCTCGGCGCGCTGCTGATGCTCTTCACCTGGACCGGCAGGTTGGTGCCGGGTGAGCAGTTCGTGTAGTGGCAGCCCACGAAGATCGACGGATACGACACCGGCGCGCCGCTGGTGTTCCCCACCCCGTCCTGGCGGGTGATGGAGAAGCCGGTGGAGGTCACGTTGATGCACTGCTGCGCGCTGGTGCCCCAGCGGTTGTTCTGTACGACGTACTTCCCGCCGATGGTGGTCGAGCCGTACTGCTCGCAGATCTGGGTGTCGGCGGAGGCGGTGCCGCCGAGCGCGACGGCGACGATCGAGCCGGCGGCCAGCAGGCCGGCCACGGCGAGGGCCCTCAGTGGACGCTTCATGATGCTCCTTGGCTCGGCGCGGGGGCGCCGATTCGTGTCGGGGGGTCGGGCCGGGAGCGCTCCCATGGTTCGCCCAACACATTTACATGTCTGAAACTCCTGCGCAACCGCACGGACGGAGTCGATCGATCCGAACACGGTGCGTGAGTGATCGATGGCTGCCTGCTGGGGCGGGCGCCGGGCCGATCCCCCGGTCGGGGTGGGATTCCCGCCGGTGGGAGGGCTCCCGGAGGCTGACCGGGCGTCCACGCCAGGGCCGATGGACACTTCCGCCCGTTGGTTGCGGCGAGTAATGTCTTGCCTCCAACGCGTTCCGATCCCCTCCGGAGGCGTACCCCACGATGGGTGGTTCCCCCCTGCGCATCCTCGTCGTCGGCGCGGGCATCGCCGGTCTCGCCGTGGCCCGGGCGCTGCGCCTCGCGGGATTCCGGCCCGACGTGACCGAGAGGCTGCCCCCGACCGAGCGCGCCGACATCGGTCTCTACCTCCCGGGCAACGCCGCCCGCGCGCTCCGCCGGCTCGACCTCGACGGCCCGGTACGCCCCCTCGGCGAGGTCATCCACCGGCAGCGCTTCCTGGACGCCACCGGCGCGCCGCTCTGCGAGGTCGACCTCGACGCGCTGTGGGCCGGAGTGGGGGAGTGCCGCGCCCTGCCCCGCGCCGAGCTGCACCGGGTGCTGCTCACCGGTGCCGGCGGGGCCGTCCGGCACGGCGCCGAGGTGAGCACCGTCGAGCCGCTGCCCGGCGGCGTCGCGGTCGGCTTCACCGACGGCACCAGCGGCGAGTACGACCTGGTCATCGGCGCCGACGGGCCCCGCTCAGCGGTGCGCACCCTGGCCGCGCTCGGCGGGCCGCCCCGCCCCGCCGGCCAGGTGGTCTACCGCAGCGTGGTGCGCGGCGGCCCCCGGGTGGCCGACTGGACCGCCCTGCTCGGCCGGCGCGCCGGCTTCCTGGTGGCGCCGCTCGGCGCGGGCCGGCTGCACTGCTACGCCGACGAGGCCGGCACCAGCCTGCCCGCCGATCCGCTCGCCCGGCTGCACGAGCTGTTCGGCGACTACGGCGGCCCGGTGCCCGAGGTGCTCGCCGCGCTGGAGACCGTGGACGTGGAGCTCACCACGGAGGTCGAGCTGGGGCGCTGGTTCCACGGCCGGGTCCTGCTCGTCGGCGACGCGGCTCACGCCACCGCGCCGACGCTCTCCCAGGGCGCCGCCATGGCGCTGGAGGACGCCGTGGTGCTCGCCGAGTCGCTGAAGGCGGCCGGCAGCGTCGAGGCGGCCCTGCTCGCATACGAGAGCCGCCGCCGCCCGCGTACCCGCTGGGTGCGGGACCGGACCCGGGACCGCAACCGCACCCGCGACGTGCCGCCGGCGCTGCGCGACCCGTTGCTGCGCGGACGCGGCGGGCGGATCTTCCGGGAGCACTACCGGCTGCTGACCGGCCCGCTCTAGAGCGGCGGTGATCGTAGCCGCCCACCCCACGCGGCGGGGCCCACTACCGGGGACTATCCTCCTTGCGGATGACGGCTGCGCAGATGAACAGCGCGCCGAGCGGGACAACCCAGAACCGGAGGCCACTCGTGACCACCGTCGCACCCAAGCCGGTCGTGACCCGGCCCTGGCCGGTCCGCGAGCCGGTCAAGGGGTCGGCAATCGCGCGGCTGCTGCGCACCACGGACGCGAAGCAGATCGGGATCATGTACATGGTCACCGCGTTCGCGTTCTTCATGATCGGTGGGCTCATGGCCCTGATCATGCGCGCCGAGCTGGCGCGGCCGGGCCTGCAGTTCCTGTCGCCCGAGCAGTACAACCAGCTCTTCACCATGCACGGCACGATCATGCTGCTGTTCTTCGCGACGCCGATCGTGTTCGCCTTCGCGAACTACGTGGTGCCGCTGCAGATCGGCGCGCCCGACGTGTCGTTCCCCCGCCTGAACGCCTTCGCCTACTGGCTGTACCTGTTCGGCGGCACCATGGCCACCGCGGGCTTCATCGCCCCGGGCGGCGCGGCCGACTTCGGCTGGACGGCGTACACGCCGCTGAGCACCGCCGAGCACGCCCCGGGCGTCGGCGCGAACATGTGGGTGGTCGGCCTGGCCATCTCCGGTCTGGGCACCATCCTCGGCGCGGTCAACCTGATCACCACGATCCTGACCCTGCGCGCCCCCGGCATGACCATGTTCCGGATGCCGATCTTCACCTGGAACATGCTGGTCACCAGCCTGCTGGCCATCCTGGTCTTCCCGCTGCTGGCCGCCGCGCTCTTCGCGCTCGCCGCGGACCGCCTGATCGGCGCCCACGTGTACGACCCCGCCACCGGCGGCCCGATGCTCTGGCAGCACCTGTTCTGGTTCTTCGGGCACCCCGAGGTCTACATCATCGCGCTGCCGTTCTTCGGCATCATCACCGAGATCATCCCGGTCTTCTCCCGGAAGCCGATCTTCGGCTACAAGGGCCTGGTCGCCGCGACCATCGCCATCGCCGCCCTGTCGATGAGCGTGTGGGCGCACCACATGTTCGCCACCGGCCAGGTGCTGCTGCCGTTCTTCAGCTTCCTGAGCTACCTGATCGCCGTGCCGACCGGCATGAAGTTCTTCAACTGGATCGGCACCATGTGGCGGGGCCAGATCACCTTCGAGACGCCGATGCTCTTCGCGGTCGGCTTCCTGGTGACCTTCCTCTTCGGTGGCCTCACCGGCGTGCTGCTGGCCAGCCCGCCGCTGGACTTCCACCTGCACGACTCGTACTTCGTGGTGGCGCACTTCCACTACGTGCTCTTCGGCACCATCGTGTTCGCCGTCTTCGGCGGCATCTACTTCTGGTTCCCGAAGATGTTCGGCCGGATGCTCGACGAGCGGCTCGGCAAGATTCACTTCTGGCTGACCATGATCGGTTTCCACACCACCTTCCTGGTGCAGCACTGGCTCGGCGCCGAGGGCATGCCCCGCCGCTACGCCGACTACCTGCCCGGTGACGGCTTCACCTTCCTGAACACGCTGTCGACGATCGGCGCGTTCATCACCGGCATCTCGACCCTGCCGTTCATCTGGAACTGCTGGAAGTCGTACAAGACCGGTCCGGTGGTCGAGGTCGACGACCCGTGGGGCCACGGCAACTCGCTCGAGTGGGCCACCAGCTCCCCGCCGCCCCTGCGGAACTTCGACCGGATGCCGCGGATCCGCTCCGAGCGGCCGGCGTTCGACCACAAGTTCCCGGAGCTGGCCGCCGGCCAGACCCTGGCCGGCCCGCCGGAGGGCGGCGCGAAGCCGCTCACCAGCGAGTCCGACGGTGGCGCCAGCTACCAGGAGGACACCGAGGGCCGGCTCGAGAAGAGCTGACCCAGGCAGACCGAAAGACGGGCGCCGCACCCCCTCCAGGGGCGCGGCGCCCGTCGCGTTTCCCGCCTCCAGCCGCCCCCACCCGGGTCGCGACCGTCCCACCGCGTTGATCAAGGAGTTTGCGTCAGGAACAGGCCCGGAGCCGACGCAAACTCCTTGATCAACCCCGCACACTGTCGCGCCGACAGGGCTGGGAGGGGCCCGGCTGGGGCCGCCCGCCGGACCCCGGTCCGCCCGCGGGGGTTGATCAAGAGGGTTGCGTCCGGAATCGGCCTGGAGCTGACGCAAACTTCTTGATCAACCCTGCCGTGCGGGCGGGGGAGGGAGGGAGGGAGGGAGGGAGGGAGGTCAGTGGGTTGCGGGGGCCAGGTCGGGTTGCGGGGTGGGGATCTGCTCGCGGCGGTGGCGGAGTTCGATCGGGAGGACGGCCAGGGTGACCAGCAGCCCGATCGCCCCGGTCACCGCGAACCCCCAGGCCGGCGCCGAGGCGTCGATGACCGCGCCGGCCAGCGGCGCCCCCAGCGCGATGCCGACCGTGACGGCCGAACCGTGCAGGCCCATGGCCTCGCCGCGTACGCCGGCCGGGGCGAGCCGGCTCACCGCGTCCGAGGTCGAGGCGATGGACGGCGCGCAGAGGGCACCGGCGGGAACGAGCGCCAGGCAGAGCAGCCACCAGTGCGACCCGCCCAGCCCCACCGGGATGGTGGTCACGCCCAGCGCCGCGACGAGGGCCAGCGGGGAGAGGGAGCGGGTGACCGCCCCGTACGCGAAGCCGCCCACCAGCGAGGCGACCGCCCACATGGCCAGGACGGCGCCGGTCCAGCCGACCTCCCCGCCCTCGCGCAGCACGGCGACCACGGCCACGTCGGTGCCGCCGAGCACCAGGGTGGCGGCCAGGCTGACCGCCAGGACGGCGAGCAGCCGCGGGGTGAGCCACTCCCGGCGGGGCACCTTGCGGGCCGGCCCGACCGGCTCGTCGGCGGCGCGGGTGGGCGGGTCGAGCAGCCAGAAGCAGATGCCGGAGGCGACGATCCCGGCGCCGACCGCCCACATGGTGAGCCGGGGCGACACGGCGGCGGCCATGGCCACGGCCAGCGCGGGGCCGACCATGAACGACAGCTCCACCGACATCGAGTCGAGCGCGTACGCGGGGCGGCGCCGCTCGGCCGGCACCAGCGCGGCGACCGACTGGCGGACCACCGAGAAGACCGGCAGCGCGAACAGGCCGGCCAGGAACGCGGTGGGCAGCAGCACGGGGTACGACAGGGTCGGCGCGCTGGCCCAGAAGACGCCCTCGGCGACCGTGGTGAGCAGCAGCACCGGGCGCAGCCCGCGCCGGTCGACCAGCCGGCCGAGCAGCGGGGAGCCGAGCGCGGCGCCGACGGTGGAGGCGGCACCGACCAGCCCCGCCGCGCCGTAGCCGCGACCGAGGTCGAGCACGACGTGGAAGGTGAGCGTCACGCCGGTCGCGGTGAGCGGGATGCGCGCCAGCACCGAGATCAGCAGCAACGACCGGAGACCGGGCAGGGCGAGCGCCTCCCGGTAAGGCTTCAAGTTCACGACGGTCCGTACCTCCGGCCGACATCCTCGACCGGGGGTACGACAGCCGCAACCAATTACCTGCTCAAGCGGCCCTGATCACAGGGTCGCCGACCATGGTCACCCCGGCGCCCTCGAAGGCCCGCAGCGCCACGTCGAGGGTGTCGGGCGCGACGGCGGCGGTCAGGTCCAGCAGCACGGTGGTCCGGAAGCCCTCCCGGGCGGCGTCCAGCGCGGTGGCCCGGACGCAGTGGTCGGTGGCGATGCCCACCACGTCGACCCGGTCGACGTCGTGCCGGCGCAGCCAGTCGGCCAGGCGCTCGCCGTCGTCGGCGTGTCCCTCGAAGCCGGAGTACGCCGCCGCGTGCTCGCCCTTGTGGAAGATCGCCTCCACCCGGCCGGTCGCCAGGTCGGGGTGGAACTCGGAGCCGGCGGTGCCCACCACGCAGTGCCGCGGCCAGGAGTCGACGTAGTCCGGCGGGTTGCCGAAGTGCGCGCCCGGGTCGATGTGGAAGTCCTTCGTCGCGACCACGTGGTCCCAGCGGTCCGGCTCGGCGTCGAGCAGCCGGGAGATGCCGGCGGCGACCCCCGCCCCGCCGGTCACCGCCAGCGAGCCGCCCTCGCAGAAGTCGTTCTGCACGTCCACGATGATCAAGGCGTTGGCCATGTCGGTCCTCTCAGCTCGCGGGTACCACGGTCACCGGGACGGCCGGGTCCCCGCCGGAGAGCTTGAGGCCCTCCCACGGGATGGAGATCAGGCACTGCCGCAGGTGCTCCCGGGACTCGTCGAGGGTGGGCCGCGCCACGGGCTCGCCCTCGACGACGAACGAGTGCTGGAGCAACCGGTCGTTGGGCTGCCGGTCCGGCACCCCCTGCGGCACGATGACCTCCTCGGTGGCGGTGCCGGTCGGCTTGTGCCGGCGGACGGCCACCTTCCGGCCGCCGATGGTGGCCTTGTGCTCGGAGCGTTTGACCACCGGTCGCCCCTCCACCTCGACCAGCTTGTAGACCAGGCCGGCGGTGGGGGCGCCCGAGCCGGTCACCACGGCGGTGCCCGCGCCGTACATGTCGACCGGCTCGGCGGCGAGCGAGGCGATGGCGTACTCGTCGAGATCGCCGGAAACGATGATCTTGGTCTCGGTGGCGCCGAGCGAGTCGAGCAGTTCGCGGGACTGCTGGGCGATCACCGCGAGGTCGCCCGAGTCGATGCGGACCGCGCGCAGGTCCGGCCCGGCCACCGCGATGGCGTTGCGGATGCCCTGGCTGATGTCGTAGGTGTCGACCAGCAGCGTGGTGTCCTTGCCCAGCGTGGCGACCTGCGAGGCGAACGCGGTCCGCTCGTCGTCGTGCAGCAGGGTGAACGCGTGGGCGGCGGTGCCGGCGGTGGGGATGCCGTAGCGCTGGCCGGCGGCCAGGTTGGAGGTGAACCGGAACCCGGCCAGGTAGGCCGCCCGGGCGGCGGCCACCGCCGCCTCCTCGTGCGCCCGGCGGGAGCCCATCTCGATCAGTGCCCGGCCCCGGGCGGCGGTGACCATCCGCGCCGCGGCGGCGGCCACCGCGCAGTCGTGGTTGAGCACCGACAGCGCCAGCGTCTCCAGCACCACGCACTCGGCGAAGGTGCCGGAGACGGTGAGGATCGGTGAGCCGGGGAAGAACAGCTCACCCTCGGCGTACCCATCGACGTCGCCCGTGAAGCGGTAGTCGGTCAGCCACTGGGCGGCGCGGTCGTCCACCACGCCGGTGCGGCGCAGGAAGTCGACCTCCTCGGGGTCGAACCGGAAGTCGCGGATCAGGTCGATCAGCCGCCCGGTGCCGGCGACCACGCCGTAGCGCCGGCCGGCCGGCAGCCGCCGGCTGAACACCTCGAAGACGCAGCGACGGTCGGCCGTGCCGTCCCGCAGGGCGGCGCTGACCATGGTCAGCTCGTAGTGGTCGGTCAGCAGCGCGGGGCGAAGGGTGCTCACCGCCCCAGCCTAGAGTTCAGGCCGGAGTCCCGCCGTCGTGGCCCGGCATCGACCGCAGCGCGGCCCGCAGCTCCGTGCGGCCGGTCACGCCGAGCTTGCTGTAGACCCGCTGGAGGTGGTTCTCCACGGTGCGGGTGGAGAGGAACAGCCGCTCGGCGATGGTGCGGCTGGTCACCCCGTCGGAGGCGAGCCGGGCGACCTCCCACTCCCGGTCGGTCAGCGTCGGGCGGAGCAGCCGCAGCGCCGGCGTGGCCACCTCGTCGCAGCGGCGGAGCAGATCGGCGAGGCGTTCCCGCACCGGGCCGGTCGCACCCGCCCGGCCGCCGCGCATCCGGTGCAGCGCCATCGCGGTCGCCTCGGCGGCGTAGACGGTCAGCTCGCGGGCGGCGAAGCCGTCGGCCACGGCGAGCAGATCGTCGGGGGAGCCGTCGACGGCGGCCCGGGCGTACCGGGCGACCAGCGGCGGCAGCACCCCGTCGACCCGCTCGGACAGCTCGGTCAGGCGCTGCGCCACGGTCCGCCGGCCGCCGTCGGTGCAGGTCGGCCCGACCGCCGCGGTGGCCTGGTCGAACCGGACCAGGTCGAGTAGAACCAGCAGCTCGTGCCCGGCCAGGCCGTCCTCCCGCAGCCGGTCGGCCAGCGCCGAGAGATGCTTCGTGGCCGCCGGAAGGTCGCCGACCGCCGCGTGCACCGCACCCCTGGCCTGTTCCAGCCAGGGGTAGAGCACCGCCATGCCGGGCGCGTGGGTCCGGTCCGCCTCGGCCATCGCCTCCATGGCGTGCGCAGGATCGCCGCGCAGCGCCGCCGCCTGAGCGCGCTCGGCGTGCGCCAGGCCGGCGTAGACCCGGCTGGTGGCGAGCACGGCGCAGGCGCCGAGGCTGGTCTTCAGCGCCTCGTCGCCGCGCCCGCGCAGCCGCGCCGCGTACGCCTGGAGGATGGCCAGGTAGCCGGTGCCGAGCCGGAAGTCCCCGGCGCCGGCCAGGTCGGCGAACTCGTCGGCGACGATCGCGTCGATGCCGGCCAGGTCGCCGGAGAGCGCGAGCCGGGTGCCGCGGGCCAGCTCCATGGCGAGCTGGAGGTAGGGCATGTCACCCCGCCAGCGCGCCGCCTCGGCCTGCACCCGGGCGATCGCGGTGGCGCTGCGCCGGTACTGCCCCTGCGCGGCTTGGAGGTGCGCGAGGGTGCACCGGGCCAGTTCGCGCGCGGCCATCGGGGCCGCCGGCCGGTCCAGCACCGCCTGGGCCAGCCGGACCGAGGCGTCGGTGTCCAGCCGGTGCAGCCGCATGATCGCCTCGAAGGCGCGGACCCGGGCCCGGTCGGCGACGTCGGTCAGCTCGGCGGCGCGCGCGGCTATCTCCTCCACCGTGGACTCCCGGCTCAGCCCCCAGTAGCTGACCATGCCCCGGGCGGTCAGCCACCGGCCGCGCCGCCGGTCGTCCTGGATCTCCCCGCCCACCTGGTCGAGCACCGCGATCGCCTCGTCCGGACGGTCGGCGAACATGAGGATGGTCGCGAGCAGCTCCGCCGCGTCCGGGCCGCCCTCGCCGTCCAGCGCCGCCCGGGCCAGCCGGGTGGCCAGCGGCACGTCGTACCGGCCGAAGGCCTGGGCGGCCGCGTCGAGCAGCAGGGCCGGGTCCTGCGCCGTGCCCGAGTCGAGCCGCCACACGGCGACCCGCAGCAGGTCGTCGCGGCGCCGCTTGCCCACCCGTTCGAGCAGCCCGGCCAGGGTGGCCTGGAGCCGGCGGGTGCGGCTGACCGGGCACTGCTGGCGCATCACCTCGCCGTAGAGCGGGTGGGCGAGGCGGACGTTCAGCCGCCGGTCGTCGCGCACCATCGAGATCAGGCCGCGCTCCTCGGCGATCTCCACGTCGGCCGGGTCGACCGCCTGCTCCAGCAGGTGCAGGCCGAGCGGCTCGCCGAACGCGACCAGCTCGACGACCGCGCGCACGCCGGGTGTGAGCTGGCCGATCCGGGTGTCGATCAGCTCGGTGAGGCTGGGCGCCAGCTCCAGGCGGCCGGTCCACTTCCAGATCCCGTACGTTCGGCTCAGCTCGTCGCCCCCGGAGGCGGCCAGCACCAGTTCGCGCAGCAGCAGCGGGTTGCCGGCGGAGAGCCGGTGCAGCCGCTCCGAGGAGCCGGCGTCGACCGGCCCGCCCAGGATCGCGGCGAGCAGGCCGGTGGTCTCGCTCGGGCCGAGCGGCCCCAGCTCGACGAGGTCGACCAGGTCGTCGGTCCACAGGGCGCGGATCGGCAGCGGGATCTGCTCGCCGTTGCGCAACGTGCCGAGCACCGTGGCGTTCTCCGAGCGGGCGATGAGGTGCACGAGCGCCGCCGACGGCGGGTCGAGCAGGTGCGCGTCGTCGATCGCCAGCACGATCGGCCGGCCGGCGGCCTGCTCCTGGAGCACGTCGACCGCCCAGCGCAGGACACCGGCGGGGGAGAGGCCCTGCGGCTGCTCGGCCGGCAGCACCTGGACCAGCCCGCCGAACGGCAGCGCGGCGGTCGTGGCGCTGGCCGCCACGGACCAGATCGCGTAGCGGTCGGTGGAGAGCGTGGCCACCCCCTCGCGCAGCAGCCGGCTCTTGCCCACCCCGGCGCTGCCGCTGAAGAGCAGCCCGCGTCCCTCCGAACCGCCGGCCGCCGACAACAGACGGTTGAGCTCAGCCGTGCGGCCGACGAACTCCCACCGACTCATCGGTGCAGCATATCGATGGTGTTCCCTCCGCGTGTACACCGTCACGCAGCGAAGTTGAGTGATCTGTCGATCACTCCTGAGTATCGGATGTGTTCGGTGTCGGATCCGCGACAGCCGTACTCTTCCGGCATCCCCTGCGACCAGGGAGAATTCCACGTGACCGGACCGCAACCCGGTCGCCTGACCGGAGGCCGCCTGATGAAGCCAGGTCCACTCCCCTCGGTCGACGTGCCCGAACCAGGTGGGCTGGGCGAGTCACCCCGCTGCGCGCCGCTGCCCACCCGGCTCGGGGTGACCGAGCCGGGGCCGGACGAACCGCTGGGCGTCGTCGTCACCGGCCCGGCCGGCGCCGGCCGCCGCGAGCTGCTCGCCGGCCTGCTCGGCCTGGACCCCGGGATGCTCGCCGTGCCCGCCGGCAGCCACCTGCTCGTCCGTCACGCCAAGGTGACCACCCGGGCCGCCTACGTGCCGGGCTACCGCCAGCCGCACTCCTACGGGGCCGACCCGCTCGCGGCCGGTCCGGCGCTGGCCCGCCCACCGCGCCGGGTGGAGCTGAGCCTGCCGGATGCGCTGCTGCGCCACTTCGCCGTGCTCGACACGCCGGACAGCGACACCCTCGGCGTGGCCGGCGGCCGGGTGCTGCTCGACGCGGCCGGCCGGGCCGGGGCCCTGCTCTTCGTGATCTCCGCCGACCAGTCGTTCAGCGCGGCCGAGCTGCACCTGCTCGCCGAGGTGGCGCGCACCCGCGTCGAGGTGCTCTTCGCCGTCACCCCCGGCGTGGCCGGCTGGGCGGCGCCGGCGGCCGGCACGACGACGGAGGACACGGGGGCGTCCGGATCGTCGGCCGGCCGTTCCGGCCCGCCCAGCCCCGCCGCCCGCCGGTACGACCCGGTCGAGGTCTCCGTCGCGGCGCACCGGGCGGCGCTGCTGGCCGCGGTGCCCGCCCTCGCGCAGGCCCGCTGGTTCCCGGTCCGCCAGGGCGAGCACTCGGTGCTGCGCCGCGCGCTGGTCGGCTGGGCCGCCGACGAGGGGTTGCGACGGGCCAGCTCCCGCCCGCCGGAGCCGCCCGGCGCGCACGGCCGGGTGCCCGTGGTGGCCGGTCCCGAGCCGGCCGACCTCACCGAGCGGATCGACCGCCAGGCCCGCTCCTGCGCACAGCGGATCCGCCAGCACCTCGCCCTGGAGCTGGCCAACATCCACCTCCGGGTGGTGCAGGAGATCGTCTTCGGGGTCGGCTGCGCCGGCCTACCGCAGCTCCTCGACCGCGAGATGGAGGCGCTGTCGCTGCTCGCCACCGCCCAGTGCGACGAGGCGGTCCGGGGCATCATCGACGACGCCGCCGCCCGGGTCTTCGGCGCGCCCCTCGCCGACGGGGTGCGCCGACGCATCGTGCACGCCGTCCGCTGGGGCCTCGCCGACCACCCGGACGGCCGTGAGCTGGACCGCGTGCTCCTCGTCACCAGCACCGCCGGGGTGGCCGGGCTGGCCGGCGCCGGCGCGCTCGACGCGCTGTCCGGCTACCCGGACGCGGAGCGCGACGAGGCGCTCCCACCCGTCGGGGTGGCTCTCAACGGCGGGTGCTGGCAGCACTGGCGGGTCCCCGGCAACGCCGACCCGAACGCGGCCCGCTCGTGGGCGCAGCGGGCGCTGCGCGAGGTCGAGCTGGAGCTGTCGCGTCAGGTGTCCCATCGCTTCGAGGTGATCCGCCTCTCGCTCGGCGCGGTCCTCACCGATGCTGTCGACCACGGCATCCTGCTCGCCTGAGGCCGGGGCCGCCGCACCGCCGCCGGGTCCGCCGCACGAGGTCCGGGCGGGTGATCCCGAGCGCCGCGCCGTTCCGGTTCATCGGTTCCCCGGATCCGGTGGCACGATGGGGGGCATGGCGGCTCCACAGGTTGCGCCGGTCGAGACGCCGGACACCGAAGAGGTGCCGGTCTCCGACCGGCCGTGGGTGACCATCGTCTGGGACGATCCGGTCAACCTCATGACGTATGTGACCTGGGTGTTCCAGAAGCTCTTCGGATACAGCCGGGAGAAGGCCGAGCAGCTCATGCTTGACGTGCACCACAAGGGCAAGGCGGTCGTCTCCAGCGGGGCCCGGGAGCGGATGGAGCACGACGCGTCGCAGCTGCACGCGTACGGCCTCTGGGCAACGGTGGACCGGTCATGAGCATGTTCCGCCGCCAGGGCGACCGCTACGTGGCCACCTTCGCCGTGGACGAGGTCCGGGTGCTGCGCAAGGTCGCCTCCGAGGTGGTCGGCCTGCTCACCGACGGCTTCGACCACGGCGACCCGGTGGTCGGCCGGCTCTTCCCCGAGGTCTACCCGGAGGACGCGGCGGGCAGCGCGGAGTTCCGTCGCTACACCGAGGGCGACCTCAAGACCGCCAAGATCGACCAGGCCGGGGCGATCCTCGCCGCGCTGCCCGACGGCGAGGGCGGCGGGGAGGTGCGGCTCGACGCGGAGGCGGCCGAGGCGTGGCTGCGCGCGCTCAACGACGCCCGGCTGGCCATGGGGGTGCGGCTGGAGATCAAGGACGGCACCGACCTGGGTGAGGAACTGGACGACGCGGTCGCCGAGGACCCCACCTCCTCCCGGGTGTTCCAACTATCGGTCTACGCGTACCTGGGATATCTCCAGGAATCCCTGCTCAACGCCCTGATCGACTGAGCCGTGACGGCCGCCACCTCGCGGGCCGGGACGGCCAGGGGCTAGGCTTGGCCACGTGCTGAGCATCGACCGGTCGATCATCGACGCGATCGTGGCCCACGCGCGCCGGGACCACCCCGACGAGGCGTGCGGCGTGGTCGCCGGTCCCGCCGGCAGCGACACCCCGATCCGGCACATCCCCATGGACAACGCCGCCCGCTCCATGACCTTCTACGAGTTCGACTCGATGGAGCAGCTGCGTGTGTGGCGGGAGATGGACGACCGCGACGAGGAGCCGGTCGTCATCTACCACTCGCACACCGCGACGGAGGCCTACCCGTCCCGCACGGACGTCTCCTTCGCCGGGGAGCCGGGCGCGCACTACCTGCTCGTCTCGACCCGCGAGCCCGACACCGAGGAGATCCGCTCCTTCCGGATCGTCGACGGTGTGGTCACCGAGGAGCCGGTCGAGATCGTGGCTGCCGTGGACCCGCACGCCGTCCAGTCCTACATGTTCGGGCAGAGCCCGGCGACGGTCGACTACGAGTGTTCCGACCGCTGATCCTCCAGCGCCGGCACACCTTCTCTTCTTCCCGTCACCTGGCACGACCCGAACAAGGAGCACGAGACATCATGGCCATCGAGGTTCGCATCCCCACCATCCTGCGCAGCTACACCGGCGGCGCGAAGGTCGTCGAGGGCAGCGGCGACACCCTGGGCGACCTGCTCGCCGACCTGGACTCCCGGCACGCCGGCCTGCGGGCGCGGCTGGTCACCGACGCGGGCGCGCTGCACCGGTTCGTCAACGTCTACGTCAACGACGAGGACGTCCGCTTCCTCGGCGCGCTCGACGCCAAGCTCAACGACGGCGACAGCGTCACCATCCTGCCGGCCGTGGCCGGTGGCGCGTTCGGCTTCGCGGCCGCGGCCGCCATCGCCGGTCACCGCGCGGCCGTCGCCGCCCGCTGAGGGCGGGCGGCATGGCGCGGTACGACAGCCTGCTCGACGCCTGCGGCGGCACGCCCCTGGTCGGGCTGCCGCGGCTGTCGCCGACGGTCCCCGACGGGGCGCCGCCGGTGCGGCTCTGGGCGAAGCTGGAGGACCGGAACCCGACCGGCAGCATCAAGGACCGGGCGGCCCTGTTCATGGTCCGGGCCGCCGAGGAGGCCGGCCGGCTCCGCCCCGGCGACACCATCCTGGAGCCGACCAGCGGCAACACCGGCATCTCGCTGGCCATGGTGGCGAAGCTGCGCGGCTACCGGCTGGTCTGCGTGATGCCGGAGAACGTCTCCACCGAGCGGGTCCAGCTGCTCCGGATGTACGGCGCGGAGATCATCTTCTCGCCGGCGGCGGGCGGCTCGAACCAGGCCGTCGCCACCGCCAAGCAGATCGCCGCCGAGCACCCGGACTGGGTGATGCTCTTCCAGTACGGCAACGAGGCGAACGCCCGGGCGCACTACGAGACGACCGGGCCGGAGCTGCTGCACGACCTGCCGACCATCACCCACTTCGTGGCCGGCCTGGGCACCACCGGCACCCTGATGGGCACCGGGCGCTACCTGCGGGAGAAGGTCGACGGCATCCAGGTCGTCGCCGCCGAGCCCCGCTACGGCGAGCTGGTCTACGGGCTGCGCAACATCGACGAGGGCTACGTGCCCGAGCTGTACGACGCCACGGTGCTCTCCCGGCGCTTCTCGGTGGGCACCCGGGACGCGGTGCTGCGGACCCGGCAGCTCGTCGAGGTGGAGGGGATCTTCGCCGGCTTCTCCACCGGGGCGATCCTGCACGCCGCCCTCGCGGTGGCGCACGAGGCGGTCCGCGACGGCCGCCGCGCCGACGTGGCCTTCGTGGTCGCCGACGGTGGCTGGAAGTACCTGTCGACCGGGGCGTACGGCGGCACCCTCGCCGATGCCGAGGACGCCCTGGAGGGGCAGCTCTGGGCCTGACGGAACGACGGTCGGTCCGGTCCGCGGAACGGACCGACCGTCGCCTCCCAGGACCGGACGTGTGCGGGTGTCACGTTGATGACAACTTCCGGCAGATGATTCTTGCCCGACCGGGCCGACGCGTAGGCTGCGCAGCGTGGCGAGCGCGTCGGTAGAGATCATCGGCGGAGCGACCGCCGGCGTGTCGGCTACCAAGCGTGAGATCGAGGCGACCGGATGCGACTGACCGTCCTCGGCTGCGCGGGCAGTTTTCCCGGGCCCGAGTCTCCCTGCTCCGCCTACCTCATGGAGGCGGAGGGGTTCCGGCTCCTGATCGACTTCGGGGTGGGGTCACTCTCCACGCTCCAGCGTTACGTCGGGCTGCACGCCCCCGACGCCATCCTCCTCACTCACCTGCACTGCGACCACATGTTCGACGCGGTGTCCTACGTGGTGGTGCGCCGGTACGCTCCGGACGGCCCCTACCCGCCCCTGCCGATGTACGCCCCGTCCGGCGCGCCGGACCGGATCGCCAGCGCGTACGGGCAGGAGGAGGGCTCGGTGGAGGACGTCTACCAGTTCTACGGCCTCCAGCCGGGCACCTTCCCGATCGGCCCGTTCACGGTCACCGTCGACCGGATGAACCACCCGGTCGAGACCTACGGGGTGCGGCTGGAGCACGGCGGGCGGGTGTTCTGCTACTCCGCGGACACCGCACCCTGCGATGCCCTGTTGCGCCTGGCCCAGGACGCCGACGTGTTCCTCTGCGAGGCCAGCTACATGGACGGGGTGGAGAACCCGCCGGACCTGCACCTGACCGGCCGGGAGGCCGGCGAGGCGGCCACCAAGGCGGGGGTGGGCCGGCTGCTGCTCACCCATCTCGTGCCCGCCTGGGGCAGTGAGTCGCACACCGTGGAGTCGGCGGCCGGCGCGTACACCGGGCCGCTGGAAGTGGTCCGCGCCGGCGCCTCCTACGAGGTCTGACCAGGACGGCGGCCGGCCTGTCCCGCGCACGCGGAAGGGGACGCCCCTGGCCGGGACGCCCCCTTCGCCGGTGGCGGTGCTACGACTCGGCGACGAACTTGACGTAGGTGCGGTACTGGAATCCGTTGTCCAGGGTCAGCACGAACTCGCGGCAGGTGCCGGCCCAGGCCGGGTCGGTCTTCCACGGGTAGTTGTACTGGCCGTTGGCGTTGGCCGACAGGCTTGAGCCGCCGGGGTTGCGCGCCGCGACCGGGGTGGGCCGCGGGGTGATCGCGCCGTCGGGGCCGACGGTCCGGAGGGTGTCGCAGTCGACCAGCCGGGAGTACGGCGAGCCGCTGGCGAGGATGTCCAGGCCACGGTTGCCGGCGAGCTGGAACTTCATCGGCGCGGCGTCACCGGCGACGATCGTGTTGAGCGCCGGCTGGGCCGCGCGGCCGACGAAGTCGCCCCGGCAGGACGGGTGGGTGTCGAACGCCTCGGTGTTGTCGTCGCGGGCCGTGGTGCCCTGCACCGCGCTGTAGCCGAGACCCCGGCGGGCGAACGAGCCCCAGATGATGCAGGCGTTCTCGCCGCCGGTCAGCGCCGCGTCGGCGGCGATGATGGCGTTGCGGCCGGTGACGAAGCCGGGGCCGCAGCCCTGCATCTTGAGCCCGTCGACGACGAGCTGCAGGGCCAGGTTGTTGCCGCCGGTGCTCCACGATTCGTAGACGGCCGGGTTGAACCCGTGCCGGTCGATCAGGTTCCAGGTCATGTCCCACAGGACCGACGCCCACGCGTGCCCGATGCCGTGCGGCACCGCCAGGGACGTCCCGTTGAGCCAGCCGCCGGTCTTGATCCCGTCATAGGTGAACGGCTGGATCTCCATGTTCCGCGAGTACGGCCGCGGCCGGATGCCGGCGCCGTGCCGGTCGTCCTGGAACAGCACGTACGGGCCCATGCCGCGCTGCCCGTCGGCCGTGTCGAACGTCGGGTCGAGCAGCGTGGTGACCGCCATGAAGTCACTCCAGCCCTCGCCCATCTGCTCGTTGCCGGTCAGGCAGTTGACCGTCGGGCCGCCGGTGAGCCGGTTGGAGATGCCGTGCGTGTACTCGTGGATGATGACCCCGGCGTCGAGGTCACCGTCGCGGATACCCGGGTGGTTCGGGTGCTTGCGCACCGACCCGGTGGCCTCGCCCGCGGCGATGGCGGCCTTGATGGCGTCGCCGTCGGCCTGGGTCACGGCGACGGCCGGAATGGTGACCGCCGCGGTCGCCATGGAGCCGGTCAGCACCGGGGCGCTGCCGGTGGCGTTGTGAGCGACCACCAGTGCCTTGGCGCCGAGCGACTGGGCGACCTGGGCCCGCTGCAGGTAGCTGCAGGCCGCGGTGCCGCCGTCGGCCACGCTGATCCAGCCGCCCGAGGGCAGGGTGGCGGGGTAGGTCGCCGTGGTGCAGCCGGTGCCCGCGTACACGAGGCGGTGTCCGGCCAGGCCGGCGGTGGTCGGTGCCGGCGTGAACCGCGCCCAGGACGCGTCGAACGACCCGACGCCGTCGACGACCACCTGGTTCGGGCTGCCGAACTGGGTGCCCGGCCACAGGTACATCTGCATGCGCGGCGCGCCGACGCCGTCCACCGCCGGGGTGGAGAAGTTGGCGTTGTTGGTGCCGCCGCCGTCGGCCGCCTCGGCCCGGACGTAGTCGCCGCCCGCGCCGCCCCGGCCGTAGTTGTTCGCCTGGAAGTTCCCCGACGCCTCGTCGAAGCCGTACTGGTAGGTGACGTCGTGGATGATGTTGTTCCAGTAGAACAGGTTGTCGGTCGCGGCGTCCCGGTAGTTCTGGGCGTGCTCGCCCAGGTCGAGCGGGTGGTCGAAGGTCAGGCTCGCGCCGCCGTCCGGGCTGCTGCCGGAGTCGGGCGAGTTGTTGTTGTCCTGGTCCTGGTAGGCGTGGACGTTGTTGCCCTGGGTGGTGGTGTGCTCGGCCCCCGCGGCGCCGTCCACGTCGTGCCAGCCGTACGGCGAGGCCGTCCCGTCGGCCGGGTTGGTCACCAGGCTCCGCGGCGCGTCGTTCGGGCTCTCGGCCGGGCCGGCGAAGACCCGGTAGCTCGAGCCGTCCTGGACCGGGTTGCGTGAGCCGAAGGCCGCGCTGTTCAGCGTCGTCGCGCGGCCTGGAGCGCTGCGGTCCAGGTTGTCGGCGACCTCCTTGACGTCCTCGTGGATCGTCCAGTCGTCGGCTTTGAGCAGCTTGCCGCTCTGCGCGTCGACGGCGGCGTTCCACAGGTGGGTGTCGGTGGAGTCGTCGATGACGAGCTGCCAGGCCAGGCGGAGCCCGTCGGCGGTGGGTTGCCAGCCGAGCTTGGCGGGGATGGGCTGGTCGGAGATGCCGGCGCCGGAGACGACGGTGCGCTGGGCGGCGCCGCCGCTGCGGCTCATCACCTTCGGACCGGCCGGATCGGGCAGGTCCAGGGCGTCCGCGGCGGCGTGCACCGCCTCGACCGCGTCGAGCGTGGCGGTGCCGGAGGCCTTGTCGGCCAGCCCGGGGACCAGGGTGTCGCCGACGAACACGACGCTGCCGTCGCGGGCGATGTTCACGGTGGCGGTGGCGCCGAAGACCTCGAGGTCCTTGAAGCGCTGGGCCAGGTTGACGTGGGTGACGCCGTTGTGGCGGCTGGTGTAGCTGGAGGCCACCGCGAGGTCGGCCAGGTCGGTGGCGCGTACCCCGTATTCGGCGGGGTGCGCGCGCAGGTACGACGTGGCGATCTCGTTCGGCGTGCCCTGGTTGGGGCCGGTGAGGAAGGTCGGGTTCCCCGGGGCGGCCTGGTCGGGCGCCGCCCAGGCGGGCTGCGTGGTCAGCGTCGTCATGGACGCGACCAGGGTGGTGGACAGCAGCAACGCGGCGTTGCGGCGACCACGGGACGGGCGTGAGGGCAGGGGCACCGCTGCTCCTTTCGACGTCGGAAGAGACAGCGTCAAGCGCCGATCCGTCCCGCGCCGGACGTCACGGTCGGTGATCGAACCGGTGCGGGGCGAATTGCATCGACGCTACGGGGCGGCTCGTCGGCGGTTCATCCGACGAGTGGCGAAAGATCGCCCCCTCGGCCTTCGACGCCTGTCGTGACCTGCGGATCACGGGAAGGTAAAGGCGAAAAACTTGCCTTCGCAAATATGTACATACGCCACATCGGTGGCTTGACCTGCGGCTGGGCGTCGGTACGGTCCTTACTCACACGACGCGCCGTGCCTGCTATATGGACGCTGCGTCAGGTCCTTCGAACGGAAGGCATCGCATGACACACCACCTCAGTCCAAGGTCACGAAGAGGCTACCGGGCCCTCGGCCTCATCGCGGCCGGCGTACTCATGGCCGGCGCCCTGCCGGGCACGGCGTCGGCGGCGGAGCCCGACCCACGGATCGGACTCGGCGCCGGCTGGCTCGACGCGCAGTCGGCGATCAGCAACCTCGAGCAGGTCGCGCACCGCGACAAGCCCGCGGGCATGGTCGACCCGGCGAACCCTGGCAACGGCGGGTTCTACAACTCGGACTTCGCCTTCGGCGGCAGGTACGCGTTCACCGGCAACTACAACGGGTTCAACATCTTCGACGTCGCCAACCCCAGCGACCCGCAGCTGGTCACGAGCGTCGTGTGCCCCGGCGGCCAGGGTGACGTCTCCGTCCACGGCAACCTGCTGTTCATGTCGGTCGAGGAGACCCGCGGGCGGGTCGACTGCGGCACCAACCCCAACGTCGGCACCCGGTTCCAGGGCGTCCGGATCTTCGACATCAGCGACGTGCGTAACCCCACGCAGGTTGCGGCGGTCCAGCTCTGCCGCGGCTCGCACACGCACACCGTGGTGACCGACCCGAAGGACGCGAGCAACGTCTACATCTACGTCTCGGGCACCACCTCGGTCCGCCCGGCCACGACGATGGCCGGTTGCAACAACAACCCCGCGGACGGCGCGGACCCGTCGCGGTGGCGCATCGACGTCATCAAGGTGCCGCTGGCGGCGCCCGGGCAGGCCGCCGTGGTGAACCAGCCGCGGCTGTTCGCCGACCCGGCGACCGGCCGGATCGACGGCCTCCAGAACGGGCCGCAGACCCCCCGGCACCCGTCCGGGGCGACCTGGTCGCCCACGCCGAACACCAACGCCTGCCACGACATCACCGCGTACCCGGAGATCGGGCTGGCCGCCGGCGCCTGCCAGGGCAACGGCATCCTGATCGACATCTCGGACCCGGCGAACCCGCGCCGGATCGACGAGGTGTCCGACCCGAACTTCGCGTACTGGCACTCGGCGACGTTCAACAACGACGGCACCAAGGTGATCTTCACCGACGAGTGGGGCGGGGGCAGCGGCGCGCGCTGCCGTGACACCGACCAGCCGCAGTGGGGCGCCAACGCCATCTTCGACATCGTCGACCGGAAGATGACGTTCGCCAGCTACTACAAGCTGCCGGTGCCCCAGACGCTCCAGGAGAACTGCGTGGCGCACAACGGCTCGCTGATCCCGGTGCCCGGCCGCGACATCATGATGCAGGCCTGGTACCAGGGCGGCATCTCGGTGTTCGACTTCACCGACTCGGCCCACCCGCAGGAGATCGCGTTCTTCGACCGCGGGGCGGTCAACCCGAACTCCCTCGTGCTCGGCGGATTCTGGTCGGCGTACTGGTACAACGGCAGCCTCTTCGGCAACGAGATCGCCCGCGGCCTCGACGTGTTCAAGCTGACCCCCAGTGAGCACCTGTCGAAGGCGGAGATCCAGGCGGCTGAGGAGGTGCAGCTCGGCCAGTTCAACGCCCAGGGCCAGCCGAAGATCACCTGGACGCCGAGCTTCGCGCTCGCTCGTGCGTACTACGACCAGGCGGTCCGTGCCGACGCCATCGGTCACCCGCTGAAGTCCCAGGTCGACATGTTCCTGGAGCGGGCCGAAGGGTTCGCGGCCGACGGCAAGCGGTCCGCCGCCGCCGCTCAGCTGCGGGCACTGTCCAACAAGCTCGGCGCGCCCGAGCACCAGGCGCTGAAGAAGGCGGTCCTGGACCTGGCGGACACCCTCTGACCCGTCGCTCGGTGAAGGGCACCTCGGATCCGAGGTGCCCTTCACCCTGTCCGGGGTCAGCCCATCCTGGCCAGCATCTCCTGCATCCGCTGGATCTCGATGCTCTGGTCGGCGTTCACCTCGCGGGCGAACTGGTCGGTCGCCGGCTCGAGGCCGCCGCCCGAGGCGTAGAGCTCCTCCACCATGCTGAGCGCGCCCTGGTGGTGGCGGATCATGAAGGTGAGGAAGAGCCGGTCGAAGTCGCCGTTGCGGGCCCGCTTGAGCTGATCGAGCTGCGCGGCGGTGAGCATCCCCGGCATGAGCTCGTGCCCGGCATGGCCCGCGTTCGGCCCCGCGGTCGGCACGCTCCGCTCCGCCAGCCACCGCCGCATCCGGGTGATCTCGTCCTGCTGCGACACGTCGATCCGCTTGGCCAGCAGCGTCACATCCGGGTTGGTGGTGCGGCCCGGCAGCAGCGCGGTCATCTCCAACGCCTGCGCGTGGTGCGGGATCATGCCCTGGATGAACAGGGTGTCGGCCGCCTTGAACCCGGGCGGCGAGACCTGGGTCAGGTCGTCCGCCGACAGGGACCTGCCGGGCTGACCCGGCGCACCCGGCTGCACGACGTGGCCGCTCGGCGGACGGTACGCCGTAGGCTCGTCACCGCCGGCCCAGACGGCGAAACCCACCCCCGCCCCTACGGCGACCGTGGCGACGACGGCGGAAATGATCACGCGGCGCGAAAGGGGCATGTCCTGGACCTATCCGTATCGGGCTGCGCAGATGTGAAGGTCATCCTGCCTCATTCGCACAGGCCGAGGGAAGCCTTCGCGGGGCGGTCAGGGGTGGGGATCCCGACCGGAGCGAGCCGTCGTTGGGCACCCCGGGGTGGTTCGATCACGGCACCGCATAGGGTGCAGGCATGGCGCGACCTGACGGGCGGCGGCCCGACCAACTCCGACCGGTGACCCTGACCCGGGGCTGGAGCACCCACCCGGAGGGCTCCGTGCTCGTCGAGTTCGGCGCGACCCGGGTGCTCTGCACGGCCAGCGTGACCGAGGGCGTGCCCCGCTGGCGCAAGGGCTCCGGGCTGGGCTGGGTGACCGCCGAGTACGCGATGCTGCCCCGGGCCACCAACACCCGCTCGGACCGGGAGAGCGTCAAGGGCCGGGTCGGTGGCCGGACCCACGAGATCTCCAGGCTCATCGGCCGCAGCCTGCGGGCCTGCGTCGACCTCAAGGCGCTCGGCGAGAACTCGGTGGTGCTCGACTGCGACGTGCTCCAGGCCGACGGGGGCACCCGGACGGCCGCCATCACCGGCGCGTACGTGGCGCTGCACGACGCGGTGACCTGGCTCGCCGAGCGCAAGGCCCTGGCCGGCAAGGTGGAGAAGGTCATGCACCGGTCGGTGGCCGCGGTCAGCGTCGGCATCATCGCCGGCGAGCCGCGACTCGACCTCTGCTACGAGGAGGACGTGGCCGCCGAGGTCGACATGAACGTGGTCTGCACCGGGACGGGTGACTTCGTCGAGGTGCAGGGAACGGGCGAGGCCGGCATCTTCGCCCGGGAGCAGCTGGACGCCCTGCTCGACCTGGGTGTGGCGGGCTGCCTGGAACTGGCCGACGCGCAGCGCAAGGCGCTGACCTGATGAACCGGCTGACGCGCAGCGGAAGGCGTTGACGATGAACACCGTGCTCCTGGCCACCCGCAACCGGAAGAAGCTCGTCGAGCTCCAGCGGATCCTGGACGGCGCCCTCGGCGCCCACCGGATCGCCCTGCTCGGCCTCGACGACGTCGAGGAATACCCGGAGCTGCCCGAGTCCGGCCTGACCTTCGGCGAGAACGCGCTGATCAAGGCGCGGGAGGGCTGCCGGCGGACCGGCCTGCCCACCATCGCCGACGACTCCGGGCTCGCCGTGGATGCGCTCAACGGCATGCCGGGCGTGTTCAGCGCCCGCTGGGCCGGCAGCCACGGCGACGACCGGGCCAACCTCCAGCTCGTGCTGGACCAGATCGCCGACCTGCCGGACGAGCACCGGGGCGCCGCCTTCGTCTGCACGGTGGCGCTGGTGCTGCCCAGCGGCAAGGAGCACCTGGTCGACGGCCGGCAGCCCGGCCGGCTGCTGCGCGCCCCGCGCGGCGACGGCGGCTTCGGCTACGACCCGATCTTCCTGGGCGACGGGCAGGAGCGGACCAACGCGGAGCTGACCCCGGAGGAGAAGGATGCGGTCAGCCACCGCGGCAAGGCGCTGCGCGAGCTGGCCAAGCTGGTCGCCAAGGTGCTGCCGCCGGCCGCCTGAGCGCACGTGGTGGCGGTGCCCGGCCCGGCCGGACACCGCCACACCCCGGTCAGCCCAGCGGGCCGACCTCGCGCTCGATGGCGGCGCGCAGCTCGGGCCCGCGCACGACGTCCCGCGCGGCCTCCATGAGCGGGGCGAGGAACACGTCCGGCCCCGGCTCGCCGGCCACCTTCCCGAGCGAGGCCAGCGCGGCCCGGCCGGCCGGCGACGGCGTCAGCGGGGCGCGGAGCTGGAGCCCGCGTACGGCGGCCAGCAGCTCGACCGCGAGCACGCTGGTCAGGTTGTCCAGCACGGTGCGCAGCTTCTTCGTCGCCGCCCAGCCCATCGAGACGTGGTCCTCCTGCATTCCACTGGTGGGCAGCGAGTCGACCGAGGCGGGTGCGGCCAGCCGGCGGTTCTCCGCGACGATCCCGGCCGCCGTGTACTGGGCGATCATCAGGCCGGAGTTGACCCCGGCGTCGGGGGAGAGGAACGCCGGCAGCTCGCGGGAGCGGGTGACGTCGAGCAGCCGGTCCACCCGGCGCTCGGCGATCGCGCCCACCTCGGACGCGGCGATGGCCAGGTAGTCGGCCGCGAAGCCGAGCGGCGCGCCGTGGAAGTTGCCGGTCGACTCGACCCGCCCGTCCGGCAGCACCACCGGGTTGTCCACCACCGACAGCAGCTCCCGCCCGGCCACCACCTCGACGAAGTCGAGGGTGTCCCGGGCCGCCCCGGCCACCTGTGGCGCGCAGCGCATCGAGTACGCGTCCTGCACCGCGTGCGCCAGGTCGTCGCGGTGCGAGTCCATCACCGCCGAGTTCTGCAGCAGCTTGTGGATGTTCGCGGCGGAGGCGGCCTGGCCCGGGTGCGGCCGGATGGCGTGCAACTCGGGCAGGAACGGCCGCTCGGAGCCGAGCATCGCCTCGATGGCCAGCGCGGCGGTCACGTCGGCCAGGGCGAACAGGTGCCGGGCGTCGTGGATGGCCAGCAGCAGCATGCCGAGCATGCCGTCGGTGCCGTTGATCAGCGCCAGCCCCTCCTTGGCGGCCAGCTCCAGCGGCTCCAGCCCGACCCGGCGCAGCGCGTCACCGGCCGGGATCCGGTCGCCGGCCGGGCCGAGCACCCAGCCCTCACCGAGCAGCACGAGCGCGCAGTGCGCCAGCGGCGCCAGGTCGCCGGACGCGCCGAGCGAGCCGTGTTCCGGCACCCATGGGGTGACCTCGTGGTTGAGCAGGTCGACGAGGGCCTCGGCGACCAGCGGGCGGACCCCGGAGCGGCCGAGGGCGAGCGAGCGTACGCGCAGCAGCATCATGGCCCGCACCACCTCGCGGGGCATGGGCGCGCCTACCCCGGCGGCGTGCGAGCGGATCAGCGCGTGCTGGAGCTCGGCCCGCCGCTCGGGCGCCACGAACGTGTTGGCGAGCGCCCCGAACCCGGTCGAGACGCCGTACACGGGCCGGCCGGCGGCCTCGATGCCGTCCACGATGGACCGGCTGGTCGCCATCGCCTCCACCGTGGCGGGGTCGAGGACCACCTTGGCGGTGCCGCGGGCCACGGCGAGCACGTCGGCGGGGGAGATTCCGGTGGGCTGGATGACTACGGTCGACATTGCGGCACTCCGTTGTGCAGAACCTGGCGGATCAAGGGCACACCGGGCCGGTAGGCCAGGTGCAGATGGGACGGGGCGTCGAGGATCATCAGGTCGGCCCGCGCGCCCCGCGCGAGCCGCCCCACGTCGGTGCGGCGCAGCGCCGCCGCCCCGCCGGCGGTCGCGGCCCAGACCGCCTCCGCCGGGGTCATGCGCATCTCGCGTACGGCGAGGGCGATGCAGAACGGCATCGACGACGTGTACGACGACCCGGGGTTGCAGTCGGTCGCGAGGGCCACGGTGACACCGGCGTCGAGCAGCCGGCGTGCGTCCGGGTACGGGGACCGGGTGGAGAACTCGGCACCGGGCAGCAGGGTGGCGACGGTGGCGGTGTGCAGGCCGTCCGGGCACATGCAGTCGACCCGGCGCGACGCCAGCGCGTCGATGTCCGCGTCGGTCAGGTGCGTGCAGTGGTCGACGCTGGCCGCGCCCAGCTCCACCCCGAGCTGCACGCCCGGCCCGGGGCCGAGCTGGTTGGCGTGCACCCGCACACCCAGCCCGACGGCCTGCCCGCAGGCGAGGATCGCCCGGGCGTGGTCCACGTCGAAGGCGCCCCGCTCGCAGAACACGTCGATCCAGCGGGCGTACGGCGCGGCGGCGGCGAGCATCGGCCCGCACACCATGCCCACGTAGTCGTCGGGGCGGTCGGCGTACTCGGCGGGGACCACGTGCGCGCCGAGGAACGTGGTGTCCTCGGTGAACTCGGCGGCGATCCGCAGCGAGCGGGCCTCGTCGGCGACGGTGAGCCCGTACCCGCTCTTGATCTCGATGGTGGTGGTGCCCTGCCGCATCGCCTCGCCGCGCAGCCGGCCGACGGTGTCGCGCAGCTCGTCGTCGGAGGCCGCCCGGGTGGCGCCCACGGTGGTCCGGATGCCGCCGCCCGTGTACGGCTCGCCGGCCATGCGGGCGGCGAACTCGGCGGCCCGGTCCCCGGCGAACACCAGGTGGGCGTGGCTGTCCACGAAGCCGGGCAGCACGGCCGCGCCCCCGGCGTCGATCCGCCGGTCGGCGGCCGGCGCGTCCCGGGCCGGCCCGACCCAGGCCACCTGGCCGTCCTCGACGAGGACCGCCGCGTCTCGGCGGATGCCGAGCGGCCCGCCCTCGCCGCCGATGTCGTTGGTGACCAGCTCGCCGATGTTGTCGACGAGCAGGCTGCCGGTGTGCCGTGGCGCCGGCCGCACCGGGTCGCCCGGCCGGACCGGGCGGTGCTGCCGGTCGCCCCCGCTCACGAGGTCACCTCCGCGATGGCCGAGTGCAGCTCGGCCGGCACGTCCACGGTCAGGTGCCGGCCGTCGGCCACCACCGTCCGGCCGTCGACCACCACGTGCGTCACGTCGGCGGCGGTCGCCGCGAAGAACGCCCCGACCGGCGGCACACCGGCGGTCCGGGCGCTGTCCAGCCGTACCGTCACCAGGTCGGCCCGGTCGCCGACCGACAGCCGGCCGGCGTCGCCCCAGCCCAGCGCGGCGTGCCCGGCCACGGTGGCCGCGCCGACCAGCTCGGCGGCGGCGAAGTGCCCGCGTTTCCGGGTACGCAGCCGCTCGTCCAGCTCCACCGCGCGGGCCTCCTCGAAGAGGTCCACCACGGCGTGACTGTCGCTGCCCAGGCTCAGCGGGCTGCCCGCCTCAGCCATCCGCCGGGCCGGCCCGATCCCGTCGGCCAGGTCCCGCTCGGTGGTGGGGCAGAGGCACACCCCGGTCCGGCTCTCCCCGAGCAGTGCGACGTCGGCGCTGGTCGGGTGGGTCGCGTGCACCGCCGTGGTGTGCCGGCCGAGCACCCCGTGGTCGGCCAGCAGCCGGGTCGGGGTGCAGCCGTGCACGGCCCGGCAGGCGTCGTTCTCGGCCGGCTGCTCGGAGAGGTGCACGTGCAGCGGCACGCCGTTGCGGTCGGCCCAGCCGGCCACGGTGGCGAGCTGCTCGGCGGGGACCGCGCGCACCGAGTGGATGGCCGCCCCCAGCCGGACGTGGTCGTCCTCCGGGCGGAACGCGTCCACCCGCTCCGCCCAGCGCAGCGCGTCCCCGTCGCCGTACCGGCGCTGCGCCCCGACCAGCTCCGCGCCGTCCACGCTCGCGGTCAGGTACGCGGTGTCCAGCAGGGTCAGCCGGATCCCGGCGTGCGCGGCGGCCTCGACGAGCGCGGCCGACATGGCGTTCGGATCGCCGTACGGCTTCCCCTCCGGGCCGTGGTGCAGGTAGTGGAACTCGCCGACGCAGGTGATCCCCGCGAGGGCCATCTCCGCGTACGCGGCCCGGGCCAGGGCCAGGTAGGAATCGGGATCGAGGCGGGCCGCGACGTCGTACATGACGTCCCGCCAGCTCCAGAAGTCGCCCCGCCCGCCGTGGGTACGCCCGCGCAGCGCCCGGTGGAAGGCGTGCGAGTGGGCGTTGGCCAGGCCGGGCAGGGTCAGCCCGGGCAGGCGTATGGCGTCGCCGAGCACCTCGACCCCGGCGGCGGGCGCACCGCCGCCCACCAGCGGGGTGACCGCGGTGATCCGCCCGGCCTCGGCCTCGATCAGCACGTCCGGGGTGGGCTCGGCGTGGTCGGGCAGCCAGGCGTACTCGGCCAGCCAGCGGGTCAGCGGCATGCCAGCTCCTCCAGCACCCGGGCCAGGGCGGTCACCCCGGCCGCGCAGTCGGCGTCGGTGGCGGACTCGGCGGGGGAGTGCGACACCCCGGTCGGGTTCCGCACGAAGAGCATCGCGGTCGGCAGGTGAGCGGCCAGCACCCCGGCGTCGTGCCCGGCCCCGGTGGGCAGCACCGGGGCGTCGAGCAGCGCGGCGAGCCGGTCGGCCAGCCCGCCGTCGAAGGACACCAGCGGGGTGGCCGACTCCTGGGTGCAGGTCAGCTCGGTGCCGTCCCGCTTCGCCCGCTCGGCGGCCTTGGCCCGGACCGCCTCGACCAGGCCGTCCAGCGTCGCCGGCTCGGCCGCCCGCGCGTCCAGCCAGCCGGTCACCTTCGACGGGATGGCGTTCGTGGCGTTCGGCTCGACAGCCACCCGGCCCACCGTGGCGTGCGCGTCGCGCAGCCGGGCCTCCTTGTTTGCCGCGAGCACCGTGAACGCGTAGGTGAGCATCGGGTCCCGGCGGTCGGCCATCCGGGTCGTACCCGCGTGGTTGCCCTCGCCGTGGAAGTCGAAGCGCCAGCGGCCGTGCGGCCAGATGGCGCTGGCCACCGCGACCGGCGCGCCGAGATCGACCAGCGCGCGGCCCTGCTCGACGTGCAGCTCCACGAAGGCCGCGAAGCGGCCGAGCAGGCCGGGGTCGGCACCCGCCGGCCGGTCGCCCAGCGCCTCGGCGAAGCTCACCCCCGCCGCGTCGCGCAGCCCGGCCGCGCGCTCCACCGCGATCTCCCCGGTGAGCAGCCGCGACCCCAGGCAGGGTACGCCGAACCGGCCGCCCTCCTCCTCGACGAACGCGGCCACCGCCACGGGCCGGACCGGGGCGACCCCGGCGGCCCGCAGCTCGTCCACGGCCAGGAACGCGCTCACGATGCCGAGCGGCCCGTCGTAGGCCCCGCCGTGCGGCACCGAGTCGAAGTGGCTGCCGGTGAGCACCGCATCACCGGCCGCCGGATCACCCCACCAGGCGAAGAGGTTGCCGTTGCCGTCCTCGGTGACCGGCATGCCGCGCTGCGCGGCCTGCTCCCGGAACCACGCCCGCAGCGTGAGCTCCGGCTCGGTGAGCGCGTAGCGCAGGTAGCCGCCGCTGCCCGCGTCGCGCCCGACGGGGGCGAGGTCGTCCCACAGTTTGCGGAACCGGACGGCGAGATCGCTCACGCTGCACTCCGGTTGTTCGCGACTGCGGGGCTGCGCTGCGCTGCACTCCGCGCGCTCACGCGGCACCCTCGGTCATGGGCACCCGGACGCCGGTGCGCGCGGCGACCTCGCGGGCGTCGTCGTAGCCGGCGTCGACGTGCCGGATGACGCCCATGGCCGGGTCGTTGGTGAGCACCCGCTCGATCTTCTGCCCGGCGAGCGCGCTGCCGTCGGCCACGCACACCTGCCCGGCGTGGATGGACCGGCCGATGCCCACGCCGCCGCCGTGGTGGATCGACACCCAGGACGCCCCGCTGGCCGTGTTGACCAGTGCGTTGAGCAGCGGCCAGTCGGCGATCGCGTCGGAGCCGTCGGCCATCGCCTCGGTCTCCCGGTAGGGGCTGGCCACGCTGCCGCAGTCCAGGTGGTCCCGGCCGATCACCACGGGCGCGCTCAGCTCACCCGAGGCGACCATCTCGTTGAACCGCACCCCCGCCTTGTCCCGCTCCCCGTAGCCCAGCCAGCAGATCCGCGCCGGCAGGCCCTGGAAGGCGACCCGCTCGCCGGCCATCCGGATCCAGCGGGCCAGGGACTCGTTCTCCGGGAACAGGTCGAGGATGGCCCGGTCGGTGGCCGCGATGTCCTTCGGGTCACCGGAGAGCGCCGCCCAGCGGAACGGGCCCTTGCCCTCGCAGAACAGCGGCCGGATGTACGCCGGTACGAAGCCGGGGAAGTCGAAGGCCCGCTCGTAGCCGCCGAGCTTCGCCTCGCCGCGGATCGAGTTGCCGTAGTCGAAGACCTCGGCGCCGGCGTCGAGGAAACCGACCATCGCCTCGACGTGCTTCGCCATCGAGGCCCGCGCCCGGTCGGTGAACTCGGCCGGCTTCGTCGCCGCGTAGTCCCGGGCGTCGGCCAGCTCCACCCCCTCCGGCAGGTACGACAGCGGGTCGTGCGCGCTGGTCTGGTCCGTGACGATGTCGATGGCGACACCCCGGCGCAGCAGCTCCGGGAAGACCGTGGCGGCGTTGCCGACCACCCCGACGCTGAGCGCCCGGCGGTCCCGCTTGGCGGCCAGCGCCCGCTCGACCGCGTCGTCCAGCGAGTCGGCGATCTCGTCCAGGTAGCGGTCGTGCGCCCGGCGCTCCAGCCGGCTGCGGTCCACGTCGACGATCAGGCAGGCGCCGCCGTTCATGGTGACCGCCAGGGGCTGCGCGCCGCCCATCCCGCCGCAGCCGGCGGTCAGCGTCAGCGTCCCGGCCAGCGAGCCGCCGAACCGCTTCTCGGCCACCGCCGCGAACGTCTCGTACGTGCCCTGGAGGATGCCCTGGGTGCCGATGTAGATCCAGGAGCCGGCCGTCATCTGCCCGTACATGGTCAGGCCGAGCGCTTCGAGGCGGCGGAACTCCGGCCAGGTGGCCCAGTCACCGACCAGGTTGGAGTTGGCCAGCAGCACCCGGGGTGCCCACTCGTGAGTGCGCATGACGCCGACCGGGCGGCCGGACTGCACCAGCATGGTCTCGTCCTCGCGCAGGTCCGTCAGCGTCCGGACCAGCGCGTGATACGACGGCCAGTCCCGGGCCGCCTTGCCGGTGCCGCCGTAGACCACCAGGTCCTCGGGGCGCTCGGCCACCTCCGGGTCGAGGTTGTTCATCAGCATCCGCAGCGCGGCCTCCTGCGGCCACCCCTTGGCGGTGCGTGCGGTGCCGCGGGCGGCGCGGACGGGCTGGTGCATCTCGTACTCCTCTCAGCCGAGGAACAACTGGCGACGGGTGGCGGACGACTCGAACGCCTCGAGCCGGGCCTGGGTTTCGGCGGGGGTGGCGTCACAGATCGCCTGGAGCACCACCATGGCCAGGGTCATCGGTGCGGTGTGCAGGTCGAAGACCAGATCGGTGCCGACGGCGGCGGGGAGCACCACCTCGGCGTGGTCGATGGCCGGGCTCACCGGGGAGTCGGTGATGGCCACGACGGTCAGCCCGGCCTCCCGGGCCTCACGCAGCGCGTCCAGGGTCTCCCGGGGGTAGCGGGGCAGCACGAAGGCGAGCAGCGCGCCCGCCCCGGCCGCAGCGGCCTGTTCGAGCCGGTCGGCCAGGAGGCTGCCGCCGTCGTCGAGGACCCGCACGTCCGGGTGCACCTTCGCGGCGAAGTACGCGAAGTACGCCGCGAGGGGCGCGGCGGCGCGCAGCCCGAGCACCGGCAGCGGCCGGCTGGCCGCGAGCAGCTTGCCCACCTCAGCGATCCGGCCGGCGTCGGCGAGCTGCCCGGCGAGCCGGTCGAGGTTGCCCATCTCGGCATGGACCGCCCGCTGGAGTGCGTTGCCGGCGTCGGCCGGTTCGGCGGCGCCGGTGGCGGTCAGCTCGCGCAGCCGGCGGCGCAGCGCCGGGTAGCCGTCGTGCCCGAGCGCCATGGCGAACCGGGTCACCGACGGCTGGCTGACCCCGGCCAGCTCGGCCACCTCCGCCGCGGACAGGTACGCCGCCGCGCCCGCCTGCTGGACCAGGCAGTGCGCGATGCGGCGCTGGGTCGGGGTGAGCCGGACGCCGTGGAAGAGGTCGAGCAGGCGGTCGGTGGGTGCCGCACCGCTTTCATTCACGGCCCGACTCTATGCATGAAAACTTTCAGAGCGCAAGCGTCCCGCGGCGCGGACCCGTTCTCCGGACCCGCCGGTGCGGGCCGCCCGGGCAGTGGTCACGCGGCGACCGGAGGACGAACGGGCGGGCATCGTCTCTGTACTATCCGCACGGCGGATAAGCAGAGGAGATGTGGCATGCAGCCGGTTGGTCCGTACAGGTTCACCGAGGTGATGGGCGTTTGCCAGGTCGGCAAAGCCTGGTGGGCCGTCGACGGGCAGGATCGGCTGGTGACCATCGCGGTGCTCGACCCCGCGGCTGCCCAGGATCCGGCCTGGCGTCAGGCGTTCTCCGGCATGGCGGAGACGCTGGCCGCTCCCGGTGGCAGCGGCCGGCCCTACCTGTCCGCCGACTTCACGGCCAAGGCGCCCTGGGTGGCGTACATCGCCGACGGTGGACCGGGCGCCGAACACCTCTTCTTCGCGCTCGGCCAGGAGATTCGCAGCGAGCAGGCCGCTGAGGACAGCACGGTGGCGATGCTCCAGGTGCCGACCGAGCAGCAGTCGCAGCCCGCCCCGTGGGCGTTGCAGGGCGACCCGCGGCAGGCGCAGACGGTCTCGCCCGCGCCGCAGCAGGCCCCTCCTCCCGCGCACCAGACGCCGCCTCCCGCCCAGCAGACGCCTCCTCCCGCCCAGCAGACACCTCCTCCCGCGCACCAGACGCCGCCGTTCGCACCGCACGTGCCGGCCCAGTCGCAGCAGCACGCCATGCCCGTGCCGCCGGTCTCCGCGCCACCGCAGCAGGTCTCCGCCCCGCCGCAGCAGGTGTCGGCCCCGCCCCAGCAGGTGTCGGCGCCCCCGGTATCCGCGCCGCCCCAGCCGACGTACCCGCACACCGCGCAGCCTGTCAGTGCCCCGCCCGGCGACCCGTTCAGCTCATCGGTCCGGCGGATCCAGCCCTCGCCGCCGCGCCCGCCCCGGCAGACCGGGCTCTGGGCCGCGCTCGCGGCGCTCCTGCTGGTCGCCGTGGTGGCCGGCGGGGTGGGCGCCTGGGGGCTCTCCGGCGACGACGCCGACCGGCCCGCGACGACGCCCACCGCCGCGTCCAGCGCCTTCCCCAGTGCCGCTCCGGTGAACCCGGGACTGAAGCCGTGGGCGCAGGCGGCGCTGCGCAGCCCGGAGGAACGCGCCCTGGCGACGGTCGGGCCGTCCATGGTGTTCGTCGAGATCACCTTCACCGGGTACGTCCGCAACAAGCAGGACAACGCCCTGCTGCGCAAGACCCCGATCACCTTCGCCCGCCGGTGCAGCGGATTCGTGGTCAACTCGGACGGACACGTTCTGACTAACACCCAGTGCGTCCGTCCCACCCAGGACATCCTGCTCGGCAACGCGCTGGGCGCCCTGGCCAACGCGATGGTCGCCGAACGCACCCTCCCTGCCAAGGACGTCGCCTCCTTCACCCGCTCCCGGATGAAGACGGCCGCCTTCACCGGCACCGGGCCCGGCACGGAGCCCGACGCCAAGCTCTACGGCCAGCTGAACGTGGCCAAGGGTGACGTCACGGACAGCCCGGCGATCCCGGGGGCGGTCGTCCAGTCGCTCGCCCTCGACGCGGGGAACCTCGCCCTCGTCAAGCTCGACCAGGGCAACCTGCCCGCCGCGGAGCTCAACCCCTCCGCCACCATCGCGGCGGACACCTCGCTGCTCATCCTCGGCTACAACACCACCGACACCAGCTACCGGTCCGCCACCTACACGGTGACGTCCAAGGCGGCGACGGTGACCGGTGTGGACGCCCAGTCGCCCGTGCAGGCCTTCCGGATCAACGACGACCTCGGGCTCTACTCGCGGGGTGGGATCGCCATCGACCCGAGCGGCCGGGTGGTGGGCGTGCTGGACAACGACATCCTCCGGCCGGACAAGGCGAACCGGCTCGTCGTGCCGGTGTCCACCATGGCCGGACTGCTCTCCACCGCCGGAGTGCAGAACACGCTCGGCGACGCCGACAAGGTGTATCGGAGCGGCCTCGACGCCTACTTCGCCGGCCAGAACTCCACCGCCGCCGATCGCTTCGGGGAGGCGGCCGAGGCGTCGCCGACGAACCTGCTGGCCCAGGTCTACCGCCAGGCTGCCATCGACAGCGGCGGCGGCGCGAGCTCCGCCGGCACGCCCGGCTGGGCGGTTCCGGTGCTCGTCGCGGCGGCGGTGGCGCTCGTCGCCGGGCTCGTGGTCCTCGTCATGATCCTGCTCCGGCGGCGCACCACCACGGCGTGACGCGCCGCGCGTGACGCCGCCGGTCAGCGACGCCCGGCGCCGTCCGTGCCGAGCAGGAACGGGCTGGCCGGCGTGCGGAGCGCCACCAGAGCGAAAGCCCAGGGCAGCACCAGGGCGGCGGCCAGGTGCGGCCAGCCGCCGCTCGGCGGGGTGTGCAGCACCCAGAGCACTGCGGCGTGACTCAGCACCACCGCGATGCCGCAGGCGGAGAGCCGGTTGATGGTGCGGGCCGCGCCGGGCGTCGTCCGTCGGTCCAGCTCCTCGGCGAGGGTCACCAGGCCGGCGCTGATCAGGACCGCGGTGACCACGCCGAGGACCGGGGTGCCGAAGTCGCCGGCCTTCAGGTCCAGCGGGGCGCTCAGGCCGGTGACCACCAGGCCGGCGCCCACGGCGAGCAGGATCGCCGCGACCGGCGCGGAAAGGTGCGGGCGCAGCTGCCGCAGCAGCCGCCCGGCGAGCACGAAGACCAGGCAGGCCGGCACCAGGAAGGCCCCCAGCGGTCCGGCGGTGACCACCTCCGGCGCCAGGTACGCGACCGCGAGCCCGGTCAGGGCGAGGGCCCAGGCCGCCACCGGGAACCGCTCCACGGCGCGGTACGCGAGCGCGAGCAGGAAGAGGACCGAGACGAACCAGAAGGCCGAGAACGGCCGGACCGCGGCACTGCCGCCGTAGAGCGCGTTGCCGAACGCCCCCTCGGCGACCTCGCCGGTGGCCGCGTCGGCGGCCAGGAGCGCGGCGAACAGCAGGACGAACCAGACGACGTACGGCAGGCCGAGCGACCGCCACCGCTTGCGCAACTCGCCCGTCAGGGGCCGGCCGGGCGTCCAGAAGTATCCGGTGAGTACAAAGAACAGCGGCACGTGCCACGGGTAGACGGCGGCCCGGGTGACCGGATCGGTCCACACGTGACCGACGACCACCGCGGCGATGCCGACGATCCGGAGAAGGTCCACGCCGGCGGAGCGGACGCCCACCGGTGCCGTGGTGCTCGTTGCGGCCATGGCGCGCATCATGGCAGACGCCCACGGCCGCGCACGTCCCCACCCGGTCCGGATGGCAGTCGTACCCCTCACGGGCCGCCCATCGCATAACCTTGCCCGCGACGCTGGCTGAACGGTCTGGAGGTTCGACGGGTGCTCTCAGCTCCCTCCGTGGCGCAGCGCCTGCGGTCCGTGCCGCGTACGGCGTGGATCGCCGTGGGAGTGACCGTGCTGCTGCTCGCGTCGATCGCCGTGGCCGCCTGGCCGTCGGACCGGTCCGGAGCGCCGGCGGGGGCCTGGTCCGCGCCGGGGGCGTCCCGGCCGCAGACGCCCGCCGTGCCGGTGGACGGCACGAACTGCGCGGCGAACGTCGCCGGCATGGCGGGTTTCACCCCGGTCGCCGCGCTGGACCTGCCGGCGCGGGCGAACGGGCGTGCGCCGACGTACACCTTCGACCGCACGGCGGCGGTGGCGTCCGGCTTCGACCGCGTCGGCTACTGCCTGGAACTGAACGGCCCGGCCGGACCGCAGTGGGTGTGGACCGCCATGGAGCCGTTCACCACCGACGCCCGGCGGCTCGCCCCGCCCGCCCGGGGAGGGCAGATCGTCCAGCAACGGGTCAACGACGTGGAGGTGGCCACCAACGTCGCGGGGGTGACCACCGGCACCGGCCTGCCCGGGTATCTGGAGATGTGGCCCAACAGCTATGGTCCGAGGGGCACCGGCCAGATCGCCGGAGCCGCGGCGGATCGCTACGACGCGGACGACGACGTGCAGCCCGCACTCACGTACGGCTCGTTCCAGGTGCACCTGGTGGCCGGGACCCGGCCCGCGACCACGCCGCCGCAGACCGTGCTGGCGGTCAACGGCTTCACGTCGCCGTCCGGCCCGCTCGCGCTGGGCATCGGCCCGGCGCCGACCGGCAACCCGGACTGGACCTTCGCCGGCAACGCCGGTGGCTTCACCCAGCGCCGGCTGACCGTCTACGCCCGCTCGTCGGTCCTCACCGTCACCCGGCACCCGGCCGACCGCCAACTGTTCCCGCGGGACGCCGGAAACGGCGCCGTGGTCGAGGTGGCCGGGAAGTTCACCGATCCCCGGGTGACCGCCGTGCAGCTCAAGGTGACCAGCGGCGCGGACGGCTGGGACTACGGTGCCATGGCCACCCACGGCGGCACGTTCTCGCTCCGGCACCGGATCACCGCCGCACTGCGGGAGTACCGCTTCGAACTCCGGGTGCTGGGCGACGGGGTCGCCCGCCGGGTCGGCCTATGGGAGGGCGTCGTCGCCGGCGACGTCTATGTCATCGAGGGTCAGTCCAACGCGGTCGCGGGGATGCAGCGTGGCTCCGCCGCGGCCGAGGAGTCGCCGTACCTTCGCAGCTACGGCTCGCCGGTGGCCGACGGCACTCGATCCGGGGCAGCCCGCGGCTGGAACTACGCCGTCGGCGACCTGACCCAGCAGCCGGGCTCCGTCGGCCAGTGGGGCATCCGGATGGCGCACCGGATCTCGGACACCTACCAGGTGCCGGTCGCCGTCATCAACGGCGGCGAGAACGGCCGGCCCATCGGCTACTTCCAGCGGGTCGACACCCGGCCGAACGATCTGCGCACCAACTACGGCCGGCTCCGGCAGCGGCTGGCGGCCGCCGGTGTGCTCCGGAACGTACGCGGTGTCTTCTGGTACCAGGGCGAGGCCGACAACGACAACGCCGCCGCCCACGTGGCCGGCTTCACCGCGCTGTTGCAGGACTGGCGGGCGGAACTCGGGGGCCCGGACACCCGCTACTACGTCTTCCAGGTGCGTACGTCGCCGTGCGGCGACGGCCGCTCGGCAAGGCTGCGCGAGGCGCAGCGCCGGATGGGCGACAGCCTCGGGGTCACCGTTCTGTCGACCAACGGGCTGTCCGGCCAGGACGGTTGTCACTTCGGTTGGGAGCAGGGCTACCGCGAACTGGGCGACCACGCCTTCGCCGTGGTCGCCCGGGACCTGTACCGGGGACCGGGCGACGGGATCGCGCCACCGAACCCGCGCTCCGCCTCCTTCGCCGACGCGGGGAGAAGCGCGGTGGTGGTCCGGCTCCGCGCCGACGATCCGCTGACCGTGCAGCCCGGGGTGGCCGCCGACTTCCGCATCGAGGGCAGCGCGGTGAGCGTCACCGACGTGGCGTACCGGCCGGCCGGAGAGTTGGTGCTGACCCTGTCCGCACCGGCGGTCGGGGCGACCGGGGTGAGCTACCTCGGCCACCCGGGCGCGGGGCCGTGGATCGTGAACGCCGCGGGCGTCGGCCTGCTGACCTTCCAGGGACTGCCCATCGCCGCGTCCAGCTGACCGCGTGGTCAGCCGGCGCTGCCGGCCGTCGTCCTCCGCCTGGCGGCGAGCGCACGCAGCCCGGCGAGGCCACCCGGCCGGTCCACGGCGTCCACCGGCCCCGGAGCGGCGAGAGCGTCGCGGGGGCTCCCCGCGGCGCGGATCAGCATGAGCAGCAGGAAGATCCAGGACAGCCCGTCCACCGACAGCGGGTTCCAGACCACCTCGGTGAGCGAGTAGACGAGGAACAGGACGACGGGCGCCTTCGCGGTGAACGCCCGCCCGTCACGGACCCGGCCGTGCAGCAGCGCGGTCGCCCAGAGACCCCAGATCACCAGCGCGATGAAACCGCCGGCGAAGATGGCCAGCACATAGCCCGAGTGGAAGAAGTGGGTCGGCGCCTCGCCGATGTCGCGCAGGTGGTACCACTTGGAGACGCCCACGCCGGTCACCTTCCGGTCCGCCATGTAGTCGCGGGCGTGGACCCAGATGTTGCCCCGGTTGCTGAGCGTCGAACGGTCGGCGCTGTACATCAGGTAGGTGGCCGCGGCCCCGAGGACCACCACCAGTCCGGCGGAGAGCACGAGGGGGATCCGCTCGAACCGGCGCCACCGTTCGACCAGGTAGCTGCCGGCCAGCCACGCGCCGCCGACGGCGAGCGCGAGGTAGCTGGTGCGCGAGCCGGTGGCCACGATGACCAGCAGGCAGAGGGCCGCCGTCGCGAACAGTTCCCGCCGCCGCATCGCGCAGAGCGCGGCGACCAGTGTGAACGTCGCGACCATGGCGACGTAGTTCTCCGACTCGAAGAAGCTCTTGAACAGCGCCCCGGCCACCGAGCACTTCTCCAACTGCCCGCCCGTGCAGGTGCGCCAGGCGCCCGTGCCGGAGAAGAGCGTCGGGATCGTCAGCAGGGCCAGCACGGCGAGTCCGGTGTACGCCAGGGCGCGGGTGGTCACCGCCGTCCGCGCGGCGACCAGCAGGCCGGCGAGCAGGAAGAACCCGGCCGCCGCGTACGAGACCAGCCGGGAGCCGTACAGGCCGGTGCCGACGATCGCGTCCACGGCGAGGCACCACAGCAGCAGCGCGCCCACCGTCCACCAGGCGAGCCGCAGCCAGCCGTCGGACGGCCCGCGCAGGCCCCGCCCGCCGGTGCCCACCACCCAGGCGAGCAGGCCCAGCACCAGCAGCCCGATCAGCGCGGAGCTGTGCTCGCCGGCCAGCACGGGCGCGGCGTTGGCCAGCACCACGAAGCCCACCAGCACGAGGGCGGTGCGGCTGTCGCCGAAGGCGGCGGCGATCTTCCGGCGCGCGGCCACCAACCAGGCGGCCGTCGCGACGCCGCCCACCGTGAGGAGCGAAGCGAAGAGGACGGTCAACTCAGGCCCTTTCCATGGTGCTGGTCGGTTCCCGTCGGGGCGAGCGGTCGCGTCGCACGGCGGCCACGACGCACCCCCACAGCAGCACGCCGAGGAGCGCGTCGCAGACGAGGCTGGAGGCCACCGCGCCCTGCCAGCCGTACGCCGGGATCAGCCAGACGTTGAGCCCGGCGTTGACCACGCCGACCGCGATCTGGCAGACGGTACGCCGACCCTGCATCCGGCTGCCGGAGAGGGTGTCTGCCGCGAGGTAGTGCACCGACTTCAGCACGAGCAGCGCGGCCAGCCCCTGGAGCGCAGTCGTGGCCGCCGCGTAGCCGGCGCCGAAGACGGTCGGCATCAAGCCGGCGCAGGCCACCAGCAGCAGGGCCGCCGGCACACTGAACGCCAGGTACCGGGGCAGCAGCCGGCGGGTCAGCCGCAGGGCAGAGCGCGGGCCGTCCCGCCCGGCCTCAAAGAAGCGCGGGTAGGCGACCGCCGCCATGGCCCGCCCCGGGGTGTACGCGAAGTCCACCACCCGGTAGGCGGCGGCGTAGATGGCCGCCCCCTCCGGGCTGCCGAGCTTCGACAGCATCACCTTGTCGAGGTCGTTGTAGACGCTCTGCGCCGAGAGGCCGACCGCGAAGAGCAGCCCGGCCCGCACCTGCCCGAAGGCGCCGGTGGCCGGCGGCAGGCCCGACCCGCGCAAGCCATACGCCAGCACCAGCAGGCAGATCACCGTGGACAGCAGTGCCGAGGTGACCGCCCAGCCATGCAGGGTCACCGGACCCGGTGTGAGGACACCGAGCACCACCGCGGCGGCCAGCCGGCACACGTGCAGCACGGCGGGGATCACCGAGGCCACGAAGACCTTCCCGCGTGCCTGGACGGAGGCGGCCACGGCCTCGATGAGCCGCCAGGCGACGAGGTCGGCGACGGCAAGTGCGGCGACGTCGACCGGGTCGACCTGGGCGGACCAGACGGCGGCACCCGCGGCGGTCACCAGAATCGACGCGCCGACGCCGAAGGTGACGGTCAGCACCAGGCCGCGGGCGAGATGCCGGGCCCAGTCCGCCGGCGCGTCGGCGTGGCTCTGGAAGATCAGGCTCGGTACGCCGGCGGACGCGAACGGCGACACCACCGCGATGAGTGCGGTGACGCCGACGAAGAGCCCGTACTGACCGATCGGCATCTCGCGGGCCAGCAGGACGAAGAGCGCGCCCTGGGCGAGGGTGCGCAGCAGGGTTCCGGTGAGGAACTTCGCCGCCTTGCCCAGGAAGCCGTCGCTCGGCCCGGCGGCATCCCGCGCCGGTCCCTCCCGGCCGGTCCGATCGGTGCTGGTGTCGGCGACGGTCATCGGGTCGCCGCCTCCACCCACCGGCGGCTGACCTCGGCGGGGTCCAGGATCGCCGACCGCGCCCGCCAGGCCTTCTCGAAGTCCGCGTGGCTCGGGCGGTGGTCGCCAGCCACCGCCAGGACCGCGTCGGCGAGTGCCCGGGGCGTCGACCGGGCGGCCAGCACGCCGGGTACGAGGGTCGGGACCAGCTCGTCCAGCGCGGGCACGGGCAGGGCGGCGACCGGGAGACCCGCCTCGGCCGCCTCGATCAGACTCAGCCCGAAGGTCTCGGCCCGGGACGGGTGTACCAGGACCTCCGCCTCCGCGAGCAGGTGCCGGACGTCCGCGATCCGGCCCAGGAATTCCACCCGGTCCGCCACCCCGAGTTGCCGGGCCCGGCTCGCCAACAGGTCGCGTTCCTCGCCGTCCCCGGCGAGGGTCAGCCGGTACCGCTCGGGCAGCAGGGCGAGTGCGGCCAGGGCGTCCCCGTGGTTCTTGAGCGGCCGCAGCGCGCCGGTGGTCACGAGCCGGACGTCACCGGGGCCGACCGGGCGCGGCGGGACGAACCCGCCGACCGGCAGCGGGTTCGGGATGGTGGTCACCGGCTGGCCGGGTGCGAGGTCGCGGACCGTCCGGGCGACCCCCTCGGACACCGCGACCACGAGGCGCGGCCGCAGTGCCGCGGTCCGGGCGACCCGGGCCAGCGCCCGTACCCGCCGATCGGCGGCGAGCCGCGCGGGCAGCACGGAGTGCTCCCAGGCGACGAAGCCGCGGCCGGAGCCGGCCAGCGCCGCGCCGACCGGCACCGTGGCCCACAGGCCACTGGACACGATCACGGTCTCGGCGGGCAGGGCCCGCAGCCGACGGCGCAGGGGCGGAACGGCCTCCACGAGACGGGTGATCCGGCTGCTCACCCCCAGCCGGTCGACGTCCAGGTCGCCGATGCCGGGTGGGACACCCCGGGACAGCACGGTCGCGGAGACCGGCACCCCGGCCGCCCGCAGGCTCCGCATGAGCAGAACGGCGGCGCGCTCCATGCCGTAGTAGGGCTCCAACTGGGGGAGCACGAAGTGCAGGCGCATCAGTGGGACCCGTCCGGCTGCCGAGGAACGGCGACGTCGGCGGCCGTGCGCGACCGCCTCATCGCCACGCGCTCGAGGGTGGCACGGGGCACCATACCGAGTGCGGCCAGCGCAGCGTTCGGCATGGACGGCGTGGAGTTCCGCCGGATCGCCCGCACCATCTCCCGGACCCCTTCCCAGTCGCGGGCCTGCAGGGCGTACCGGAGTGTCTGCGCGGCGATGAAGTCCGCGAAGGTCTCCCGCGCCCAGACGCCCTCCCAGCGGCGGGCCCACGCCCACGACGTACGCCAGTCCGCCCCGGCGGAGATCGACCCGGGGCTTCCCACGGTGTAGACGGCCGTGGCCTCCGGCACCTGGGTGATCCGCGCGCCGGGCAGGCGGGCGACCCGGACCAGCCAGTCCCAGTCCTGGTGCCGGGGCAGAGTCTCGTCCCAGCGGCAGGCGGCGGCCAGCTCGCCGGTGGTGAGCAGGGTCGAGGTGGGCAGCGACTGCCGGCCGATGCCGAGCCGGCGCCGACGGAAGAGATAGTCCTCGGGCAGCGCGCCGTCCGCGATCAGTGTCGCCGGCGCGGCAGTCGGTAGCGGCTCACCGCCGGCCTTGCGTTGCACGATCCGGGATGACACCACCGGCCGCCAGCCCTCCGCGGCCAGCCGCTCCAGCACCGGCACCTGGGCCGCGAGCTTGCCCGGCAGCCAGGCGTCGTCGTCATCGAGGAAAGCGACGTGACTGCCCGGCGCGGCGTGGGCGACGCCGAGGTTGCGCGCGTACGAGCCCCGGCGGCCCCCGCCCGTGCAGACTACCTCGTCCACCTCGCCGCGCAGCTCGCGCACGGTGGCGGGCACGTCCGCGAGGTCGCAGACCACCACGACGCGCACGGAGACGGCACGTTGGGCGCGGACGCTGCGCACCGCCTCGGCCACGCTGGGCCGGCCCGTCGTGGGGATGACGACCGAAACGTCCGGCAAGAAGATCTCCAAGTGATCAGGGACGGGACGTGCGTGGCAGGACGGGGCGCCCGGGGCGCCGGTCGGTCAGCGACCACCGGCGCGGAACACCTCGGCGACCGTGCGCAGCAGCACCTTGGCGTCCAGCCACAGCGACCAGTTCTCGATGTAGTAGTTGTCGAAGCGCGCTCGGTCGGAGATGGGCGTGTCCCCCCGAAGGCCGCTGACCTGCGCCAGCCCGGTCAGCCCCACCGGCACCCGGTGCCGCATGGCGTACGTCGGGTACTCGGCGGAGAACTTCTCCACGAAGTACGGGCGTTCCGGCCGGGGACCGACCACGCTCATGTCGCCGCGCAGGATGTTCCACAGCTGCGGCAGCTCGTCCAGCGACGTACGCCGCAGGAACCGGCCGATCGGGCCGACCCGGCGGTCGTGCGCGATGGACCAGTTCGTCTGCGACTCGTGCTCGTCCACCGGCCGCATGGAGCGGAACTTGATGATGTCGAACGGCACGCCGTGCCGGCCGATCCGCTCCTGCCGGAAGAAGATGCCCGGACCGCCGTCGATGAGCACGGCGATCGCGCACAGCAGCAGGACCGGGCTCAACACGAGCAGCGCCACCAGGGCGAACATCACGTCGGAGGCGCGCTTGAGCGCCCACCGGGGGCCGGAGAGCGTGGTGTCGCCGATCTTCACGATGGGAATCGCGCCGATGTGGTCGCCACCGTGCGACCGGGAACCCCACAGCCGCGGCACCGCCCACAGGTCACAGGCGGCGTTCGCCGGGCGGCGGAGCACCTCCATGAGCACCGACTCCTCGCAGTCCGGGTCGGCGATGATGAGCACGTCGCACTCGACGATCCGCACCAGCTGCTCCAGCTCGTCGAGGCGACCGATCAGCGGGTGCGCGGCCGGTCCGGTGCGGGACGAGGCGTCGACGCAACCGACGAAGCGCAGCCCGTACTGGGGATAGCGACGGAGCAGGCGGGCGAGTTCCACGGCGGTGGGGCCGCCGCCGATGATGATCGTGTTGTGCTCCACCCACCGGCGCTTGCGGGCGATGGTGGCGAACTCCCGGGTCACCACCCGGCCGACGATCACCAGCCCGGCGGCGACTCCCACCCCGCGGGTGAAGCCGAGGGCGTACTCGGCGGAGTCGTGCCGTACGGCGGCGATCATCGCGACGACAGCGGCCGAGGCCAGCAGACGCCCGCAGAGGCTGGGCAGCTCGTCGAGGATGCTCACGTGGCGCCGGGCGTGGTAGAGCCCGCCCGCGGCGAAGAAGGCGACCGTGAGGCCCGCCATCACCAGGGTGCCGCGCCAGTACTGATGGGTGACGAGCAGCGGACTGAGCAGCGCGGCCAGATCGACGGGCGCCGTCATCATCCACGCCCGTAGGCCCCTCGTGCGGCGGGAGGCACGCGATCCGGCGTAGGGCAGCACCGCCGTCACGTCCAGTCCGGGGCGCCCTGCCGCGCCGGACTGCTCGGGCGGCCGCGTCGTGGGGATCAGCGGCACACCGGAGCGGCTGTCGTCACCCGTCATCCCAGGTGTCCCTTGTGGACACTCGGCATGCTCCGCCGTCATGGCGGTCTGCTGGCCCGTCGCCGGTTGCCATGGCATTGTTGGTCCTTCCCCCGTGGCGCCCACGTCCCGAAGTGCCGACAGGACGGGGCGATCGCAGGATACGGTCGCGTCCCGTCCGTCGACAGGGCCACCCGGGCAGACCCGGGTCCTACTTTCCGGCGGCCGTGATCTCGGACACCGCGTCCCGGCGCACCGCGTCGTAGAACGTGCGGGCCTTGGCGTTGTCCGGGAACACCACGCTCTCCGTGCCGACCCGGCCGGTGCCCTTGGTGGGGCTGGTGTAGAAGGCCAGGTTCGAGCCGCGGAGGCTGCGCAGATCGGTCGCCATGTCCAGCAGGGACATTCCCCTGTCGACCGAGACCGACGAGGTGGAGGCCTTGACGAAGTCGTTCAGCTTGCCCGGGCTGGTGAGGATGCCGCCGGAGGCGGCCTTGTCGAGGATCGCCTTGATGACCTGCTGCTGGTGGCGGATCCGGGCGAAGTCGCCGTCCGGGAACTGCTTGCGCTGCCGGGAGTAGTCCAGGGCCGTCTCGCCGTCCATGTGCTGCACGCCCTTGGCGAACTTCCGGAACGGCGGGTGGATGGAGGTGAAGTCCCGGTCGGAGACGATGTCGATCCCGCCGAGCGCGTCGATGATCTCCTTGAATCCGGCGAAGTCCACGATGGCCACGTGGTCGATCCGCACCTTGGTGAACTGCTCCACGGTCTGCACCATCAGGGGCACCCCGCCCCAGGCGTACGCGGCGTTGATCTTCGCGTCGCGGTCACCGTGCTGCCCGTCCTTCGAGCGCGGCACGTGCACCCAGGTGTCCCGCGGAATGGAGATCAGTTGCGCGCTCTTCCGGCCCTTCGGCAGGTGGGCCACGATGATGGTGTCCGACCGCGAACCGCCGGTGGTCTCCGGGTCGCGCGAATCGCTGCCCAGGATCATGATGTTCATGGCGTCAGCCGCAGCGACCGGCGGCCGGGCCTCCTGCGGCACGCCCTCGAAGGCGTCGACCCGCTCGACGTCCGACTCCACCGACCGCAGATAGAGGGCCGCGGCTCCCACACCACCGCCGGCGAGCAGGGCCAGTACCAGCAGGGTGATCAGCAGGATCCGTCGGCCACGCCGCCGGCGCGGAGCGGGGGCGGAACCGGTCTCGGCACCACCCGGTTCCACTTCGGAGTTGCTGATTGACTCGTGCGGTCCGGCGACGGTCCGCTGGCGCTCTGACATGGGCGCGATGCTACTGACTCACGCTCTGTCACGCGGACCCTCGTCCGACCGGCCAACCTCGCCCACCCGTTCGGCGCTTTCCTCCTCGACCGTCGCTGTGAACCTGGTACAACGTCGGGGGTGGATGCAACGAAGCTCCGCCGGGCCATCGCCCGGACCCGGCTCGCGCCGGTCGCCGCCTTCCCCAAGCGCCTGGCCCGGGTGGCCCGGCACGACGCCCGCGTCCTGCGCACCTCGGCCCGCTGGCTGCTCACCTCCCGGGAGCACCACAACTACACGTACGAGCTGACCAAGCTCAGCCGGCACCACCTCGCCTGGTTCGTCAGCGTCGTCTGCGACGTACCCGTCAAGCAGGTGCGCGCCTGGTTCGCCGAGATCGAGGGCGACGACAAGCTCCGCGCCCACATCGAGGCCGCCACCGCCGCCGCCTCCCGCCGCGGCCTGGCCGACCGGCAGGTCCGCTACGCCCGCCGCATCGGCTGGTACGCCATCGTCCGCGCCCGCAAGCCCGCCCACGTCGTGGAGACCGGTGTCGACAAGGGCCTCGGCAGCTGCGTCCTGGCCGCCGCCCTGCTCCGCAACGCCGCGGAGGGCCACCCCGGCCGCCTCACCTCGCTCGACATCAACCCCGAGGCCGGTTACCTGGCCCGAGCCACCCCGTGGTCCGACGTGGTCGACCTCGTCATCGGCGACTCGGTCGCCTCGATCGGCGCGCTGGAGCGACCGGTCGACCTCTTCCTGCACGACAGCGACCACAGCCGGGTGCACGAGCGCAGCGAGTTCGAGGCCGTCGAGCCAAAACTCGCCCCCGGGGCGGTGCTGCTCACCGACAACGTCACCGCCACCAACGTCCTCGCCGAGCACGCCGAACGGACCGGCCGGCGGTTCCTGGCCTACCGGGAAACCCCGGCCCGGCACTGGTATCCGGGGGACGGCATCGGCGTCGCCTGGTGACGGCCCCGTCTTAGCTTTCGCTTAGCCCGCTTGTCCGGCTCCCACCGGTCCGGCAGCATCGACCGGCGTGACCGACGGCAGCGCTCCCCGCCGCCCCCTGCCCACCGCCGGCGAGCGCCCGCCCACGCGGGCCGGCCGCCGCCGCGCCCCGGCCGTCCCGCGCCGCTGGCTCGCCGCCGGCGGCCTCGCCGCGCTCGCCGCCGTGGTCGGCGTGACCCTCGCGGTACGCGGCGGCGCCGCCCCCGCCTGCGCCGCCCCACCGCCGCGCGCCCTGCCCGCCGGTGTGCTCGCCGCACCGCCGCTCGGCGGCACCGTCCACACCGGAAAGGCGACCTACTACGACTCGAAGGGCGCCGGCGGCAACTGCTCCCGGCCCGTCCCGCCCGCCGACCGGCTCTACGTTGCCCTCGGCCCCGGCGAGTACGCGTCCGGGGCGTCCTGCGGCGGCCACCTCGACGTGACCGGGCCCAGGGGCACGGCCCGGGTCGTCGTCATGGACCAGTGCCCGGAGTGCGAACCCGGCCACCTCGACCTCTCCGCCGAGGCGTTCGCCCGGATCGCCGACCCGGTGCAGGGCGTCGTCAAGGTCAGCTACCGCGCCGTGGTCGACCCGCCGTTGCCCGGCCCGCTCACCTTCCGCATGAAGGAGGGCGCCTCGCAGTGGTGGTTCGCCGTCCTGGTCGGCGACCACGGCAACCCGCTGCGCGCCGTCGAGGTGCGGCAGGGTGGTTCCTGGCGTGCCACCGCCCGCGAGGACTACAACTACTGGCTCATTCCCGCAGGCGCCGGGCCCGGGCCGTACACCATCCGGGTCACCGACGCGTACGGCCACCGCGCCACCGCCACCGGCATCCGGATGCTCCCCGGCCAGGTCCAGCGCAGCACGGTCCGGATGTACGGCGCCGGCACCCCGACCCGGTCGGCGAAGCCCAGCCGCTCGCCCTCGGTCCGGCCCAGCGCCCGGCCCATCGCCTCCGCCACCCCGTCTTTCAGCATCTCACCCGGCAGTCCCGCGGTTCTGGACGCGGCCGCCGGAGCACCGGCCACCGCCGCCCCGGTCCCCGCGGCCTGCGGCTGACCGTTCCCTGCGGCCGCCCCGACCTGGCCCGGCGCGGGCCCGGCCCGCGTCCGAGGCGACGGTCAGGCCGCGGAGGCGCCCAGGTCGAGCCACATGAAGACCTCGTCCCGGTCGTCGCCAGGGGCGAGGCGCAGGGCGCCGGGCAACCGCCCGACCTCCCGGTACCCGAGCCGCTCGTAGAACCCGCCCAGGCCCAGCCCGTCCCGGAGGGTCACGTGCAGCGCCGCGAGGCCCAGCTCCCGGCCGATCCGCTCGGCCTCACGCATCAGCGTCGCGCCGTAGCCGCGCCCCTGCGTGCCGGGGTGCACCATGACCCGCTTCAGCACCCGCCAGTGCGCCTTCAGGTGGAACCGGTTGCCCGCGATGATGAGGATGCCGACGAGGCGATCCCCCTCGTACGCGGTCAGCAGCCGGTCCGGCCCGTCGGCGATCCCGGCGAAGGTCGCCTCGGCCATGGGCCGCACGTCGGCCTCGGTCACCGGGGCGACGAAGCCGACCGCCCCGCCGGCGTTGGTCACGTCCACCCAGAGGGCGATGATCTGCTCGCGCAGCTCGGAGGTGAGGTCAGGGTCGAGGACGAAGCGCAGGTTCACGCCCGCCATCCTGCGCGCGACGACACGACGCGAACCCGCGTTCGTGACCTTCACGACATCGGACCAGTGCGGGAGAGGGGAGTCGAACCCCCACGTCCTTTCGGACAATAGGACCTAAACCTATCGCGCCTGCCTGTTACGCCACTCCCGCAGACCCGCTGAGTCTAGTGCGTCGGGCCTCCAGCGTGGTGAGCCCAGCCTCCCGGTAGGACTCCCGCGATGCGCTCAGTCGAGGCCGAGGTCGCGGCGCAGCTTGGCGACGTGCCCGGTGGCCTTGACGTTGTAGAGCGCCCGCTCGATCTTCCCGTCCTCGTCGACGACGAAGGTCGAGCGGATCACGCCGGTGACGGTGCGGCCGTACATCTGCTTCTCGCCGAACGCGCCGTACGCGGTCAGCACCGCCTTGTCGGTGTCGGCGACCAGCGGGAAGGTGATGGCGTCCCGGTCGCGGAACTTGGCCAGCTTCTCCGGCTTGTCGGGGGAGATGCCGACCACCTCGTAGCCGGCGGCCTGGAGCGAGGCGAGCGAGTCGCGGAAGTCGCAGGCCTGCTTGGTGCAACCGGGCGTCATGGCGGCCGGGTACGCGTACAGGATGACCTTGCGGCCGCGCAGGTCGGCCAGGGAGAGGGTCCCGCCGCTGTCGGTGGGGAGGGTGAACTCGGGGGCGGGGTCGCCGGGGCTCAGGCGGTCGGTCATGGCGCAGACGATACCGCCGCCGTCGGCTCCGGGGTGGGTGACGACGCGCCGTTCGGGTGATGATCACCATGGCTTGTTGCAAGGGATTGGCAACAACGGTCCGCCGCAAATAAGCTCAGCGCGTGGAAACCCTGGCGATGCACATCTCGAACGGGATCATCGACGGTCCCGTCGCGGGGGCGTTCGCGGCCCTCGCGCTGGCCGCGCTCACCTTCTGCGTGCTGCGCGGGCGCCGTGACCTCGACGACCGGCTGGCCCCCATGGCCGGCCTGGTGGCCGCGTTCATCTTCGCCGTGCAGATGCTCAACTTCCCGATCTTCACGGCCGGGGTCAGCGGCCACCTGCTCGGCGGCGCCCTCGCCGCGCTGCTGGTCGGCCCGTGGGTGGGCGCGCTCTGCGTCGCCGTGGTGCTGGTCGTGCAGGCGCTGGTCTTCGGCGACGGCGGGGTGGCCATGCTCGGCCTCAACATCACCAACATGGCGCTCCTCGGCACCGCCGCCGCGTACCTGCTGATCGCGCTGCTGCTGCGGGTGCTGCCGCGCACCAGGGCCGGGCTCGCCGTCACGGCCTTCGTCTCCGCGCTGGTCAGCGTCGTGGTGGCGTCCCAGGGGTTCGTGCTCCAGTACTGGCTGGGTGGCACCACCGACCTGGGCGGCAACCTGGCCGGGCTGGCCGGCACGATGGCCGGCGTCCACCTGCTGATCGGCATCGGCGAGGGCCTGATCACCGCGACGACCGTGGTCACCGTCGCCAAGGTGCGCCCCGACCTGGTGTACGCCCTGCGTGCCCTCAAGCCGGCCGTGCCGGCTCCCGCCGTCCCGGTCGCCGGAGGTGCCCGATGAGCAAGCGTTCCTGGCCGTTCGTGCTCGGTGGCCTGCTGGTCGCCCTGCTGCTGGCCGGCGTGGTCAGCAACTACGCCTCGGCGCACCCGGACGGGCTCGACTCGTCGCTGCTCAAGGGCTGCACGGTGAACGCCGACCACGAGATCACCGGCGGCAGCTGCCCGGCGCAGCAGGCGAAGGACCACGAACTGGCCGACAGCCCGCTCGCCGACTACGGCGTGCGCGGGGTGAGCAACGGCTTCCTCTCCACCGGCCTGTCCGGGGTGCTCGGCGTGCTGCTCACGTTCGCCGTGGGCGGTGGCCTGTTCTGGCTGGCCCGCCGCCGCGGCCCGGCGACCGACCCGGCGGGCGGCGCGGGCGACCCGACCGCCGGCGACCCGGCCACCGACGACCCGGCCACCGACGAGCGGCGGGCGCGCGCCGCCGGCACCCGCTGAGCCCCGGATGGGTGCCGGTCACGCCCACGTGCTCTACCGCGAGTCGTCCTCGCCGGTGCACCGCCTCCCGCCGGAGGTGAAGATCACCGCGATGGTGCTGTTCACCGTCGCGGTGGTCGCCACGCCCCGGGCCGCGTACTGGGCCTTCGGCGGCTACGCCCTGCTGGTCGTGGCCGTGGCGGCGCTGGCCCGGGTGGGGCCCCGCTGGCTGCTCGGCCGGGCGCTGATCGAGCTGCCGTTCGTGCTGTTCGCGTTCGCGCTGCCGTTCTTCGGCACCGGCGAGCGGGTCGAGGTGGCCGGGCTGAGCCTCTCCGTCGACGGGCTGCACGGCGCGTGGAACATCCTCGCCAAGGGCACGCTCGGCGTACTCGCGTCGCTCCTGCTGGCGGCGACCACGACGACGCGGGACCTGATCGTCGGCCTGGACCGGCTGCGCTGCCCGCAGATCCTCACCCAGATCGCCACGTTCATGCTGCGCTACCTGGACGTGCTGGTGGGCGAGGCCCGGCGGATGCGGGTGGCCCGGATGTCCCGGGGCGACGACCCGCGCTTCCTGTGGCAGCTCCGCGGGTTCGCGGCCGGGGTCGGCGCGCTCTTCCTGCGTGCCTTCGAACGGGGCGAGCGGGTCTACCTGGCCATGGTCTCCCGTGGCTACACGGGCCGGATGCCGGCGGTGTGGCAGGGCGGGGGCGCGGCCACGGCCGGCCAGTGGGCGGCCGCCGCGACGGTGTCGGCGATCGCGGCCACCATCGCCGCCACCGCGCTCGTCCTGACATGATCGGGTACGTGCAGCAGCCGCCCTCCCTGGACGTCCGTGGCGTCCGGTATGCGTACCCGGACGGTCACGTCGCCCTGCACGGGGTGGACCTGACCGTGCCGCGCGGCGACCGGGTGGCCCTGCTCGGGCCCAACGGCGCCGGCAAGACGACCCTCGTGCTGCACCTGAACGGCATCCTCACCCCGACCGAGGGCACGGTCAGCGTGGGCGGCCTGACGGTGAGTCGGGAGCGGGACACCCTCGCGGAGATCCGCCGCCGGGTGGGCATCGTCTTCCAGGACCCCGACGACCAGCTCTTCCTGCCCACCGTCGCCGAGGACGTCGCGTTCGGGCCGGCGAACCTGGGGCTGCGCGGGGCGGAGCTGGCGGCCCGGGTGGACGAGGCGCTGGCCGCGGTCGGGATGGCCGAGCACCGGGACCGGGCGCCGCACCACCTCTCCTTCGGACAGCGCCGCCGGGTGGCCGTGGCCACCGTACTGGCCATGCGCCCGGAGATCCTGGTGCTGGACGAGCCGTCGTCCAACCTCGACCCGGCCGCCCGCCGGGAGCTGGCGGAGATCCTGCGCGGCCTCCCGGTGACCCTGCTCATGGTGACCCACGACCTGCCGTACGCGGCGGAACTCTGCACCCGCTCGGTGATCCTGGACGCCGGCCGCATCGTCGCCGACGCACCGACCCTGGAGCTGCTGTCCGACGAGCGCCTGCTCGCCGGGCACCGCCTGGAACTGCCCTACGGCTTCGCGCCCCGCCCGTCCTGACTCCCGCGATCCTGCACCTCCGGCCCGCGCGGACCGGGACGGAAGCCGCAGCTCCGGGGCCGCAACCGCAGGATCAGCGGGGGACGGGGACCGGAGGGGTGGCCTGGGCGGCGCGGGAGGCGGTGCGCAGGCGTAGCAGCCCGGCGGCGACCGCGCCGAGGCCGGTGGCCAGCGCCAGGGTGACGAGCACGCGGGCGAGGGTGGGTGGGCCGGCGACCGGGGCCACCGAGCGGGTGAGGACGGCCAGGTTCGAGATGCCGGCGAACAGGGCCAGGCACGCCCCGGCCAGGGCCAGCGCGAAGTCGGCGGCCGGGCGGCGCGCCAGCGTGTAGGCGCCGGCGGCGAGCGCGCCGAGCCCGGTGAGCAGCGTCCACGTCTGCCCGGTGAGCAGGTCGAGGAGCACCCCGCCCGCGCCGGCCGCGCCGCTGTCCACGGCCTTGCCGACGGTGAGCGCCACGGCCGCCGCCCCGCCCAGGGCGAGCAGCGCGCCCACGCCGCGCAGCGCGCGGACGCCTGCGGCGGTCCCGGCCGGGACCAGACCGGCCGCGCCGATCACCAGGAGACCGAGGGTGGCCGTCACCCACCACGGGTACGCGTCCGGCGGCGGCACCCAGTCCAGCGTGCCGCGTACCTCGACCGTGCCCGTCCCGGCGCGCAGCGGCACCACCCACTCGCGAACCCGCTGCACGCGGTCGGGTCCGGCGGCCACCTGGGCCGGCGGGTCCGACTCCAGCCAGAGCGTCCGCTGGTCGTGCCAGCGGGCCGTCGGGCCGTCGGAGATCCGCCGCCAGACCGGCGCGGCGGCCGGGTCGGCCTCGGGCGGGAGCTGGGTGTTCCCGGCGAGGGTGCGGTTGAGGTAGGTGGCGGGGGAGCGGGTGTTCTCGTACACGCCGCCGGGGCCGATCCGCAGGTACGGCTCGCCGGAGTAGCCGAGCACCTCGACGTCGGCCGCCGTGCGGTTGGTCAGTTCGAGACGGGCGCCGGCCTCGACCATCCGGGCGGTGAGCCCCGGCCGGGCCGGGCCGATGCCGGTGACCTCGGCCCGGTAGTCGGTGCCGTCGGGGGCGTCCGCGCCGTGCGCGGCGGCCGGGCCGGCGAGGGTGAGGAGGACGGCGAGGGCGGCGGTGACCACCAGCGCGGCCCGCCGCAGCGGTGCCGGGATGAACAGCGGTGCCGGGATCACTTGCCGGCCGCCTCCACGGCCGCCCGGATTCCCTCGGGGCTGCGGTCCTGGACGTCCTTGCCGTTGACCCGGATGGTCGGGGTGCCGGTGACACCGGACTTGCTGGCCTCGTCGGTGACGTGCTCGGTCCACGTCTTGTACTTTCCGTCCCGCACGCAGGAGGCGAAGTCGTCCCGGTTGAGCCCGACGCCCGCGCCGAGCCCGATGAGCTCCTCGTCGCTGAGCCCGGCGCTGCCCTCGGCCGGCTGCTGGGCGAAGAGCTGGTCGGTGAACTCCTTGAACTTCCCGCCCTGCGCGGCGCAGCCGGCGGCGGCCGAGGAGCGGGTGGAGTACTCGGTGGTGGAGAAGCGGTTGAGGAAGGCCACCGGGTGGAAGTTCACCCGGATCTTGCCGTCGCTGATCAACTGGTTGATCGTCGCGCCGCTGGTCTGCTGGAACTGCTTGCAGACCGGGCAGAGGTAGTCCTCGTAGAGGTCGACGGTGACCGGGCCCTCGCCGAGGACGACGGCCGTGCCGGGCGGGTTGGAGCCGGGCGGGGTGTTGAAGGTCTTCGACTTCTGGCTGGAGAAGACCGCCCAGCCGATCAACCCGGCGATCACCAGCACCGCCACGGCGGCGACGGAGGTCCAGATCGTGCGGGTGCGCCGCTTCTCCCGGGCGATCTGCGCGCGGACCATCTGAGCCGCGTTCTTCCGCCCCTTGCGACTACTCATCGTCGACCTCCACGGTGTCGCCCGCCAGCCAGCCGTCCACCGAGAACGGGGTGCGGGGCCAGCTCAGCAGGAACCCGGCCAGTACCAGGAATCCCAGGTCCCGGAGGATCTCCGGGAGATAGCTCGGTGCCTGGCCCGCGGCGAGCTGCCCGCCGCTGCCGAAGCACCCGCAGTCGATCGCCAGGCCGCGCGACCAGGCCGAGGCGATGCCGACGATGAAGACCACCAGCAGCGCGGCGGAGACCCCGGCCACCACCCGGGTGGCCAGCCCGACGAGCAGGAGCACGCCGAGCGCCAGCTCGACGAAGGGCAGCGCGGCGCCGATCACCGTGGCCAGCTCGTACGGCATCACCTGGTAGGCGTTGACCGCCCGGCCGGACGCGGCCAGGTCGTCGACCTTCGAGGCGCCGGCGACCAACCAGACGGCGGCCAGGCCGAGGCGGGCGGCGATGCCGAGCCAGGGCCGGACGGCGGGCCAGCGGCCGGACCGGGTGGGGTGTGCGGTCACGGTCGTTGGTCGCTTCGGATCCGAGGAAAGTTCCACGATCAACCGGTCAACGCGTCGCCGACGGCCTCGACCAGCTCGTCGCGGGCCCGCGCGACCCGGGAGCGGATGGTGCCCACCGGCACCCCCTCCACGGCGGCGGCCTCGGCGTACGACAGGCCGAGCAGCTGGGTGAGCACGAACGCGGAGCGCCGTTCGGCGGGGAGCCGGCGCACCAGGTCGGTGGCGCCGAGCTGCCCGGACGGGTCCGGGTGGGGCCGGTCGGTGACCGCGTGCGCGGCGAGCCGCGCGTCCAGCCGCCGGCGGCGGACCACGGTGCGGAGGTGGTCGGCGCAGGCCCGCCGGGCGATGCCGAGCAGCCAGGTCCGGGCGGTGGACCGGCCCTCGAAGCCGGGCAGCGCCCGGAATGCCCGCAGGTACGTCTCCTGGGTCAGGTCGTCGGCGCTGTCCGGGTCGACGAGGGCGGCGGCGAAGCGCCACACCTCGGCCTGGGTGGCCCGGACGAAGGCGGCCTGGGCCACCGGGTCGCCCTCCCGGGCGGCCAGTGCCCAGTCGGTCGCGCTGTCCCGGGCAGCCTCGTGCGCCGCCGCCGCGGGGCGGCCGGCGGAGGTGTCGCGCGGGGCGGGGATCACGACAGACGAGGTTACGCGGCGTACCTGTGCCGGACAGGGTCCTTCGGCCCACTACGTGGTCCCGCCCACGCCGGGAACTTTTCCCGCCCGCCCGCCGACTACCCGCCTATGAGGTGCGACGACGTACGCGTGGCGCTCTCCGCCGGGCTGGACGGGGAGGATCCGCGGGTCCCCGCGGCCGCCCTGGCGGGGCACACCGCGGCCTGCCCGGGCTGCCGGTCCTGGCTGGCCCGCGCCGAGCGGGTCACCCGGCTCGCCCGGTTGCAGGCGGTGGCCGTACCCGATCTGACCGCCCCCGTCCTGGCCGCGGTCGCCGCGGACCGGGCGGCGGCGGAGGACTCCGTCGCGGCCACCCGGCGGGCCCGTCGGCAGGTGCTCCGGGTGGCGGTGGCCGTCGCCGCCGTCGCGCAACTCGCCGTCGCGCTGCCGATCCTGCTGGCCGGGGCGGGCATCGACGCCGACCCGCACACCGGCCGGGAGATGGCCTCCTTCGACGCGGCACTCGCCGTCGGGTTCGCCCTCGCCGCCTGGCGGCCCGAGCGGGCCCGGGCGTTCCTGCCGGTGGCGCTGGTGCTGGCGGTCTGCCTGGCCGGGACCAGCGCCGTCGACATCGCCGCCTCGACCACCGCCCTCGTGCACGAGCTGGGTCACCTGGCCGCCGTGGCGCAGGCCGGGCTGCTCTGGGCGTTGGGGCGGGTGAGCGGGGAGGCCGAGCACCGGCTGCCCACGGCGCTGGCGCCGGGGCGCGGATGAGGTCGGGTCGCCGGTCGCCGGTCGGTTCGGGAAGCATGACGGTCATGACTGCTGCCGTACGCCGCCGCCCCGTGGCCGTCGCCGACCGGCCCTGGGCCGCCCGGCTGGGAACCGCCGCCGGACTGCTGGTCACCCTCGTCGCCCTGCTGCTGGCCCCGGCCACCCCGGCCAGCGCCCACGCGGTGCTGGTGAGCAGCAGTCCCGCCGCCTCGTCCGTGGTGCCGAGCGCGCCCGCCGAAGTCGTGATCACCTTCAGCGAGGGGGTCCGCAAGGTCCCCGGCAAGGTCCGGGTGATCGCGCCCGACGGCTCCCGGGCCGACCGGGGTGAGCCGACCTTCAAGGGCGCGGTGGTCACCATCCCGGTGGACCCGTCCGGCGCCCGTGGCACCTACCTGGTCAGCTACCGGGTGATCTCGGCCGACAGCCACCCGGTCTCCGGCGCGTTCACCTACTCGGTCGGCGCGCCGTCCACCCCGCCGACCGACACCGGCACGGACACCCGGGCCAACCCGGTGGTCGGCAACGCGGTCAAGGTGGCCAAGTACCTGGGCTACGTCGGGCTGCTGCTGCTCGTCGGCCCGGCACTGGTGCTGGCGGCGTTGTGGCCCCGCCGGCTGTCCCGGCGCGGCCCCGCCCGGCTCGCCTGGTCGGGGCTCGGCCTGCTGGCCGTGGCCACCCTCGCCGAGCTGTGGCTCCAGGTCCCCTACACCAACGGCGGCGGCCTGTTCGACGTCACCGGCACCGGCTTCGGCGACGTGCTGGGCAGCACCTACGGCACCGCGCACCTGGTCCGGCTCGGCCTGCTCGCCGCGGCGGCGTTCCTGCTCCGCCCGCTCTTCGCGGGGCCGGTCGGCCGCACCGACGGGCTCATCCTGGCCATCCTCGGCGGGGCGGCGCTGTTCACCTGGCCCCTCGCGGGGCACCCGGCGGCGTCGCCCGCGCCCGCCGTGTCGGTGGTCGTGGACGCCGTGCACCTGGGCAGCATGGCCGTCTGGCTGGGCGGCCTCGTGATGCTCGCGGTGTTTTTGCTGCGCCGGGCCGACGAATGGGAACTGGACGCGATCCTGCCGATCTGGTCGCGCTGGGCGGCGCTGGCGGTGGCCGCGCTGCTGCTGGCCGGCACCGTGCAGGGACTCATCGAGGTGGCCACCCCGAAGGCGCTGATCGACACCACGTACGGGCAACTGCTGCTCGCCAAGATCGTGCTGTTCGCGGCGGTGATCGGGGTGGCCGCCTACTCCCGGGCGCTGGTGCGGCGGCGCGCCGCCGCGGGCCGCCCCGGATCGATGCGGCGGGCCGTGGTGGCCGAGCTGGCGATCACCGCGGTGGTGCTCGGCGTGTCCGCGACGCTCGTGCAGACCACCCCGGCCCGCACCGCCTCCGCCACCGTGGCCGGAGCACCGGACAACTTCTTCTCCACCACGCTGAGCAGCCCGCTGTACTCGCTCCAGGTCGAGCTGGACCCGGCCGAGACCGGCAGCAACTCGCTGCACCTCTACGCGTACACGAAGGACAACCGGCCCCAGCCGGTGCAGGAGTGGAAGGCCACCGCCGCCCTGCCGTCGGCGGGCATCGAGCCGATCACGATCCCGCTGCTGCCACTGACCGACAACCACGCCTTCGGCGAGTTCAACCTGCCGGCGGCGGGGCAGTGGCAGCTCCGCTTCACCGTCCGCACGTCCGACATCGACCAGGCCACGGTGACCGCCACCGTGCCCGTCAAGTAACGGAAGGCTCGCCCACATGATCCGTCTCCGGCGCCCCGCAACCGCCGCCGCGCTCACTCTCACCGCCGTGGCCGCGGCCGTGCTCGGCCTGGCCGGGCCGGCCTCCGCGCACGTCACCGTGAACCCGAAGGAGGCCACGCAGGGCAGCTACGGCCGCTTCGCCTTCCGGGTGCCGAACGAGAGCGACACGGCGTCGACCACCAAGGTCGAGGTGAACCTGCCGGAGAACGCTCCGGTCGGCTCGGTCTCCACCATGCCGGTGCCCGGCTGGACGGTCGCCGTCGAGAAGCGCAAGGTCGACCCGCCGATCGACGTGCACGGCAGCCAGCTCACCGAGGCGGTCGCCAAGCTGACCTGGACGGCCGCACCGAACGGCGGGGTCAAGCCGGGCGAGTTCCAGGAGTTCCCGGTGTCGATGGGGCCGCTGCCGCAGGTCGACCGGATGGTGTTCAAGGTGCTCCAGACCTACTCGGACGGCAACGTCTCGCGCTGGATCGAGGAGCCCACGCCGGGCGCGGAGGAGCCGGAGAACCCGGCGCCGGTGCTCACCCTGACCGCCGCCTCGGCGTCCGCTTCGCCGGCCGCCAGCGCCCCGGCGGCCGCCGCCGCCGATGACGACGACGACGACGCCGACACCGGCGCCGCCACCGCGCTCGGCGTGGCCGGTCTGGTCGCCGGCCTGGCCGGCCTGATCCTCGGCGGGCTGGCCTTCCTGCGTACCCGCCGGGAGCCCGCCGCGAAGTCCTGACCCCACGCTCGCGCCGCCGGCCCGTCGGATCTTCCGGCGGGCCGGCGGCCTTTCCGTGGTCCTTCGGTCGCATGCCGTGGATATCCGGCGATTGTGTGGCCGCCGTCGGTAAGGTCGGCCGGGGTACTTCGCTACCGAGGGGGACGACGCGAATGCGTTTCGTGCGCACGATCGCCGGCATGCTGCTGTTGACCGTGGGAATTCCGGCCCTGCTGGCGGGTGCCGGGCTGTGGCTCGCCGCTCGGCACACCGACCCGGACGGCGGCTTCGGCGCCCGCCTCGAGACGATCCGCACCCCCGCCCGGGCGGTCGTGGTGACCGACGTGGACGCCGTGCTCCGCGCGGAGGCGCCGGTCGCCCGGTCCGGGCAGGCCCGGCTGCGGCTCACCGCGCGGACCGCCGACGGCCCCGCCTTCCTCGGCCTCGCCCCGACCGATCAGGTGCGACGGTGGCTCGCCGACGTGCCGCACGCCACCGTGCAGCGGGTCGCGCTGGCGCGGGGTCCACTGCCGGTGCGCCTCGACCCGCCCACCGCCGGCACCGCGACCCCCGTCCCGCTCGGCCAGGACCTCTGGGTACGCGAGGGGATCGGCTCTCTGGAGTGGAGCCCGGCCGAGGTGGCCGGCCGGTCGCTGAGCCTGGTGGTGATGCGGCCGGACGGGCGCGGCGACCTGGCCCTGGACCTGCGCGCCGAACTGCGCGCCGGCTGGTTCCCCGGGGTGGCCTGGGCGCTGCTGGCCGGCGGGACGCTGCTGGTGGTCCTCGCCGTGGTGCTGCTGCTGCGCCCGGTGCGCCCGCGCGAGGTGGTCTTCGTCGTCGAGCCGGACCAGGTTCCGGTGCTGGCCGGCCGGCTGGGCGTCAGCTCACTGAGCGGGCTGGGCCGGCAGCCGGAACCGTCCACCGTGCCGGACCGGCAACTGGTCTCCGTCGGGTCGGCGCCCGCCGGGCGGTCCCGCGCGGCCATCGGCCCGGTGCCGAGCCGGCGGCCGGAGAGCCTGGCCGACCTGCCCGCCGACCCGGAGTGGTCCTGGCCCCCGGTGACCGCCGCGGGCTCATCCCGCCCGATCCGGCCGGCCCCGCCCGCCGACGAGTGAACCCGGCATTACGGCGGTGGCCCTCCGCGCTGCCGACGCGGAGGGCCACCGTCACCGGGGGATCGGTGCTACCTGGGAGAAACCTGAGGTAGTTGAGACCAGATTAGCGCCGAACGGCGCTTGTCGCGAGTTCTGTCCAGTTAGTGCCCGTTTCCGGCGGGAGCGGCAGCCCGCTCCGGCGCCGGCCGGCGGGTCGGCAGGACGACCAGCAGCAGCAGGCTGAGCAGCACGTACGCGTTGCGGACGACGAACTCGGCGGGATCGTCGGTGCGCGCCGGGGCGACGCCCCAGTCCTGGAAGGTGACCACCCCGTAGACGATCACGAAGCCCGTGCCGGCGGCCAGGACGAGCAGCCACCGCCACCGGCGGGCACCCGCCACGGTGGTGCGGTCGGCGTCCAGCGCCGCGTCGACCAGTACCACCACCGCCGGGATGAACCAGTACAGGTGGTGGGTCCAGGTGATCGGGCTGACCAGCCCGCCGACCAGGCCGGTCAGCGTGAGGCCGGCCAGGGCGTCCCCGGCCCGCGCCGCCCGCGCGGCCCGCCACAGCCCGTACCCGGTGACCAGCAGGACGAGCAGCAGCCAGGGCAACTGGCTCGGCTTGTCCGGCGCGGTGATCCGGCTGAGCAGGCCGAACAGTGACTGGTTCCCGGTGTAGTCGGTCCGACCCACCCGGTCGGTCGCCCACAGCTCGTGGGTCCAGAACCGCCACGAGTCGCCGGGCGCGATCGCCGCCGCGAGCAGGGTGGCCAGCGTCGCGGTCACCGCCGCCACCATGGCCGCCCGCCAGCGCCGGGTGGCCAGCAGGTAGAGCACGAAGATGCCGGGAAACAGCTTCAGCGCCGCCGCCAGCCCCACACCCACGCCGGCCCAGCGCCGCCCCTGGGGGACGGCGAACAGCAGGTCGCCCAGGATCAGCACCACCAGCAGCATGTTGATCTGCCCGAAGGTGAGCGTCTCCCGGGTGCTCTCCACCGCGAGGACCAGCAGCACGGCGACCGTGAGGCTGAACAGCTTCGGCAGGTCGTGCCGCCGGAGCACGGGCAGCACCAGCCAGCGGGTGGTCACCACCACGCCGACCACGGTCAGCACCGTGAAGATCGCGATGGTGGCGCCGAGCGGCAGCAGCGCGAACGGCCGCAGCAGCAGGGCCGCGAACGGGGGATAGGTGAAGTAGAGCGCGCCCTGGACCCGGTCCGGCTGGACGTAGTCGTAGAGCGGGTGACCGGCCGACCACCAGTCCATGGCCCGCATGTAGATCTTGAGGTCGAAGAAGTCGTGCACCAGGCCGGGCAGGTAGAGCGCGGGCAGCACCGCCGCGAGCGCCACCACCGCGACCAGCCGACGCGCCGTACGCCCGCCCGGATCGTCCTCGGTGACGGCGGGTGGTGCGACGGGTTCGGCTGGCACGGGGAAACCCTAGCGGTCCACCTCGGCCAGGGTGCTTCAGGCGCGGGCGGGTCGGCGGCGCGTAGTCTGTGGCGGTGGCTGATCTTCTCGTCTGGATCGACTGTGAGATGACCGGGTTGGACCTCGGCCGGGACAAGCTGATCGAGGTCGCCGCGCTCGTCACCGACCCCGACCTCAACGTGCTCGGGGAGGGCGTCGACGTGGTGATCCACGCCGACGAGGCGGCGCTGGAGGCGATGCCGGAGATCGTGCGCACCATGCACGCCAAGTCCGGCCTCACCGAGGAGGTACGCCGCTCCACGGTCACCCTGGCCGAGGCCGAGGACATGGTGCTCGACTACGTCGCCAGCCACGTCAAGGACCCGCGCACCGCCCCGCTGTGCGGCAACTCGATCGCCACCGACCGCGGCTTCATCGCCCGGGACATGACCCGGCTCGACGCCCACCTGCACTACCGGATGATCGACGTCTCGTCGATCAAGGAACTGTGCCGGCGCTGGTACCCGCGGGTGTACTTCGGCCAGCCGCAGAAGGGGCTGGCCCACCGGGCGCTGGCCGACATCCGGGAGAGCATCCGCGAGCTGGAGTACTACCGGCGGACCGTCTTCGTACCGCTGCCCGGCCCCGACGTGGAGACCGCCAAGGCGATCGCCGCCCAGCTCTGAGCCCCGCCGGGCGGCCCGGCCGCAACCCGCTGGACGGGGCCCGCAGGGGTGTGGCTATTATTAGTCCGCGCCCCGCCCGGGTCGACCGGCGCGGAGAGCATGGTGGCTGTAGCTCAGTTGGCAGAGCACCGGGTTGTGGTCCCGGTTGTCGTGGGTTCAATTCCCATCAGTCACCCCAGCGGAACCGAAGCCCCCTCCTCCGGGAGGGGGCTTCGGTCATTTCCGGGCGCGACAGCGGCGAGCGGCCCCGTCCAGGTGGAGGGGGCCGCTCGATGCCATCGGATTAGTTGGTCGGCTCGACGCTCGGCTCGTCGGCGGACGGGCTGGTGTCGTCGCCCGGCTCGGCCGGCGGCTCGTACGGCAGGGCGCTGCCCTTGACGTACTCGTCCCAGCTCATGTTCCAGTCGGTCCAGCCGTTGCCGTTCTGGAGCTTGCGCTCGGTGCCCTTCACCGTGATCGGGTCGCCCATGCGGGTGTTGGCGAAGAGCCAGTTGCCGTCCTTCATCGAGACGTTCACGCAGCCGTGCGAGACGTTGGTGCGGCCCTGCACGCCCTCCGACCAGGGCGCGGCGTGGATGAACTCGCCGCCCCAGGTGAGCCGCTGGGCGTAGTCGATCTCGGTGCGGTAGCCCTCCTCGGGGCCCAGCTCCTCCATGGTGTCGAAGACCGTGTGGCGGAGCTTCTCGATCACCACCATGGTGCCGCTGGACGACGGGGTGCTCTTCTTGCCGAGGCTCACCAGGATCGTCTTGATCACCTTGCCGTCCTTGGTGACCGTCATCCGCTTGGTGCGGTTCTCCACGGTCATCACGAACGACGGGCCGATCTTGATGTCGACGGTGAGGTCGGAGCGGCCGTACCAGCCGGCGCCGAGCGGCAGCCCGCCCGCCTGCACCTTGTAGCTGACCGTGCTGTTGGCCTTCCAGAAGGTCTTCGGGCGGTAGTGCACCTCGGTGGGGCTCACCCAGTGCCAGATGCCCTCCTGGGCGGGCTTCGCCGTGACGGTCATCCGGCGCTGGAGGTCGTCGCGGTAGTCCTCCGGGATGGCCCGGCCGAACTTGACGATCAGCGGCATGGCCACCCCGACGACCTGGTTGTCGCCGAGGAAGCTGGTGACCCGGATCTGCTTGCCCGGCTTCGCCATGGTGGTGAAGGTGCTGGTCGCGGTGGCCGGCTTGCCGTCGTCGCCGGTCGCGGTCACCGTGGCCGTGTACGTCTCGCCGTAGGCGAGCGCGCCGTCCGGCAGCCAGCTCTTCCCGTCCTTTGCGAGCTCGCCCTCGACGGCCTTGCCGGCGGAGTCCTTCAGCTCGACGGTGGTCTCCTCCGCGTCCTTCGTCGTGAAGGTGACGGCCGTGGAGGCCGGGACGTCCTTGGCGTCGGCCGCTGGCTCGGTGATGGTGGCCGCCGCCTTCGGGCCCTTCTCGCCGCCGCCCTGCCAGCTCGACGGCTTGTCCCCGCCCTTGTCGCTGGTGCACCCGGTCAGGGCCATGGCGGCGGCGAGCACCGCGGCCGCGAACACGCGGCGTCGCCCGCCGCGCCGGGCGGTGCCGCCCCGGATCAGCTCGTCCTGGCTAGCTCGCATGCTTCCCTCACAGTCGTGGTCCCGGGTCCCATCGTCCCCTACAGACGCACCGGAACGGTTACCCGTTGCCGGACGTGAACCAAAACACCCCGCCCGCGATGTAACAATTTTGATAGCGTGCGGCGCTTTGTCGGGCGGGGTGGTGTCTCCTCACGCCCGACGGACGCGGGCGAACGGCCACCGATGGTGGCGCGCCCGCCCACGTTACGCCTGGTCAGAAGGGCGATTCCTGCCCGCCCGCGGGCACCGGCACGGCGCTGCCCGCGACGAACTGCGACCAGCTCATGCTCCAGGCCGTCCAGCCGTTGCCCGGCTCCAGTCGCCGCTCGGTGCCCTTCACCGTGATCGGGTCGCCGACCAGCGTCTTGCCGAAGAGCCACCGGCCGTTCGCCATCGAGACGTTCACGCAGCCGTGCGAGACGTTCTCCCGGCCCTGCACCCCCTCGGACCAGGGCGCGGCGTGGATGTACTCGCCACCCCAGGTGAGCCGCTGGGCGAAGTCGATCTTGGTGACGTACTGGTTGCGCGGGTCCGGCTCGTCGCGGGTGTCGAAGACGGTCGACTCCTTCTTCTCCATCACCACCATCGTGCCGCTGGAGGAGGGCGTGCTCTTCTTGCCCAGGCTCACCGGCAGGGTGCGGATCACCGCCCCGTTCTCGTAGACGGTCATCCGCTTGGTCGCGTTGTCGACCTTCATCTCGAACGCGCGGCCGATCTTGGCGGTGGCGCTCCGGTCGACGTTGCCGTAGCGGCCGTTGCTCAACGGGATCCCGGCCAGCGCCAGCCGGACGGTGATCGTGGTGCCCGGCTTCCAGTACTCCGGCGCCCGGTAGTACGCCTGCGTGCCGTTGTAGACCCAGTGCCAGGCACCCGGCTGCGGCGGGTCGGTCTGCACGAACATCCGCTTCTGCACCGCGGCGCGGTCCTTCTTCGGGATGCCCGGCGAGAACTCGGCGACCACCGGCATGGCCACGCCGTACGTCTTGCCGCTGAACATGTAGAGCCCCGAGCCGATCATCGATTTCGGCTTGGCCATCGTGGTGAAGCTGCTGGTGCCCTGCCGCGCCTGGCCGTCGGTGCCGGTGCCGGTGACCGTGGCGGTGTACCGGGTCGCGTACTTCAACGGGGCCGAGGGCACCCAGGACGAGCCGTCCCGGCGCAGCCGCCCGGTGACGGTGGCGCCGTTGGCGGCGGTGAGGACGACCTTCGACACCTTCCCGCCGCCCGGGATCTTCGCGCTGATCTCGGTGCTGACCGGGCGCTTGTCGGACCCGTCGGCCGGGCTCACCGTCAGCGTCGGCAGGGCGGCCTGGCTCGGCTCACCCGTCGTGCCCGGCGACGTGGTCGCGACCGCGTCACCCTGCTGCGCGCCGGCCACGAACGCCGGCTTCTTCTGGTCGTCGCCGCACCCGGTCAGTGCCAGCGACGCCGTGAGGACCAGGACGCCCACCATCGCCCCGGACCGCGCGAACCTGCCCATCCCCACCTCTGTTCTCGCGTGCCTGGCGGACATCGTGCCGCATGGGAGCCCGCGTGCTGGGCCCCTCGACCTCGGGGGTGCGAAGTTTGTGGGCTTTCGCCGGTTAAGCTCGACCGAAGGGGGGAGCCCGGTATCGGATTGGAGCCCGGCTCGGCGCGCGTGCTAAGGTTCTTCCCGTTGTCAGCGAGCGCCGCTAGCTCAACTGGCAGAGCAGCGGACTCTTAATCCGCGGGTTCGGGGTTCGAGTCCCTGGCGGCGCACAGTTCAAGTCAGGCCCGGTGCAGTGCACCGGGCCTGACTTTTTGCGGTCACCGCAGGGGCGGGAGACGCCGGTGGTGAAACGGTGCCGCCCCCCGCGAGGGTGCATCGGCGGCGTGTTACCGTTCCTGCCGTTGCCGGCGAGCGCCGCTAGCTCAACTGGCAGAGCAGCGGACTCTTAATCCGCGGGTTCGGGGTTCGAGTCCCTGGCGGCGCACGGTTAGGTCAGGCCCGGTCCTCCTGGACCGGGCCTGACGCTTTTCCGCCCCGGTCATCGCGGGTCACGTCCCGCGGCGTGGTGTAGATCGCCTGGGTGAGGCTCTGTGCGCTGTTCAGTTTTCCGGTTCTCGGTCGGGCTGACAACGAGTCTGGTC